>DASWIB010000306.1:0-6056 GCA_036397915.1 Thermoanaerobaculia bacterium | reverse complement strand
CGGGTGAAAAATCGAGCGGGTAGAAGAGCACCACGACGTTCTTCTTTCCGCGAAAATCCGAAAGCGTCACTTTGTCATCCACCGTCGAGGGCAGCGTGAAATCCGGGGCCATGTCGCCGACTTGAAGCTGTGCCATTTCGAGTCCCTTCTTTCTTCAGCGGTTCTCTCGCCGCCGCGCGCGGGATTCTAGCCGATGGTGAATACCGAATCGGGATGGCCGCGCCTTCGGAGTCGCGGTCGGCGAACGCCTCGCGCGCCGCCCGCAGGACCTCGTCATGGCCGACCTTCGCCCGGCGCCCATTTATAAATAACTATATGCATATTGACTAAAGAGGTTCGGTGGGGCCGGAAACCGGAAGTCGGGAACGCGGGAACCGGAAGCCGGGCGCGGGGAGTGTCCCGGTATTTGCCCGCGGGGAACCTTGCGGTCCGCGCACCCCCGGGGGCGCTATTCCGGCGGCAGCGGTTCGCCCCGCCTCCGCTCGAGCCAGGCAGCGAGCTCGTCCCCGCTCCTGGCGTTCAGCGTCGCCTCCGGCGTTACCCAGCCCTTGCGGGCAATCCCGACGGCGTACGCGACATTGTCGAGCTCGCGGATGGAGTGGGCGTCGGGTCCGATCGAGAAGAGGATCCTCTGACCGGCCGCGCCCCGGACGAGTCTCCAGTCGAGGTCGAGGCGATGCGGCGAGCCGTTGATCTCGACCGCGCAGCCGGATCGCGCGGCGGCGGCGAGCACGGCCTCCATGTCCGCGTCGATGCCCTTGCGCGTCAGGAGCAGGCGCCCGGTCGGGTGGCCGAGTACCGAGACGCGCGGGTTCTCGACCGCGCGGATGAGCCGTTTCGTCTGCGCCTCGCGCGGCAGCCCGAAGCGGGAGTGGACCGAAGCGACGACGAGGTCGAAGACGCCGAGGAACTCGTCGCCGAAGTCGATCGCACCGTCCGCCAGGATGTCGGCCTCGGTCCCGTGGAAGATGCGGAACCCGGGAATCTTCGACCGCAGGGCGCGGATGCGCTCCCTCTGCGCGAGAACTCTCTCGGGAGTGAGGCCCCCCGCATACGCGGCCGACGGGCTGTGGTCGGTGATCGCCGCGTATTCGTAGCCCGCATCGCGGGCGGCGCCGACCATCTCCTCGAGCGACGCGCGCCCGTCGGACTCGGTCGTGTGAACGTGGATGAGTCCCCGCACGTCGGAGCTCTCGAGAAGTGTCGGAAGCTCGCCCCGCGCGGCGGCCTCGATCTCCCCGGTCCCCTCGCGAAGCTCCGGCGGCACGAACTGGAGACCGAGCCGGCGATAGATTTCCTCTTCGCTCGCGCAGGGGAGGAGCTTCCTTCCGCCGCCTCCGCCGAAGAGGCCGTGCTCGTCCAGCTTCAGCCCCTGCTCTTTCGCGCGGGCGCGCATCGCCGTGTTGTGCTCCTTCGATCCGGTGAAGTCGAGGAGCGCCGCCGGGAACTCGTCTTCCGATACCGCGCGAAGGTCCGCGGCGATCCCTTCCGCGAAACGCAGCGAGACCTTCGTTTCTCCCGACGCGACGACCTCCGCGACGCCGGCAGCGAGGCCCCGAAACGCCCGTGCGAGCTCGGCCGGACGGACGGAGGCCGCCACGATGTCGATGTCGCGCACGACCTCCCGGCGGCGCCGCAGGCTGCCGGCGATCTCGACGCGCGACGCGAGGCCGGTCCCGCGCAGCGCGGCGGCGAGCTCCTCCGCCCTCCAGCGAACCGCGGAGTAGCGGTGGAGTCCGGCGGTCGCGCGGAGCGTCTCGATACCGCGGAGGATTCGCTCTTCGGTCTTCGGACCGAATCCCTTGAGCGCCGCGATCCTCCCCTCGCGGCAGGCGCTCTCGAGCGCCGCGACGGAATCGATTCCGAGCCGGTCGTGGAGGAGCTTCGCCTTTCGCGCGCCGAAGCCGGGGATCCTCAGACACTCGCGCAGGCCGGGCGGAAAGGAGTCGCGGAGCTCCTCGTAGTAGGGGAGCGAACCGGTCGTCACGAGCGTCTCGATGTTCGAAAACAGTCCTTTGCCGATCCCCCGAACCTTCAAGAGCTCGCGCGTCCGCACGGCCTCGCCGAGGTCCCCCGAGAACCCGCGGATCGCCCGGGCGCCGGTCTCGTACGCGCGGACCTTGAACAGGTCCTCGCCTTTGAGTTCGAGCATCGCCGCGACCTCTTCGAGCACCCGGGCGACTTCGTCGCGGTCCACGGCGGCGATTCTAGGAGAGTGAGTATTTGTCGGTGGGGGACCTTGCGGTCCCCACACCGGCGAGTCTCCCACACCCCTGCACCGGCTCCGGGTAAGATCGACCCGCTTGCGAGTCGACCTTCACAGCCATTCGAACGTCTCCGATGGGCTCGACTCGCCGGCGGAGCTCGTTCGCCGCATGGCCGCCGCCGGCATGGGTGCGTTCGCGCTCACGGATCACGACACGCTCCAGGGGCTGCCGGAGGCGCGCGCCGAAGCCCGTCTCCACGGAATCGAGCTCATCTCGGGAACCGAGATCTCGGCGAACTGCGCGGGCCAGGACGACGTTCACCTCCTCGCTCTCTTCGTCGACGAGTCGAACGTCGTCTTCAACGCCGCCCTGGCCGAGCGGCAGGCGAGCCGCCGCACGCGGGGAGAACGGATGGCTCAGAAGCTCATCGAGGCGGGATTCGCTATCGATCTCGAGGCGATCCGCGCGGACGTGGGCGACGGAGTGTGGGGACGGCCGCACATCGCGCGAGCGCTCATCCGGGCGGGATATGCGACGTCGAACGACGAGGCATTCGACCGCTTCCTCGGAGAGGAACATCCCTGGTACGTGCCACACGAGAAGTGGCAGGCCGCGGACGTCCTCGCCACCGTCCACCAGGCGGGCGGCGTCTGCTCGCTCGCTCACGGGATCTGGTATCGCGACGTGGAGACGCTGATCGCGGGGCTCGCCGCCAACGGTCTCGACGCCATCGAGGTGTTCCACCCGGACCACGGACCCGACGAGGTCGAGCGTTTCGGGCGCATCGCCGGCGAGCTCGGGCTCGTCGCGACGGCGGGAAGCGATTTCCACGGCTCGGTGGAGGGCCGGAAATACCCGGGCGGGGTTTTCGGGGACGCCCGAATGCTCGAGGCGCTCCGCGAGAGGGCGCGCCGCGGATGACCGCCGGCCGGGAGAGCTGGGTGGTGCTCCTCCATCGCGGCGAAGAAGACTCGCTCTACGAAGGCGCCGCGATGGCGGCCGCGGCGGCTTCTCTCGGCGTCTCGGTCACGCTCGTCTGGTTCGACGCGGCGCTCGCCGCGCTCGTCTCCGACCGTCTCGACGAACCGGACGGGCCCGGCGGAAGCGCCGCGGCCCTGCTCGCGGCGGCGCGTGAGACGGGACTCATCCGTTCGCTCGCGTGCTCCGCGTCGGCGGTGAATCGGAAGCTCGGGATCGAGAGAGTCCGAGAGAAGGTGGATGAGATCGTGGGCTGGCCCACGGTCGTGGCGCAGATTCGCGCTGCGAATAAGGCCTTCATCTGGTGAGCTGATCCTTTCTGCGCGCGGAGCGCGCCGACAGGACCGTCGCCGGCCTGGGGTGTGGGAGACCGCAAGGTCCCCCGCCGACAAACACTCGGACACCGATTGACCCACGGTCGTCTCGACGATCTTGAGTGGTCGGAAGACGTTCGTCCGGCGAAGCGATCGGTTCTCGGTTCTCGGTTCTCGGCCGAGAACTGACAGCCGAGAGCCAACAGCCCGTCTCAATCGGACATCATCTGTCCTCTCCCGCGCCGCAATCTGTTGCGGAAAAGGATCGCATCTGCGGAAAAGAAACTTTTTCCGTAGAGCCGAACGCACGGAGGTCGGCGCTTCCTGGATGCGGAAAACTTTCGAGCGTTGACAGCGGCGGAGGCGGTGAGAAGAATGCGGGCGACCTCCCCGATGCTCGAAGAAATCGCGACCGAAAAGGGGCTCCCGCAGAACCTCGAGGCGGAACGATCCGTCCTCGGCGCGATCCTTCTCGATCCCGCCTCTCTCGCTGCCGTCTTCCCGATTCTGAAGGAGGACGACTTCTTCCCCGACACGCACCGACGGATCTACCGGTCAATGACCGATCTCGCACAGCGGTCGGCGGAGATCGACGTCCTCACGCTCAAGGAGGACCTCGACCGCGCCGGCGCGGTCGAGAAGGCGGGCGGCGCCGCGTACCTGTCGTCCCTGCTCGACGCGGTCCCCGACGTCGGAAACGTCGAGCACTACGCGCGGATCGTCAAGGAAAAGTCGACGCTGCGACGCCTCATCCGAGCCGGGCAGAGGATGGTCCGAGAGGGGATCGCGCAGGAGAAGGATGCGCAGAAGCTCCTCGGCGACGTCACGGGCGAGATCTTCGACATCGCCGAGGGGGCAATCTCCGGAGGCTTCCAGCGGATCGGAGACATCACCCGGCACAACCTGGACGTCATCGACGAGTCGAAGGTCCGGAGCGGCGCGGTCTCGGGGCTGCCGACCGGCTTCCTGGAGCTCGATCGAATGACTTCGGGGCTGCAGGATACCGACCTGATCATCCTGGCCGCGCGGCCGTCGGTGGGAAAGACGTCGCTCGCGCTGAACATCGCGCAGCACGTGACGATCCGCGAAGGCCGGTCGGTCGGGCTCTTCTCGCTCGAAATGTCGAAGGAGCAGATCGGTTTCCGGGTCCTCTGCTCGGAGGCCGACGTCGACGCCAAGAAGGTGCGGGACGGCTACGCCTCGAGCGAAGCAATCACCCGTCTCGTCCTCGCGCAGTCCAAGGTCGCGGGCGCGCGCTTTTTCCTGGACGACGGGTCGGCCCTGACCGTTCCGGAGATGCGCGCCAAAGCGCAGCGCCTGAAGCGCGAGCACGGTCTCGACCTCCTCGTCGTCGACTACCTCCAGCTCATGATGGGCCACGGACGCTTCGACAACCGCACCCAGGAGGTCTCCCAGATCTCGAGAGGCCTGAAGCTTCTCGCCAAGGAGCTCAAGGTTCCGATCCTCGCGCTCTCCCAGCTCTCGCGGCAGCCCGAGCGGCGGACGGGTGAGCTGCGTCGGCCGCAGCTCGCGGACCTTCGTGAAAGCGGATGTTTGACCGCTGATACCCGAATCCTTCGATCGGATACGGGCTCGGAAGTGACGTTGGGCGACCTCCTCGCCAGCGGGGAACGCAACATCCCGGTCTGGTCGCTCGACGAGTCGCTACAGATGGTTCGCGGAACGATGACTCATGTCTTCCCGAGCGGCGTGAGGCCGGTCTTTGAACTTCGCCTCGCCTCGGGCAGACGTGTCACGGCGAGCGGCAATCATCCCTTCCTGACGATCGACGGATGGCGGCCGCTCGAAGAGCTTTCGCCAGGCGATCGCTTGGCCGTCCCACGAGAAGTCGCCGAGCCCGGGAAGACGATCGAATGGCGCGACTCCGAGGTCGTGCTGCTGGCGCATCTCATCGGCGACGGTTGCTTCGTACGCCGGCAGCCGATTCACTACACGAGCGCTGATCCGGCGAACCTCGACGCGGTCGAGGAGGCGGCCCGTGATTTCGGCGTCACAGCCCGCCGTGTGCAGCAGAAGAACTGGTGGCACAGTTACCTGCCTTCTCCTAATCACCTGACACATGGCAAGAGAAACCCGATCGCGGAGTGGCTTGATGACCTTGGATTGTTCGGTTGTCGCAGCTACGAAAAGTTCATTCCGCCCGAGGTCTTTCAGCTTTCGAAGCGTCAAATCGCTCTGTTCCTACGACATCTCTGGGCGACCGATGGGTCCGCTTCGCCAGGAGAGAAACAGTCACGGATTTATTACGCGACCACGAGTCGTCGACTCGCGGAGGAAGTTCAACTACTTCTTCTTCGGTTCGGCATTCTCGGACGAGTCAAGCGGGTTCAGAAGAGCGGCTATCGTCCCGGCTATCACGTTTACATTTACGGAGTCGAAAACCAGAAATCTTTTGTCGAGATGATCGGCGTTCACGGCCAGCGCGGGATCCGAGCCCGGCAGATCGGCAGATTCCAGCGGAATATCAGGGCGAATCCGAATGTCGACACGATCCCGTCCGACGTGTGGTCGCACGTCCGTTCTAAGATGAAGGACA
>DASWIB010000305.1:0-25059 GCA_036397915.1 Thermoanaerobaculia bacterium | reverse complement strand
GCTCTCGCCTGCGAACTCGCGGTACTCCGCCCGAAGGCGTCTCGAGAACTCCCTCATCGCGGCGATCCGCGGCTCCGCGAGCGTGCGGCCCGCCGGAGTCGCAAGCGGCGCCGCGGCCGCTTCATCGATCGCATCCGCAATCTCGGCGAAGTCCAACTGCTCACGATAGCCTTCGAGCAGTCGCCGCGCGATCCCGTACGCGCCGAGCTCCTCGAGGTAGATCGCGTCGTGGACGACCTGCTCCTCGAGCGTGCGCGGCTCCTTCTCGAGGCGCGCGAGACCCCGCCAGAGCGCCCCCACCTTGCGAGCCTCGACGCCGACGGACGCCAGGAAGATCTCGGTGCGGCTCTTGTGTCCGAACCTCGAAACCCATTTCTCCTGTCCGGAAAAGACCGCGAGCAGGTAGAGGAGGTCGCGGTCGAGATCTTCCCGGCGGCCAGCGATCTTCCCCGATGCGGCGACCACCCGCTCGACGTTTCCGTAGTAGGTGACCCCGTCGAGGCCGACCGCGAGCGGCTTGACGTACTCGGCGATGCGCTCGCGCGCGTTGCGGTCCACGCAGGCGATCGTAACGCGCCGTTCACGTCGGGGGCGGAAGACTTGCATGCCATGCGCGGCGTGAAGGCCGTTGCCGTGCTGCTGGTGGCGAGCCTGCTCGCGCCGCCGCTCGCCGCCGACGCCGACGAGAGCCGGGAAGGTCCTTCCGCCGTCTGCGAAACGCCGCCCGTCGTTGCGACGGAGTTTTCGGCCATCGACGACGCGCCGGTCGCGACGTCGGAGGTCGTGGCCGGGTCCGATGAAGCGGTCCAGGAGAAGCCGCAGGAGCCCGCCCCGCCGAAGGAGCCACCGCCGAAGCGCCCCTCGCTCCGACCGAAAGACTTCTGGCGCGACGTGAAGGTCGAGGCGAAGCGCTACGTCGCGGACTCGTTCGCCATCGTCACCGCGCCGATTCACTGGAACGTGGCGGACTGGGAGCGATTCGGCGGAGTCGTCCTCCTCGTCGGAGGGCTGATGCTCGCCGACGAGACCATCGACCGGGAGGTGCAGCAGAACCGGTCCCGATTCACCGACCGCGTATCGGACGCGACGACCGGTTTCGGCGGCGCGTTCAGCACCAACGTGGGGGTCGGTTTTCTCGCAGTCGGGTATTTGCTCCGCGACTGGGACCTGCGGGAGACCGGACGGGAAACGCTCGAGGCGGGGTTCCTGGCGCACCTTCTCGACAAATGGGTCCTGAAGCGCGCCTTCGGCCGGGAGCGACCGATCGACTCGGACGGTGAGACGGTTTTTCGCCCCGGTTCCGCGAACGACTCCTTTCCGTCGGGTCACGCGACCCAAGCGTTCTCGGTCGCTTCCGTCATCGCGATCCGAGCCAGAGGTTGGGTAATTCCTACACTCGCGTACACTGCCGCCGCGCTCGTCGCGTTCGACCGCGTGAACGACCGCGTGCACTTCGCGAGCGACGTTGCGGCGGGCGCCGTTCTCGGCACCGCGGTCGGGCGGTTCATCGTCAACCGGCACAAACGGGCGGAGGGGCAGAAACCCGCCGCCGACCTCGACCTCGTGCCGATTCCCGGAGGCCTCGCTGTCCGTCTGACCTTCTGAATTCTTCTGTGGCGCCGCGGCCTCCGGGATTCGCTCCCCCTCGGCGAATCCGCCGTTACGGCCGGGCATCAAGGTTGCTACGCCTCATCTTGGCTCGCCCGGCGGACGAGAGGAGGTGATGGACGGGCGAGCGAGTGTAGAGGAGTAGCACTCGAAATACTTTGGAAGAGGAGGGACCAATCATGAATCGAATGAAGAAAGACGCACCGAGCGCGTGGATCGTGATCGCGTTGATCGCGGCCCTCGGACTCGGCGTCGCTGGTAGCGCCGAGGCGAGGAAGGCCGACTGGGTCGCGGGGTGGGGCTTTTCCATCCAGGGCCTGGCGCCTGCCACGACGGTCGTAACGAACGAGACCGTGCGCATGATCGCGCGTCCCACCATCTCGGGCGAACTCGTGCGCGTGCGGCTGGACAACACGTTCGGCACGGTTCCGCTGACGATCGGCGCGGCTTCCATCGCCTATCGCAACAACGGCGCACAGCTCGTGCCGGGAACGGTCCGCCCGCTGACGTTCGGCGGGTCGACCTCCGTGACGATCGCCGCAGGGCAGGGCGTTTACAGCGACGCGCTGCCGTTCGTGGCGCGTGCGTGGGAGGACGTCGCGATCAGCCTGTTCGTGCCGGGGGACGCGACGGGGCAGATCAGCCGCCACAACAACGCGCGGACGACGTCGTACCTGACCGACGCGGGGGCCGGAGATCACACTACGGACGAGACGTCAACAGCCTTCACCGGCACGACGTCCGAGATGTACTGGGTCTCGACGATCGACGTCTTCTCGGAGGCGGAGGGGGCCGTCGTCTTCCTGGGCGACTCGATCACCGACGGCACGGGCAGCACCACGGACGGGCACGATCGCTGGCATGACATTGCCTTCCTGCGCACGCTGCTCGGCTCGAAAAAGGACCCAACGAAGGCCTTCGTGAACGAGGGAATCGGAGGAAACCGGGTGACCGTCACCGCAACTCAGAGCAGCCCCGCGGCGGTGGAGCGGCTGGACCGCGACGTCCTTTCGCGATCCGGGATCACCCACGTCGTCTTTTTCGAGGGCACGAACGATATCAACAGCGGGCTCGTCAACGCCGAACAGTTGATCGCCGGGATGACGGAGATCATCCAGCGCGTTAAGGCCAGAGGCCTGAAGATCATCGGGGCGACCATCATCCCGCGGAGCAGTGCGACCTGGACTCCCCTGAAGACCGAGTACCGGAACCAGGTGAACGACTGGATCCGTCACCATGCCGATTTCGACGCGGTGATCGACTTCGACGAGGTCGTGAGGGACCCGACGAATCCGGACATCATGAATCCGATCTTCGATCTCGGGGACCACACCCACCCGAATCCGTTCGGCTACCTCGCGATGGGTCGATCCATCAAACTCGCTGTTCTCGAGGGCAGCGCGTCGAATCACGAATGATCGCCGCACTTCAGCCGGTTGCTCCTGAAGGAGCTGCGAGCGAAGCAGGAGGGACGTCCGGGCTCGTGCCGTGAGGACGGCGACGAGCGGGAGGATCTACCGCCGTCTGTCGGCCGGGGGCCGGCGGCGCTCCGGGAATCGCCCGAAGCGCTCCCTGCGTTCGCGGCGGAACTCCTGCTGCATCTGGACGAGCCGGCCCCATTGCTGGGGCTTCAAGACGTGCCTCATGTCGAGCACCATGAGTATCCGCGCCTTCTGGAGCTCCGCCCGTGCATTCTCGACCGCCTCGACTTGAGCGCCGATCGCCCGGCGGTCGGCGTTCGGGTCCTCCAGAGAATCCTGGAGCGCGCCCTGTTTCTTTTCGAGGTCCGCCTTCAGATCGATCAGCTTCGGGCGCGATCGCGCGAAGATGCTCTCGATCTCCCGCGCCTGCTCGGAAGTCAGGTTGATCTCGGCCGCGACCCGAGGGCGCTTCCACCACTTGCCCGCCGGCAGACCGGGCGCTGCCGAGGCCGACGCCGCGAGCGACGCGAAAAGCAGCGCAGTCGCCAACCTCTTCACGACCTATTCTCCGCGGGCGCCGCGGACTCGACGCTCTCCGGATCCGGCGCGAGCGCGCTCCAGCCGTTTCCCGTGTCCTCACCGCTCGCGAGCTGATCGACGTCGCGCAGCAGCGCGTCATCCGCTCGATCCTGCGCGGACAGCCCCGTCGTGTCGTCGAAAGCAATCGGAACCGCCGGATGGCGGTCTCCCAACAACAGCGCAAAAAGGAGGAGCGACGCCGCCGCCAGAAGCATCCACCGGAGCGTCCGTTCGCCGCCGCGCCCCGGAGTGCCTTCGCGGCGAATCGCCGCCAGCGTCACGTTCTCGGCCGCGCGCCAATCCTCGGGAGAACGCCGGGCGAGCTCGTCCTCGTCGTCGGAACCGAGATCGCGGACCGCGTTCTTCCAGTCCGTGACCGCCCGGCTGCACTGCAGACATTCGGACAGGTGCAGGGGCAGCGGTTCGGGAGCGCCGCTTGGAGGGACGGCCAGAGCAAAGAGCTCGTCGTCCGTCAGGTGATCCGCCCCGATCTGGTTTTCGGGTTCCATGTCACGCCTTCTTCCGGAAGTGGCGCAGGCTCTCCCGGATTTTGTGAGCCGCGCGAAAAAGGTGGGACTTGACCGTTCCGGGGTCGAGCCCCGTCAATTCCGCGATCTCCGGGATCGAGAGCTCCTCGAAATGTTTCAATGTGAAGACCGTCTTCTGGCGCGGCGAGAGAGCTTCGATCGCCTCCCGGAGGTGCTCTCGGATCTCCCGCGCGTGCGTGCGCCGCTCGGGTGAGGGATCGGGGTGCGCTGCGGTATCCCGCGGCCCCGTTCCTTCCCCGGCGTCGTCGCCGGACTGGTGAAAATAGAGAACGAGCCGCCGCCGCTTCAACCGGTCCTTGCACCAGTTGATGCAGATCCGCGTGAGCCATGTCTCGAACGTGGACCCTTCCCGGAATTCGCCCAGGTTCTGCCACGCGCGCAGGAAGCTCTCCTGCGCGGCGCAGTCCGCCTCTCCCATGTCCCGCAAGAGTCGATACGCGACCCGCGTGATCTTCTGCTGGTACTGGCGGACGAAGTATTCGAACGCCTGCGTATTGCCGGCGCGGACCTCCTGGATCAGGCGCGCTTCGTCGACGCCCGGTTGCGTCTCCCGGGGGATCACGGCGAGAGCCGGCACGCCCGATAGACGATCGGACGCCGCGACGGTTTACGTCCCTTCCCCGGTCGCGGACCGCCGGACTTCATAGAGAGCCCAGGATTTCTTCGCGCTTGCGGATGTACTCGTCGGTGGTCAGGAGCCCTTGCGTGTGGAGGTTTTCGATCTCCACGAGCCTCGCGGCGGCGGAAATCTGGACGCTCCCCGCGAAAGTGCCGGGGACCGCGCTGGCAGAAGACGCGGCGCCTGCAGCGGGCATGCCGGCGGCCGCCGCGCCAGGGATCTGTCCCCAGATCGCGCTGCGGAACCTCTCCGGGTCCGCGATGTCCGGGAAGACGATTCGGCCCGACTCGGAGGCGTTCTCGAGGATGGCAGTCCCGTACCCCAGCAGCCGGGCCAACACCCCTTGATCGACCGTAATGTCCTGGATCTTCTCGATCGGCGCGTGCTCGGCTTCCCGGGCGACGAGGCCCGTCTTGCGGATCACGCGCCGGCTCGTGACCACGAACTCGTCGGCCGACGCGCGGATCCGGCGGGCAAGGAAATGGACGGCGGCCACGGCGGCGAGTGCGAGCGCGATCGTACCGAAGATCGAGGACGTGGGCCGGGACTCGAGCCGCTCGCCCGCGATCCACCACCAGAGGCCGAACACGGCGGCCACGAACAGGAGCGCCAGGGTCATCCGGTAATAAACCCAGTGGTAGCGGGCCCGGTAGACGATCGTCTCTCCCGGAGCGAGATTCTTCTCCGCGTAAGACATCAGACGTGCCGGTCGAAGGGTAACATCCCCCGGGGAAAGTCGCGGGGACAGGCCCTGCGGGCCTGCACCCGCATCGTAATTACTATGCGCGGAAAGCAAGTGATCCTGATAACCGGGTGCTCCTCCGGAATCGGGCGGGAAACCGCGGTCGAGGCGGCCAGACGCGGCCACCGCGTCTTCGCGTCGGCGCGCCGCCGGGAGGACGTCGCCGATCTCGCGGCGGAGGGCATTGAAACGGTCGCTCTCGACGTCACCGACGCGGCCTCGATCGGCGAAGCGGTCCGGTCGACCCTCGGTATCGCCGGCCGGATCGACGCCGTCGTCAACAACGCCGGTTACCCCCAGTACGGCGCGATCGAGGACGTCTCGCTCGAGGAGTGGCGCGCTCAGTTCGAGGTGAACGTCTTCGGCACGATCGCCGTCACCCGCGCAGTCCTGCCCGGCATGCGCGCGGCACGGAGGGGAACGATCGTCAACGTCTCGTCACTCGCCGGCAAGGTCACCATTCCGTTCGCCGGGCCCTATTGCGCTTCCAAGCACGCCCTCGAAGCGATCTCCGACGCGCTGAGGGTCGAGGTTGCTCCGTGGAAGATCCGGGTCGTCGTCGTCGAGCCGGGTCCCATCGCGACGCACTTCGCCGACCGGGCGCGACAGGCGACTGCGCGGATTCTCGCCGTGCCCGGTCCGTACTCGCGCTTCTACGAGAACGCGGAGCGGGCGAGTGAGAAAGAATTTCAGCGCGGCAGTCGCCGGCCGGCGGTGGTCGCACGGGTCATCGTCCGGGCAATCGAGTCGAAGCGACCGAAGACGCGGTACCGCGTAGCGCCCCTGGCGAGGATTCTGGTCCCGCTCAAGGGGCTGACCTCGGACCGATTCCTGGACCGGCGGATGAAGCGCATGCTGCGGCTGCCGGACAACATTTGACGCGCATGGAGTGAGGCCTTGGACAACATTCAAAAGGAGGACGAGACATGGCAGTGAGCGTGAAGAAGATCACATTGTGGCGGAGCGAGGTCGCGAACCGTCCGGGGGCGCTTGCCGGAGCGCTCGGACCGCTCGCGGAGGCGGGCGCGGACCTCAAGGTCGTGATGGCCTATCGCTTCTCCGGCGACGAGAGCCGCGGCGCGGTCGAGCTCTACCCGATCTCGGGGCGAAAGGCGCAGAATGCCGCGCGCCGCGCTGGCCTTTCGGACTCGGGGATCCCGACCCTGCTGGTCGAGGGAGACGACCGGCCGGGTCTCGGCGCCGCCATCGCGGGAGGCATCGCCGAGGCCGGAATCAACCTGGCGTTTCTCGTCGGGACGGTCGTCCGCCGCCGTTACGTGGCGGTGATCGGCTTCGACTCGGCCGCGGACGCGCGACAGGCCGTGCCGGTGATCAGGAGGGCGAAGCCGTCGAAGCCCCGCTAGGGGTACGGGGAACCACCATCGCGGCGCGAAGACTCTCCCGAGGTAATCGAGCGGAAGTGCGGGGGCCGCCAAGGAGTAGGGTCTGATCGCGGCGCGAGGAGTCTCCGCGAAGTAACCGAGCGGAGGAGCCTCGCGCCGCGGGAGCGCGACCGCAGCGAAGGACCAGGCGCGCGGTCGAGGCCGATTTGCCGAGCCGCGTGCCGGTGGCGCAGCCAGGTCCTTCGCAAGGGAGCGCGACGTGTGGTGGGGCCGGGGAGACTCGAACTCCCGACCTAGAGTTTAGGAAACTCTTGCTCTATCCACCTGAGCTACGGCCCCGCGGTCGGCGAGTGTACTTTAGCTGGAGAGCCCGGAGCCCGGCGGCGAAACCGTGACGAACTCGCGCGCGGGGCGGAGCGCGGGCGTCTCCTCCGGCACGCCGATGTAGAAGCCCTGGCCGTAAGGAATGCCGAGGTGGCGACACTCGTCGAGGTCCTCGGGGGTCTCGATCCCTTCGGCCACGCAGACGGCATCGATCCTTTTCGACAGGTTCACGAGCATCTCGACGACGTCTCGCTTGATCGTGTCTTCGTGGAGTCCCGTGATCAGCGTGTTTGCCACCTTGAGGAAGTTGGGGCGTAGCTCGGCGATCGACTGCAGCGAGGCATACCCGGACCCGGCGTCGTCGATCGCGATCCGGAACCCGTGCTCGCGCAGGACCGCCAGCGACTCGCGGAAGACCGGGACGTCGCGGATGGCGGAGCGTTCGGTGACCTCCAGCACGACCGGATGGTGCAGGTTGAGCAGTGGGGCGAGCGC
Source organism: Thermoanaerobaculia bacterium (assembly GCA_036397915.1). Taxonomy (GTDB): domain Bacteria; phylum Acidobacteriota; class Thermoanaerobaculia; order UBA5066; family Gp7-AA6; genus Gp7-AA6. The sequence continues at coordinate 17,380 of DASWIB010000305.1, read as the reverse complement.
CTGAACGCCGCGAGCGGTCAGCGTCACGATCGAGTCCGCCTCGACGTTCAGAAAGAGGTGGCTTCCCGGCGCGGAAAGGTAGTGACTCGCCGACGAGTCCAGACAGAGCTGCTCGAGCTCCCAGATCGCCTCGTGCTCGCCCGCGAACTGGAAGAGGAGGTCGGGGGCCTCGAAAGCAGAGTCGATCGGGCCGCGGGTCAGCGCCTCGTGACCGAAGAGCTCCATCGTGTTGAGATCGAAGATCGGCTGGTAGACCGTTCGGATGCGGCGCTTGCGAAGAATCTCCTTGAACGCGTCGCCGAGCAGCGCCTGCCGCTCGCGCTCCTTCGTGGTCGCGATCGAGATCGCCTCCCGCAGGGCGCGGTAGACGAGCCGCTCGACCCTCATCTGAGGGTTCGAACGGATGAACGCGTGACCGACGAACACGGCGATGCGCTTGTGGATCCGCCCACCGAACACCTCGTCGAGCGTCCCCCGAAGCGATTCCTCGACCTGTCGCGCTTTCCGTTGGAGGCGCCCGAGCGCTTCCTCTCCCCCTTCGAGGCTCGTGAATACGTAGAAGTCGGAGCCGCCGGTGCGGTTGACTGCGACGAAGTCCTCCGTCGCGAAGACGGTCCCGAGCATCCTCCGCAGCGCCTTTGCGGTCTGCCGCAAGAGCCCGTCGAAGACCTCCCACCCGTATGTGTCTTCGATGTGACTGTACTGCTCGACATCGACGTACAGGACGGCGAGATCCCGGCTGTCGAGGAGCCGATCGCGAAGCGCGTCGATGATGACGGGGACCGTCGGCAGGTCGGTGACCGGATCGAAGAGCAGACTCTTGAACCGCATCTGCTCGTTCTCGGACGCGAGGAACGCGGGGATGCTCTCCCCTCCCCGCTGGTCGAGGAGCTGACGCACGGTCGAGAGGAGCTTGCGCCGCGTGAACGGCTTCGTGATGTAGTCGTCGGCGCCGAGCTGCATGCCGGTGATGAGGTCCCGGATCTCGCTCTTGACCGTCATCATCGCGATGGGGATCTGGCGCGTCTCGGGGGCGTTCTTCAGTGTGGTGCACACTTCCCACCCCGAGAGCTCGGGCATCATCACGTCGAGAAGAATGAGATCCGGCATAAGCTCGAGCGCGAGATCGACACCCTCCCGCCCATTGCGCGCCACGGCAACGGAGTAGCCGGCGTTGGCGAGAATCGTCTGAACGATCAACAGGATGTCTTCGTCGTCATCGACGATGAGGATGCGTTCTTCGGCCATTTGTTGGCTACTTGTTGTGCTTTCGGCTGGGCCCGGAGCTCCTGCTTATAGTACCAGCACCGCGTGCGCCCGACGGCCCGAGAGGCGTGACCGGCCTTTCAGCTCCGCGAGCTCGATGCAAAAGACCAGTGCCAGCACCCGGGCGCCGACCCGCTCGACCAGCTCGGCGGCGGCAGCCGAAGTGCCTCCGGTTGCGAGGACATCGTCCACGATCAGGGCGAGTTCGCCCGGAGAAAGCGCATCGGCATGGATCTCGAGCGCGTCGGATCCGTATTCGAGTCCGTAGGCGATCCTCTCGGTCTTGCCCGGCAGCTTTCCCGGCTTTCGAGCGGGAACGAAGCCGAGCCCGAGCTCGCGGGCGATCGCCGCGCCGAACATGAAACCACGCGCTTCGATCCCCACGACTTTCGCCACGCCGGAAAGCCGAAACGGATCCGCCATCGCCTCCACCGCCGCGCCGAAAGCCTCCGGCGTTGCGAGTAGAGGCGTGATGTCGCGGAAGAGGATGCCCGCCGTGGGGAAGTCGGGAACGTCTCTCACGAACCGCCGGAGGTCGATCACCGGGTGATCTCGAATCGCTCGAGACCTTCGGGCTCGCGCTCTTCTACCTCGAAGTCCGCGACGCTTCCACCGAACGGTCCGCGGCGGATCTTCTCGAGGTACCGGGCGACCGCGCTCTCTTCTCCCTCGGCGACCGTCTCGACGCGGCCGTCGGGCAGGTTTCTCACCCAGCCGCGTACCCCGGCCTCGCGTGCGGCGCGCTCCGCGAAGAAGCGGAAGCCGACGCCCTGAACGCGCCCCGAGATCAGCGCGCGTCTTGCGATCACGCCGGTGCCCGGCCGAACCGTCCGATCAGGGGAACGAAGACGACCTCTTCACCGTCTTCGCGAGCGAAGTCGGTCTTGCGCCGACGCACGACGCGGATCCGCTGGCGGTCGGGGGGACCGACAGGCGCCACCAGCCGGCCGCCCATGGCGAGCTGCGCGAGAAGCGTCTCCGGGATCTCGTGGGTTCCCGCGGTTACGAGTATGCGATCGTAGGGCGCGGCGCCGGGGTATCCGTACGTACCGTCGAACGCTTTCACCGAGACATTCTGGTAGCCGAGCTCGGCGAGCGTCTGCGCGGCGGCGCGCGCGAGCTCGTCGATCCGCTCGAGCGAGTAGACCGTTCGCGCGATGCGCGAGAGGACGGCCGCCTGGTATCCGGAGCCGGTGCCGATCTCGAGGACCTTCTGTCCCGGCTGCACGCCGAGCCGCTGCGTCATCAACCCGACCACCGACGGCTGCGAGATCGTCTGTCCGTGGCCGATCGGAAGGGAGTGGTTCCCGTACGCTTTCGCGCGCAGCGGCTCGGGCACGAAGCGGTGGCGTGGCACTTCCCTCATCGCGGAGAGCACTCGCGGATCGTCGACGCCTCGAGAGACGACGTAGCGGTCGACCATCTCCTGACGTTGCGCGTCCGCGCGGCTGTCGGTGGGAACACGCTCGGGTTGGGGTGGCACTTTTGAAATGGTAGCAAGGAGTCGAGGGCGAAGAGGCGTCAGAACGCAAGAAGATGCCAGAAGCAAGACGAGTACCTCGTGTCGAGTGTCCGATGTCAGAAACCGCGTCTAGAGGAGTCTGTCCGAGTAATCTTAGCGGGGGGACCTTGCGGTCCCCCGAACCCCCAGGAGAGTGTCCGAGTATTTGTCGGCGGAGGACCTTGCGGTCCCCCGGCACCCCCTGGGGCCGGTCCCGGAAGCCCGGCACCCGGCACCGGTCACGTTTCCGGGCCTCCTGATCGCCGGCAGTGCGAATAAAAACCGGTAAAATCCGTGTTGTCGGCTGATTGCGTGGAGGCCCAAGACCGTTGACGCCCCGAGAAACCGCTCAGCTCGTCCACCCGACCGCCGCGGCCGGCATTTCCCGGGAAGAGCTGAAGAAGTGGTACGCGCTCATGCACCTGGCCCGGGTGCTGGACGACAAGGCCCCGAACTACCTGAAGCAGGGGCTCGGCTGGAGCTACCACGCCCCGTGCGCCGGTCACGACGCCATCCAGCTGGCGCTTGGCATGACCTTCCGGCCGGGCCGGGATTACCTCTTCCCCTATTACCGTGACCTGACGACTTGCGTCGCCGCCGGCCTGACCGCCGAGGAGATCCTGCTGAACGGCATGTCCAAGGCGACCGACGTCGCGTCGGGCGGACGGCACATGTCGAACCACTTTGCCAAGCCGGAGATCGGCATCCAGAACGTCTCCTCCTGCGTGTCGAACCACGCCCAGCACGCCGCGGGGCTCGGCCGCGCGATCAAGACCTACGGAAAGGACTCGATCGTCTTCTGTTCGGTCGGCGAATCCTCCACTTCGGAGGGCTACTACTACGAAGCCGTCAACGGTGCCTCGCGCGAGAAGCTGCCGGTGGTCTTCGTAATCCAGGACAACGGCTACGGGATCTCGGTGCCCAAGTGCGACCAGACGGCGAACCCGACCGTTGCCGACAACCTCTCCGGGTTTCTGAACCTCCGGATTCTCTACTGCGACGGGCTCGATGTCTTCGACTCGTTCCGCGCGATGCGCGAGGCGGTGGACTTCGTCCGTACGGGAGAAGGCTGCGCGATCGTGTATGCGCCAGTCGTCCGAATTCATTCCCACTCGAACTCCGACCGTCACGAGCTCTACCGCTCCCCCGAGGAGCTCGCCGCCGCGCGCGAAGCGGACCCGCTGCCGCGCTTCCGCCGGACGCTCATCGAGAGCGGGCTTCTCTCGGAGGAGGAGATCGTCACGATCGAGGCGCACAACCAGCAGACCTACGAGGATGCGGCCGACCGGGCGCGGCAGGCCCCCGACCCGACTCCCGATTCGATCTTCCAGTTCGTGACGCCCGAACCGTGGTCTCCCGAGAACTGGCCGGACGGCCTCCCCGACGGAAGCGGGGAGACGGTGACGCTCGTGCAGTCGATCAACCAGACCCTCAGGGAAGAGTTCCGCCGCAACCCGCACACTTACATCTGGGGCCAGGATGTCGCGTACCGGGACAAGGGCGGCGTCTTCAACGTCACCAAGGGGATGCAGCAGGAGTTCGGGCCGCACCGGGTCTTCAACGGGCCGATTGCCGAGGACTACATCCTCGGGACATCGGACGGCTTCTCTCGGCTCTCCGAAGACATCCGGGTGGTCGTCGAGGGCGCGGAGTTCGCCGACTACTTCTGGCCCGCGGCCGAGCAGATGGTCGAGATGTCTCACGAGTACTGGAGAACGAACGGCAAGTTTGTGCCGAACGTCACCGTGCGGCTGGCCTCCGGCGGCTACATTGGCGGCGGCCTCTACCACTCACAGACCATCGAGGGGTGGCTCGTCACGCTGCCGGGGATACGGATCGTGTATCCCGCCTTCGCCGACGACGCCGCCGGACTCCTGCGCACCGCGATCCGGTCCCGGGGGATCACGCTCTTCCTCGAGCCGAAGTTCCTCTACAACAACCCGATGGCTCGGGCCGCGGTCCCGCAGGAGTTCGCGGTCCCGTTCGGCAAGGCACGCCTGCGGCGGGAGGGGAAGGATCTGACGATCGTCGCGTTCGGAACCCCGGTTCACTTCGCGCTCGAGGCGGCGGCCGAGCTCGAGAAGGAGGGGAAAAACGTCGAGATCGTCGATCTCCGCTCGCTCGTTCCTCTGGACCTCGAGGCGGTGACGCGGTCGGTCAAGAAGACGAGCCGCGCGCTGATCGCGCACGAGGACAAGGTGCACGGTGGCTTCGGCGGCGAGGTCGCGTCCCAGATCCAGGAGGCGGTCTTCCCGTTCTTGGACGCCCCCATCGGCCGGGTCGGCTCGACGTTCACTCCGGTCGGCTTCAACCGGATCCTCGAGCGCGCGGTTCTGCCGAGCACGGAAAAGGTGCTCGCGTCCGCTCGGAAGGTTCTCGACTACTGAAATCGAGCGGTGACCGGCCGTCGAACCGGCGCCCGGAACCTGTCGTTTTCGATCCGAACGCGGGATCTCAGCGCTCGCGGGATGCGGGGGATGCCGGAGCTTCTTCGCGCAAGGAGAGGTCCGCCGCGATCTCCTCGAGGAGCTTCATCGACTGATAGGCCGTGAGATCGAGGTGCACGGGCGTCATCGATATGAATTTCTCGGCGACCGCGCTGATGTCGGTTCCCTCCTCCAGCTCTCCGACCGGTATCGTCGAGCCGATCCAGTAATACGGTCGCCCGCGCGGATCGGTCTTCTCGATGACCGTCTCGCCGTAGCGCCGCGTGCCGAGGCGGCCGACGCGAGCTCCGCGGACGGACCCGGCGGGGACGTTCACATTGACGAGCGTCTTGGGAGGCAGGGCTTGCGCGAGGAGCCGCCTCGCCAGACGCGCGGCGAAACCCGCCGCCGCATCGAACGTGAACCCGCGTTCGATCTCCTGCGAAATCGCGACGGAAGGGATCCCCAGGAGCGCTCCCTCGAATGCGGCGGAGACGGTCCCGGAGTAGGTGACGTCGTCGCCCAGGTTCAACCCGAGATTGATGCCCGAGTACAGGAGCGCCGGCCGCGCGTCCCGGAGAAGGTGGAGCACGCCCCAGTTCACACAGTCGGTCGGCGTGCCGTTGACGGACCAGCGTTTCTCACCCACCTCCTTCGCGCGCAGCGGCGTGTCGAGCGTCAAGGCGTGGCCGGCGGCGCTCCTTTCCTGGTCGGGCGCAACGGTGTAGACGTCGCCCACCTCCGAGAGCGCAGCGGCCAGCCGCTCGATTCCCTCCGAGAAGATGCCGTCGTCGTTGGTGACGAGGATTCGGGGGGCGGTCAAGCGGGCTCTTCCGGGATCACGATCCATAGCACGATGTACACGAGGATCCCGGGGAAGGCGACGGAGAGGATCGACACGAGGACGTACAGGACACGCATCAGTGTCACGTCGAGGCCGAAGTGATAGGCCAGGCCGGCGCAGACTCCCGCAATCATCCGGTTGGTGCGGGAGCGGCGCAGCGGACGAGGGTGCGGCGAAGGGGTGGTCACGCTGCGACCTCCTCGGGCGGCGGCATCAGGAACATCAGGATGATGTAAGCGATCACCCCCGGGAATGCCGCCGACAGGATCGACACGAGGACGTAGAGGATCCGCATGACCGTCGGGTCCACGTTCAAGTACTCGGCGAGACCGCCGCAGACGCCCGCGATCATCTTGTTGCGGTTCGACCGCGTGAGTCGGCGGGGCTTCGAATCAGCGTTCATCGCTTCCTCCTTCGTACACCACCCGGTTCTTCTCGGTTTCGTTCAAGGTGACGCGCACGAGCCGCGCCGGGGCGACGTGCCCCTCGAGCTGCCCCCAGATACCAACAACGATGTTTTCGGCCGTCGGGTTCCGTCCGGCGAGAAAATCGACGTCGAAATTCAGGTGTTTGCGGTCGAGCTTCCGGACGACGTGCTCCTCGACGGCACGCTTCAGCCGCCCGAAATCCATGACCCATCCGGTCTCCGGATCGATCTCGCCTTCGACCGTGACCTCGAGCCCGTATGTGTGCCCGTGCGCGTTGGGGTTGCTGCACTTCTCGAAGATGCGCCGGTTCCTCTCCGCGTCCCAGTCCTCGCGGTGCAGCCGGTGCGCTGCGGAGAAATACGATTCCGAGACGAGGCGGACCTTCACGAAAGTGATTATCCGCTCCCGCGGAGGCGGAACCAACCGAGGCACGCCACGTCGCAGTTTAGCGGGGGCGGAGGATCGAGCGCGGTATCTCGAACGGGTTGCCGAGGAAGAACGTGACGTTCTCCTCTCTGCCGAAGGAGCACGGCGGGGGAGTTGCGTCGAAAAGGTCTGGTCCGGTTTCGAACTGGCCGTCTTCAGACGGCGCACTCCCCTTCCTTCGTCTCCACCTTGTACTCCGCATCCTCGCCCAGATCGACGTAGTCCGTCGGGAGCGCGTCTTCCGGCGTGATGTTCTCGAGGTCGGCCAGCACCTCCCGGGCCCGATCGAGCGCGACCCGGCGGAAGAAAGCCGTCGCGCTCTCCCCCGAAGACCGCTCGCCCTGATAGAGCGCGATCAGACGGTCCAGAGCCTGCCGTGCGCGGCGGGCCGGGATCCTCGCCGCGACCTTTCCGAACTGCGCCCCGCCGTCGTCGACCGCGCCTCCGACCATTACGAGGTACTGAGGAAGCACACGGTCGCCGAGCCGGCGCGTGCTCCCCTGGAAACCGATTCCGGCGACGTGGTGTCTCCCGCAGCCGTTCGGGCAGCCGCTGATCTTGATCTGGAGATCGGAAGCCGCCGCCACCAGGTCCGGCCGCGCGCGAAGGTGATCTCCGAGGAACTGCCCCAGGCCGCGCGACTGGGTGACGGCGATCCGACACGACTCGGCTCCCGGGCAGCTCGTGACGTCCGCGATCGTATTCGCGTCCGGCAGAGCGAGCCCGCTCGCGGCGAGCCGTCGGTAGAGCTCCGGAACGTCCGCGCTCGACACCCATCGCAGGAGCACGTCCTGCTCGGAAGTCACGCGCACGGAACCGTCGGCGTAGGCAAGAGCGAGATCGCCGATCACGCGGAACTGGCCGCCGGTCAGGTCTCCCAGCGGGACCGTCACCGTGACGATCGAGTAACCGGCCTGCTTCTGCGGAAGGGTGTTCGTGCGGCTCCAACGCAGGAAGTCCCCGTTCATGACCGGCAGAAACGGACGCACTTCGGGCGTGATGCCGGGGCCGCTGACCTTCGACGCGGCTGCCCGCGCCCGAACCAGTGCGACCGCGAGCGGCGGGGTCCTCTCCCATTCCGGTTCGTCTTCGATCGGGGGCCTCTCCGGATCGAACGGAAGCCGCGCTCCTCCCTCTCGACGGAACTCGGCGAGGGCCTTCTCGACCTCCTCCCGCCAGCGCTCCCACCCCAGCGCCTTGATCAGGAACTTCATTCGATTGCGGTTCTTGTGCTCGCGGTCCCCGAGGCGATGGAAGACGCGGACGATCGCCTCGGCGACGTTCAGGATCTCGCCCGCGGGGAGAAAGTCGAAGAGGGGCTGCGCGGACCTGCAGAGGTTCGAGGTCCCGCCTCCGGCGGCCACGCGAAAGCCGCGCCGGGGGCGGCCGTCGCGGTCCTCGACCCGGGCGCGCCACCCGATGTCGTGGATGGGAGTCAGGGCATGGTCCACGCTACACCCCTCCCAGGCGATCTTGAACTTCCGCGGGAGCGAGGAGCTCAGGGGGTGGCGCAGGAGGTAGCGCGTGAGTGCTTCCGCGTAAGGTGTGACGTCGAAGACTTCGTCCTTCGCGACGCCGGCGTAAGCGCACGCGGTGATGTTGCGAACCGAGTTGCCGCAGGCTTCGCGGGTGGTCAGCCCCGCCTCCGCGAGCCGCCTCATGGCCAGCTCGACGTCGTGCAGCTTCATGAAGTGAAACTGGACGTTTTGTCGCGTCGTGATGTGACCGAATCCTCGCGAGTAGGCCTCGGCTACGTCGGCGAGCGCGGCGAGCTGATCGGCGCTCAAAACTCCCTGGGGGATCTTGACCCGCAGCATCGCGAAGTCGCCTTCCTGTCGCTGGGTATAGGTCCCCCGCACCAGCCGAAACGCCCGCCATTGGTCCGGCGTCAGCTCGCCTCGCTCGAACTTTTCCAGGGTGGCGACGAACTCGTCGACCTCCGCCTCCGAGGCGAAGGTGAGTCGCGCCCGGCCCAGCGTTTTCGGATCGTCTACGGCAGCCATGAAAGGTCCCTTCAGGAAATGGCGTGGGCGGCGTCCACGCGAACAAAATCGTTGACTTCGCCGATGTCCGAGGCAAGCGACACGACGTCTCCGACGACGATCGTGCCGGGAGAGTCTTGGGCGTCGTCCGGCAGGACCGCTTCCCCGAGCGCGTCCAGCGAGCCAATCCAGGAAAAGGCGTCCGGCCTCGAAGCGGCCAGCAGGATTGCGGCCGGCGTGCCGCGCGGCCAGCCGCGTGCGAGCAGAAATGCGGCGAGAGCGGCGCGAGAGGCGAGCCCCATGAGCACCACGACCGTCAACGAGCCCGGAGCGATCGAGCCGAGGATCGGACGATAGGCCGCCTCCGCGTGCCCCGACACTACGAGGAACCCGGAGGCGAGCCCGCGGTGCGTCACCGGGATTCCCGCAAGCGCGGGCGCCGCGATCGCGGAGGAGACTCCGGGCACGACCTCGAACGGGACGCACGCGAGCGCGAGCGCCAGCGCCTCTTCTCCCCCCCGGCCCAGAAGGAAGGGATCACCGCACTTCAACCGCACGACGCGCTTGCCGCGCCGCGCCGCGCGGATCATCAGCCAGTTGATCGTTTCCTGCCGGATCGCCTGCCGTCGGGCGCGCTTTCCGACGAAGAACCGCTGCGCCCGGGGAGCGAGCTCCAGCGCCTCCGGGGCGACGAGCGCGTCGTAGAGGACCAGGTCCGCCTCCGCGAGACGGCGGGCGGCCTTTCTCGTCAGCAGCTCCGGATCTCCCGGGCCTGCGCCGACCAGCGAAACGAATCCCGTCATCGGCCGGTCTCCACGATCTCGGTCTCTTCGATCGACGGGCCGGGTGCCCTTTCCGCATAAAGCCGGTTGAGCGCGGCCAGAAGGAGCGGGCGGCGCGCCGGCATGGCGACACTCTCCTCCCGCCAGACGTGCTTCTGCCGGCGGGCCTCGTGCAACCAGGTTTCGATCTCCTCCGGAATCAGCCCCTCCAATGCCTCGCGAAGAAGGCCCGCCAGGGCCGGCGCCTCGCCTTCCGTGGAGATCGCGATGGTCAGGTCGCCGCGCCGGAGGACGCCGCCGGCGTAGGCGCTTGCGCTCGCCGGATCGTCCACCGCGTTGACGAAGATCCGCCGCTCCTCGGCGGCGGCCGCGACGTGCCGATTCACCTCGGCAGTGGCCGCCGCCACGGCGTACCAGACTCCGTCGAGATCGCTCGGCTCGAAGCCACGAGACCGCAGGGTCACGCCCGATCGCTCGATCTCCGGCTGGAACCGGGGTGCGACGACTGTCACGAGCGCGCCGGAACGGAGAAGGCCGTCCAGCTTGGAGGCCGCCACTTTCCCTCCGCCCACGACCAGCACCTTGCGGCCCGCGAGCTTCAAGAAGATCGGGAAGACCGGAGCTTCGCGCCTCACGTCACCGTCCTCTCGGATGCGGGCCTCCTCCGAGGAGTCCACGCTGGGTGAGCGCCGCGAGAATCTTCGCGACGCTCTGTTCCACCGACTCGCGATCCGTCCGCACCAGGACTTCCGGGCTCTCGGGAGGCTCGTAGGGGTCGGAGATTCCGGTGAAGTTGGCAATCTTCCCGGCGAGGGCCTTCTCGTAGAGTCCCTTCACGTCGCGCCGGACGAGTGACTCCAGGTCCGCCTGCGCGAAGACCTCCACGAAGGGGATTCCTTCTTCGTCCGCCAATCGCCGGACTTCCTTCCGGGTTTCGGAGTAGGGAGAGATCGCGGCCGCGATGCTCGCGACACCGTTTCGGGCCAGGAGCCGGGCCACGTACCCGATTCGCCGGATGTTGAGGTCGCGGTCCTCTTTGGAGAACCCGAGGTCCCGCGAGAGGTACGTCCGGACGTCGTCGCCGTCGAGGACCTCGACGGGGCGCTCGCTTCCAAACTCCTCCCGCAAGGCTGCCGCCAGGGTGCTCTTGCCCGCACCGGAGAGGCCCGTGAACCAGAGGATGAAGCCGCGGGATTGGATCGGGACTTCGGATGCCTCCGAGGAGGCCGGCCGTGCGGCTCTTTGGCCGGCCTTCGTTTCGAGTCCGTTTCCGTGGCCGTTCCCATTGCCGTTGCCGCTGTAGTGCGCGTTCCCGTTGCCGTTCCCGTTCCCGTTTCCGTTGTAATGCTCCCTCAGGATCTCGGCGATCTCCGGACGAGTGAACTCCCGCGGCAAGTGCTCTCCGTTCACGAGCAGCTCCCTCACCCGGGTGCCCGAGAGCTCCAATCGGTGCGACGCATCGTGCGGGCAGGTCCGGAGCGACGCCGTGGCTTCGCAGGCCTGGCAGAAGAACGTCGAGTCGAGCCTCAGGGGGGTGATCCCGAGCTCCGCGAGAGAAAACTGGTCGAAGATCTCCTGGGCCTCGTAGGGAGCGTAGAAGGCCCCGACGCCGGCGTGGTCGCGCCCGACGATGAGGTGCGTGATGCCGTAGTTCTTGCGTGCGAGGGCGTGGAAGACCGCCTCGCGGGGCCCGGCGTATCTCATCGAGGCGGGAAAAGCCGCGAGCAGCGTCCGATCCTTCGGGTAGTACTTTTCGAGCAGAGTCTCGTACGCCTTGAAGCGCACCGCGGCCGTCACGTCTCCGTCCTTGGTCTCGCCGATCAACGGGTGGATGACCAGTCCGTCGGTCATCTCCAGGGCGAGCTTGGTCAGGTGCTCGTGGGCGCGGTGAATCGGGTTGCGGGTCTGGAAGCCCGCGACGCTCTGCCAGCCCCGGGCGGCGATCTCCGCGCGGAGCATCCGCGGAGTGAGTCTCCGAGAGGCGAACGGCAGATCCGCGGGCAACGGGAGAACCCGAACGGCCCCGGCCACGATCCACCGGGAGCGCGAGAGGAGGTAGCGCACGCCGGGGTGGGCAGGATCGCCCGTTCCAAAGACCTTCCGCGCCTCGGCGACGAAGTCTCGGGAGAAGACCTCCGAGACCTCGATCGTTCCCCAGAGCCGCCCGGAAGAGTCGTGGAGCGCAGCTTCGACGCCGGCCCCGATCCGGTCGATCACCTGTTCCGTCACGCCGAGCGTGATGGGAATCGGCCATACCGTGTCGTCGGACAGGCGCATCCGCTCGAGCACGCTCGCGTAGTCGACCGATCCGAGGAAACCGGTCAGCGGGCTCACGGCGCCCGTGGCGATCAGCTCGAGGTCCGTGAGCTCACGTGCGTCCAACTCGAGTCGCGGAAGGCGCCGGGCGCGCTCCTCGACAGCGGAAACCTCAGCGTCCGGAACGAACCGGTCGACGAGGACGCCGCCATGGGGTTCAACGGATGGCATCGTTCTGCCTCTCTTCCCGGTTCGCGTTCCGGACGAGGGTTGGGTGTTCGGGACGTGCATGGATACCGCATTCCTTTCTCTGGAGCCCCCGCCACCGGCCGGCCCGCGGATCTTCTCCGGGTGCGACCGGACTCGTGCAGGGAACGCAGCCGATGCTCGGATAACCCCGCTCATGAAGCGGGTTGAAGGGGACGTCGTTCTCACGAACGTAGGCCCAGACCTGGTCTCTGTCCCAACGGGCGAGGGGGTTCACCTTGGCAAGTCCGAAGCTGTGATCCCACTCGACGACCCGCGCGGCGGAGCGGTCGCGTGTCTGATCCCGGCGGATCGAGCTCACCCAGGCGTCGCGACCCGCCAGAGCCGCGCGCAGGGGGGCGACCTTTCTCATCGCGCAGCAGCGTTCCGGATCGCGCTCCCAGAGACGGTCGCCGAACTCCGCCGCCTGCTGCGCGACCGTCCTCTCGGGACGTACGCGGCGAATCCTCACGCGGTACTTCTCCTCGAGCCGGCTCCAGAGGGCGTACGTCTCCGGGAAAAGCAAGCCCGTGTCCAGCGTGAACAGATCGATGGGCAAGCGGCGGCTCGCGATGACGTCGATCAAGAGGCAGCCCTCGACGCCGAATCCCGTCGCGAAGCTGATGCGCGGGTAGCGCCTTGCTGCACGCGCGAGGATCTCGCCCGGGGACGACGCATCGAGTTGATCGGCCAACCTTTCGACGTCTGCTCGATTCATTGGGATCCGGAGCCATCCTTTCCAAAAAGAAAAAGGCCCGAGAGCTTTTCGCCCTCGGGCCTCGGGATCCGCTTAGTCTGTGTGTCTAGGAGAAAGTCACTCCAAACGCCGCGTGACCGAGTCCGGGGGCGACCCGGGCCCGACAACAACAGCAACAACAGGACACGGCGATGTTCAAAGTACGGCGATCATCCCAGCAAGGGCAGGACCTGTCAAGTGAGACCTTCGTCGAACTCCTCGACGAACCGGGTATTGGAACGGTCGAGGCCGCGGCGCCGCTCGATCGGTCACTTCGGTTTCGAGCGGACGAACGGTGATGCCCGTCACGTTCCGCCGGCCGTTCGTCCGCGGAAGTCGCTCCCGGTCCGCGAGGGCCGTCGAGGCTTCGCCTGACGAAGGTCTTCCCGGGCCGGACTCCCCGATTCCGGCTCCTCGACGCGCAGGAGGGCGAGGCTCGGGTGGGAACGGTCTGGCTCGAGCGCAATCGCCGAACGGCAAAGGCCCCCAGGGGGCCCGGGAGACCGCAAGGTCCCCCGCTGAGATTATTCGGACAAACCCTAGAATTCCCCGGATAGCGGGAACGGAGGTACTCGGCCATCGCGTGCGGAGCCGGGCAAGGGCCCTGGCCGCGGTCGGCGTGTTCCTGTTTGCGGCCGCGGGACAGCTGGCCCTCGAAAGAGCACGCGCGACCAGGAGTCGGCCCCCCGTGTTTGCCGCGATTGCCTTCGGCGGAGCTGCCGGATTGGCAATCGCCGTGTTTCGGAAAACCAGGTTCCTCCCGGAGCCACCGGGCCCGCTCGAGCCACCGCGTTATCACCCGGTGCTCTATGCCGCCTGCCTGCCCGGCGCAGTCAGCCTCGTCCTTGCCTTACATGTCCATCTCGGCAGCTCGCCCGGTCACTCGCGCTCCGTAAGCCTTTGGGTGCTCGGTCTCATCATGCTCGTGCTGCCCGGCCTGGTGGATTGGCATCGCAACATGCGCCGGCGGCCACCGGGAGCGAGGCGCGAAGGCCGACGGTTCGCCGCCGCCGCGGTAATCCTCTTCGTGCTCGCATTCGCCATTCGCCTCTGGGGCGGCATCGACCGCATCCCGGGATGGGTCGAGGTCGACGAAGCCGCAACGGGTATCGCCGGGCGCATGTCTCTTGCCGAAGGGCCACGAGCATTGTTCGAGTTCTGGGACATGGGCATGCCCCGTATCGCTCTCTTCGTCTCTCAGGTCGCCGCTTGGCCATTCGGAGAAGGACTGCGCGGGCTGCGATTGGGTTCCGCACTCATGGGATCGCTGTCGGTCGTCCTTCTTTTCGACTTCGGCCGTCGGGTGGTCGGGGGCGGGACCGCGTTTCTGGCGGGTCTGCTGTTGGCGGTCAACCACGTCTATGTCCATTGGTCCCGCGTCGGACAGGTCTACATCGAGACGCCCTTCTTCGCGAGCCTCGTGCTCGCTCTGCTCCTGCGGGTGCTGACCGGCGGCTCCTTCCTGGCTCTCACTGGAGCCGGCATTGCGCTGGGCATCGGCGCCGCCACGTATCAGCCGACGGAGATTCTGCCCGCGCTCGTCGGTGCCATGCTCCTGGGCTGGGCAATCATCCTGCGCTGGCCCGCAAAGCGGGTCTGGGCGGTCCTCGCTTTTCTCGGTGCAGTTGCCGTCCTCACGTGCGCGCCAATGGCCGCGACGGTTCTACGAATGGATCTGGAAGTCGTGTTCCAGCGCATCCCTACCGTCTCGCTGCTGCGTCCGGAGGGATTCCGGGAGCTCACGGAAGCATACAAGGCCGATAGCGTTCACGAAGCGCTCGGCGAGCACGTCCTGCGAACGATCTCCATCTTCAATCTCGGCTCGGACCGCTTCCCGGCGTACAACGCGGACCGCGCGCTGAACGATGCCGTCACCGCAGCGCTGGTTCCTGTGGCCTATGCGCTTCTGTTCTTCAGGCTCTCCACGCCGGTCGGCTGGCTGTGCATCGTGTTCACCGGCGCCTATCTGAGCGGAGGGGTGCTTCTTTGCCCGACCCCACCCACCTACCATCGGATACCTGTCATCCTGCTCTTTTCGTGTCTCGGCGTCGCGTGGGCTCTGATCGGCCTGGCACGTTCTTTCGCGGCTCATGCCCGTACTCCGCGCTGGCTGCCCGCTGTGGCGGCGTTTGCCGTGGTGGGCGCCTCGGCCTGGTTCAACCTCGACTACTACTTTCGGGAGTTTCCTCGAACAAGGCTCATGGAGGCGAGGCTGGGGCTCGGCAACCTGATCTGCCGGTACGCCGGCACTCACACGGTCGTCGATGCAACCGCGCTCGACGGGCATTCATACGTGCCGACTGACAATCTGTACCCGAGTTTCCAGTGCCCGGAGGCGAAGTGGGTCCGTATCCACGAAGCCTCCCGGCTCTGGAAGTTCCCGGAGGTGACCGACGCTCGAAGGGTCGCCCTCATCGTCCCGACCATCGTCGAATCGGCGAGTCCCGGCCAGCCGCAGGGCTACCGGCTGGTGAGGAAGTATGTCGACAGATCCATCCGGCAGCCGGTTGAACTGCCGCTGTCGGTCATGGAGTACGAACGCTCTTCACTCGACCTGACGAAGGGCAGTCGCCCCGGCTCACCGACGCCGTGAACAACTCTCGAGAACACGAGCGCGCCAGGCCCGAATCGATAGAACCGCCAGGAACGCTGGAACGCATTCTCGAGAAGGCGGGATGTGGGGGACCGCAAGGTCCCCCACCCACGAATACTCGGACTCTCTCCTAGTCGTCGTTGACGATGGTCGCCGTCGCTTCACCGTCCCCGATCGTCGCGTTGACCGGGCCGGAGAGCCGCAACGAGAACACCTCGTCCTGCTCCGGAACGACGTCTCCCTTCACGGCGACCGCGATCTGGACGCTCGTCGTGCCGGCGGGGATGGTCGCTGTCCCGCTGATGCGGTCGAAGTCGTTCCCGTGTATGGCGGTCCCGTCCACGGTCTCGTAGAGGAAGGACACCGGCCGGATGGTCGGCTTGTCCAGGCGAACGGTGAAGACCGCATCAGACCTGCCGGCATCGCCCTCCGTCTTCTGAATGTCCGCGACGGTGATCGAGGGGACGTTCGGCGTGCAGCTGAAGAGGTTGACGTTGTCCAGGTACCAGCCGACCGCGCCGGCGCATCCATCGCTGCCGAAATCCCACCGCAGGCGGACCGTATCGCCCGGTCCGGCGAAGTTACCCAGGTTGAGGTGCGTGCGGCCCCAGGACCCGCCCTTGACGGTGCCCGGGTTGGTGCCGGTCCAGGCCGGCTGGCCCGCGAGCGGGTTCGTGTTGCCGTTGGCCGCCGAGACGAGGAACGCGATGTAGTTGTTGAACGTGATCTGTGACGGAGGCACGAGCTGCCAGGGGCCGCTGTTCACGCTGACCTTGAGGTTGCCGCCGTCGAAACCTGACTCGGTGGCGAACCAGTGCTCGAACGTCGCGCGCGCGAAGGCGGTCTCCATCGGCAGAGTGACGGGCGGGCTGGTGAGGTTCAGGACGCCCGATTCGTCGCCGCCGGGCGCGCAGGTTCCGATGTTCGGGTCGGGCGCGAAGAAACCGGAGCCGGCCCGCCCGCTGGGAAGCTCGTTGACCCAGGTCCAGTCGCGCTCTGTGAAGTCGGGTGATGTGGCCGTCCGGCTGGCGGTCCAGGTCGCCGTCGGGTCGCTCTCGAAGTCGAAGGACGCGATGGGGAGCGCGACCCCATCAGTCGTGGTGGTGGCGCTGCAAAGCGCCGGCAGCGCCGGATTGAGCAGCGTCGGGAAGTTGCAGAAGGTAGGCGGCGTCCGCAGCTCCACCGCCGCGATCATCGCCGTCACCTGGGCGCAGTCGGATTCGGAGATGGGCCCGTTCAGGGCGTCGTTCCCGAGCGCCTCGAACGTCTGTCCGAGGAAGTCCACACAGGAAGCTTCGAGGGCGTCCGCGTGATCGGCGAAGTCGCTGTCCTCGACCTGATAGACCTCCTGCGCGCGGAAGTAGATGTGCGCCGCCTTCGTGAGGCCGATCGGCGCGATGGTCGGGCCGTTGTACGTCCCGCCGTCGACGAGCAGCGCGAAGCCGTGGTTGGGGACCCCGGAGTTCGTGTGCACGCCGCCCTGGTCCGCCGAGCTGCACACGTAGAAGGCAGTGTCGGTGACCTTGCCGGGGTTCGAGTAGCACGAGGGGTTCCACATGTCGCGGATCGCGCCATTGAATGCCGTGGCGTCCTCGGCCACGAGCCACCGGTAGCTCGCATCCGTGCCCGGCTCGGCCTTGAGCGTGGCATTGACGACCGTGCTCGCAGCGAGCTCGGTTCGAATGGCGTTCCCGGTGCTCTGCTGAACGCCGAGCGAAGGGATGGTGACGCTCGGCGCGTCGACCCCGGCCCCCATGCCCGGAAGACCAGTGGCGGCGTTGTTCGCGATGATCACGGCGATGGCGCCGGCATTCTGCGCGTTCAGTACCTTCGTCGAGAACTCGCAGACGCCGCGGTTGATGAGCGCGATCTTGCCGGCCACCTCCGCCGCGTT
>DASWIB010000304.1:0-11790 GCA_036397915.1 Thermoanaerobaculia bacterium | reverse complement strand
GTGTTGGATCGGTTCTTTTTCCGGGAGATCTAGCGCTCTCGACTGTCATCCCGAGCGAAGCGAGGGATCTCGTGCCTCAAGCGCCGAGATCCTTCGTTGCTTCGCTCCTCAGGATGACATGGGCTTACGCAGAGATGATGTAGCCCCCGCTTTTCGCGTCCTTCTTCATCGAGAGGAGGCCCTTGCGCTCGGCGTCCTCGAGGAGCTCGGAGAAGGACTTGTACCCGTAGTAGGACTCGTTGAAATAGGGTTGCTTGCGCTGCATCGTCTGCTTGATCATTGATCCCCAGATCACGTCGTAGTTCTCCCGCTGCAGCGCCTGGATCGAGTCGAGCATGAGCCGGAAGACGTCATGCTGCTTCTTGGGGAGGTTCTCGATGGAGGGGAGCGCCCGGGTCTCCCGCACGAGGTCTTCGTAGAAGATGAACTCGTCGCAGTTGGAGATCAGCAGATCCGAGGTCGAGTTCTTGACCCCGAGGCCGATCACAGCCTTGTCGTTCTCTTTTAGCTTCGAGACGAGCGGCGAGAAGTCGGAGTCTCCCGAGCAGATCACGAACGTCGTGATGTGCCCTTTGGACGCCACGAGGTCCATCGCGTCCACAACCATCCGAATGTCGGCGGAGTTCTTCCCCGTGTAGCCGCGCTGCGGGATATCCACCAGCTCGATCGCCGCCTCGTGGAACTCCCGCTTGTACTCGGAGTAACGCGTCCAGTCGGCGTAAGCCTTCTTGAAGACGATGCGCCCCTTCTCGATCAGCCGCTGGAGCACGAGGTTGATGTCGAACTTCTTGTACTGTGCGTCGCGCACGCCGAGCGCAATGTTCTCGAAGTCGATGAAGAGAGAGAGACGCTGCTCGACGGACGCGCGTGCTGGCAGAATCGGGCCCGCCCCGAAAGACACGGATGCGGCGGCGGCCGGAGTCGGCGCCGGAGTCGCGACCTCGGCGAGAGATACCGGTGTCATTGCTTTAGCGGCGGGGTGCCCGCGGCGACGGTGGGCCGGAGCTTCCGCGGGAGCCCGGGGCTCCTCCTTACTTCGCGTCTTGCGCCGGCGGACGCCGCCGCGGCGCCGGCGCGGCTTTTTCTCCCCCTCCCCCTCTTCCGCGGCGGGAAACGGCAACGGCTCTTCGTTCACGCGGCACCGCCGGGCAGGTAGTCGAAGGACGAGGTGGTCAGGAGAAACGTCGTCACCGCACGGGCAACCGACCGTCCATCGACGTCCACGATGTCCACCTCTCCCACATTCGCGCGGCGGCCCTTCTTGACGATCCGAGCGCTCGCCTTGACGTCGCTTTTCGCCCGGTGCAGGTAGTGGATCGTCAGGTCGGCTGTCGCGAAGCCCATCTTCCCGTCGAAGTTCGTCGAAAGCGCGAAGGCGACGGCCGTGTCGGCGAGCGTCGCGAGCACGCCTCCGTGAACGGTCGCCGACCCGGTGGTGAGCTGCGGCCGGTACCGGAGCTTCAGCACGCAGTAGTCGAGCTCCAGCTCCTCCAATGTCGGCTCGAGCCAGTGGAGGGCCGGCGAGGAAGCCAGGCGCTTCCGCAGCCGCTCGGCCAGATCGGGGGCGAGCACGGGGGCCCGGTATGGCCCGGGAGCGAGACTCATAAACGCTTCATTCTACTTGAAGAAGAAGCCGCCAAGGGTACGGCCGTCCGTCAACCGCCCGGCTTCTCCGGATCCTCCTCGGCCGCGTAATACGCCAGCTCCTCGGCGCGCTTGGTCGAGTTGTCGAGGTGTTTCGGTACCTCGACGATCGTCCGCGTCACGTTCGGGTCGCAGACGTCGTTCTCGCACTCGTACGTATAGACGTTCTTGTCCGGTAGCTTCTGGAAGCCGACGATCGTCTGGTAGTTGTCACAGTTGCCGCACTTGACCGACATCACGAAAACGTCGATCACGTGAACCTCCGCGCGGTCCTCGGAAGTGCTCACGCCGCGATGATACGACTGCCGCAACCGAACTTCTTCGAGGTCGAGGCGTCATGAACGGACGGCGGATCGCCGATGCCCCGAAAGTCCCTCCGCGCCATCATCGTGCCCCGGTAGAAACGGGTCGGCCCCTCTCTCGGGAGAGCGGGATTGCGCGAAGCGTTCCCTCTGGCACCTGAAACTGCCGGCGGCCGACCGAAGCTCGCGCCCGCGAAGAAAGGGCCGGCGGGCGCGGGGGCCTCCCTATAATCCGTGCAGGTGATTATCTCGACGCCATCTCCGCCGACCCTTCCCGGCTACATCGCCGCGCGGGAGAGGATCGCCCACCGGTTTCGTCCCTCCGGGATCCTCGATGTCTCGGGAGAAGACCGCGTCGCGTTTCTCCAGGGACAGCTCACGCAGGAGATGCGAGGTCTGGCCGTCGGCGAGAGCCGGCCGGCCGCCGGACTGACCCCGAAGGGCAAGCTCCTCTTCGTTGCGTGCGCCGTCGGCCTGACCGACCGGATCCGGCTCCTCGTCCCGGCGACAATCCGGCCGCTCGTGCTCGAGCACCTTCGCAAATACGCCGTCTTCACGAAGGCCGCGATCGAGGACCGCTCCGACGAGCTCCTTCGCCTCGGCCTCTACGGGCCGCAAGCCGCCGGTCTGTCCCTTCCGGAATGGGTCGAGCTGCTGCCCGGCGAACGGGAATTCTCGTCCGAGCTCCTCGTCCCGGTCGACCGTCGCGCGGAGATCGAAGCCCGCCTCGATTCCGCAGGCTCGCCGGAGACGCCCGACGAAACCGCCGAGGTCCTGCGCGTCGAAGCTGCCCGGCCGCGTTTCGGCCAGGACATGGATTCGACGAACCTCCCCGACGAGGTGGGCCTCTCCGAAGCGATCTCCACCACCAAGGGCTGCTACGTCGGCCAGGAGGTCGTCGCGCGGATGCGGACCTACGGCCGAGTCAATCGGCGGCTCGTTTCCTTTCGCTTTCCGGACGGACCGATCGACCGCGGCGACGTGCTTCGCCGTCCCGAAGAGGAGACGCCATCGCGCATCGAGGCCGGCCGCGTGACGAGCTCGGTCGTATCACCCCTTTTCGGGCCGATCGGCCTTGGCTACGCCTTTCGGGAGGTCCTGTCCGGGGCGCGACTGGTCTCGGTCGCCAGACCGCGGCTCGCGGCGATCGTCTCGGATTCTCCGTCCGCGTGAGCGAGCGGCCGGCCGCCCGAGCGCCCGGCCCTGGCGGTCCCGCCTGGAAGGTCCACGTCGCCCTCGCGGGCGCTCAGACCGGATTCGCCCTTTTTCCGATCTTCGGGAAGCTTGCGCTCGTCTCGATCCCGCCGTTTGCCCTCGCCGCGATCCGCGTCGTCACGGCGGCCGTGATGCTCGAAGTCGTGCGCCGCCTCTCACCGGAGGAGAAAATCGTCCCTTCCGACCGCGCACGGATCTTCTTGCTCGCGTTCCTCGGAGTCTCCTTCAACCAGGTGCTCTTCATTTTTGGGCTCTCGCTCACCACCGCGACCAACACGTCGATCCTCATCTCCACGATCCCGGTCTTCACGCTCGCCGCCGCGGTCCTGCTCGGGCGGGAAGCGACGACACCGCGCGCGATCGGCGGAATGATGCTCGCTGGAGCCGGAGCTCTCTTTCTGCTGAACGCCGAACGGTTCGAATGGGGTAACCGCTACTTCCGCGGCGACCTCCTGATCCTCGCGAACAGCTTCTCGTATTCGCTGTACCTCGTGCTCTCCCGTCCGATTCTCGCGCGCTATCGTCCGCTCGCCTTCACCTCCGCGATCTTCCGCTGGGGCGCTCCGCCAATCGTCCTCGCATCGATCCCGGCGCTCCTCCATTTCTCCCCCGCGCACGTCTCGCCGACCGCCTGGTGGAGCCTCGCAGCGGTGATCGTGTTCTGCACCGTCATTCCGTACTTCCTGAACTCCTGGGCTCTCGCCCGCACGGACGCTTCCCGAGTCGCGGCCTACGTCTTTCTCCAGCCGGTGATCGCCACCGCGCTCGCCGTAGCGGTGCTCGGCGAGCGGCCCGGATGGCGGACCGCGATCGCCGCCGCGCTCATTTTCGGCGGTCTCGCCGTCACGGTCCGGCCGGCGCGGGTGCCTGCCAGGTTGGTCTCATGACCGGCGATGCGGGACGCGCACCGCGAGTCGCGGTCGTCATCCCGGTCTTCAACGAGCGCGAGTCGCTCCCGCTCGTCGTCGCCGACGTTCCCCGCGACCGCGTGGACGAGATCGTCGTCGTCGACAACGCCTCGACCGACGGAACCCCCCTCGTTGCGCAGGGGCTCCCGGCGCGCCTCGTCCGGGAGGAGCGCCGCGGGTACGGGAGCGCGTGTCTCGCCGGGATCGCGGCGTTGGAATCCGCCCCGCCGGAAGTGGTCGTGTTTCTCGACGGTGACTACTCCGATCATCCCGAAGAGTTGCCGCGGCTCCTGGACGCCATCTCGGCGGACGCGGACCTCGTGATCGGGTCGCGAATGCTCGGGAACCGAGAGCCGGGCGCGCTCCTCCCTCAGGCGCGGTTCGGAAACGCGCTCGCCTGCTCGCTCATCCGGCTTCTGTACGGCTACAGGTACACGGACCTCGGCCCGTTCCGCGCGATCCGCTGGGACGCGCTCCGCCGGCTCGGGATGCAAGACCGCAACTTCGGTTGGACCGTCGAGATGCAGGTGAAGGCGGTACGAAAAGGACTGAGAATCGTCGAGGTGCCCGTGTCCTACCGGAAGCGTGTCGGGGTCTCCAAGATCACCGGGACGGTGTCGGGGACGCTCCGGGCCGGATTGAAGATCCTCTGGACGATCGCGCGCTACGGAATCGGAGGCCGGCGAGCGTGAGACGGAGAAACGGAAGACTTGCTCATGAGTTCCCCGTTCCGGGTCCCGTGTCCCGGAACTTGCTCAGCGCCTCGACGACCTCCGCCGGCGCGCGCGTCGGCCTACCGGCCGCGTCGGCGAAGACGTGCCGGGTCGTGCCCTCGGCGAGCAGCCGCCCATCCCGGTCGAATGCTTCGTACGCGAACGTGAGCCCGCGGCTCGCGATCCCTCTCAGCCGCGTGACGACCCGCACCTCGTCGTCGTAACGCGCGGAGCGGCGAAACTTGCACTCGACTGCGGTGACCAGGATCAGGAGCCCCGAATCCTCGAGCGCCCGATACGGCACCCCGGCGGCCCGGCAGAACTCCGTGCGGCCGACCTCGAACCAGGCGATGTAGTGGCCGTGGTAGACGATCCCCATCCGGTCCGTCTCCGAGTAGCGCACCCGGAGACGCGTTTCGACGGTCCTATTCCCCGCTGTCATTCCGAGGCCCGCAGGCCGGAAAATCTGACCGCGTAGCGGTCATCCCTTCACTGCGTTCAGGGCAGGCTCTGAGCGAAGCGAAGGGTCTCTTCTCTGTCAGTGCCAGATCCCTCGCTGGGCTCAGGATGACAGGGGCAGCCGCGCGGAGAGCCGCCGCAGCACCGAATCCGGCACGAGGCCCGAGACGTCCGCCCCCAGGCGCGCGACCTCCTTGATCAGGCGGCTCGAGACGTACGAGTACTCCTCCTTTGCCATGAGGAAGACGGTTTCGATCGAGGGAGCGAGACGGCGGTTCATGAGCGCCATCTGGAGCTCGTACTCGTAGTCGGAGATCGCCCGGAGCCCTCGGACGAGAAGCGTCGCGCCCGTCTGCGCGGCGAAGTCCACCAGGAGCCCCGAGAAGGAGCGAACCGAGACGGAAGGGTCTTCGCCCACGATCTCGCGGATCATCTCGATTCGCTCCTCGACCGAGAAGAGCGGCTTCTTCTCGTCGTTCTCGAGGATCGCGATGATCACTCTGTCGGCGAGCCGCCGCGCACGGAAGAGGACGTCCATGTGCCCGTTCGTGAGCGGGTCGAAGGAGCCGGGATAGAGGGCCACGCGTTCCGGCATCACTTCACCTCGGCTTCGGTCGTCGCCTGTCGGAGCCCTTCGGCGAGCAGATTATAGGCAGACACCGTCGCGAACAGCGCGAGCCCCGGGAACACCGCGAGCCACCACGCCTCCTCGATGTACGCCGGCGCCGCCGAGAGGATCCCTCCCCACGAGGCGGCGGGTGCCGGCAGCCCGACGCCGAGGAAGGAGAGCGCGGCCTCCGCCAGGATCGCCCACGAAACGCCGAACGCGGCCGAAACGAGGAGTGGCGGCAGCGCGTTCGGCAGGAGGTGCCGGAGGAGAATCCGAGCCGGAGTCGCTCCGGCGGCCTTCGCCGCGCGCGCATAGTCGAGGCTCTTCGCCTTCAGGATCTCCGCCCGCGCGTAACGAGCGTCGGCCGGCCAGGTCGTCAGCCCGATCGCCAACACGACCATCGCCGGCGAGGGGGGAAGGAACGCCGCCAGTGCGAGAAGCAGAAAGAGCACCGGAAAGCAGAGCACGACCTCGATCAGCCGTGAGAGCAGCAGGTCGGCCGCCCCTCCGAAATACCCGGCCGCGCCGCCGATCCCGAAACCGACCAGCAGTGACACGGTCGCCGCGACGAGCCCGATCGTGAGCGAGATCGGCGTCGCGACCACCACGCGCGCGACGAGGTCGCGGCCGAGATCGTCGGTGCCGAATGGATGCGCGAAGGAGGGAGGTTGCAGGCGCTCCTCGAGTCGGATCTCCGCCGCCCACTCCCGGAACAGCGGCGACATCGCGGCGACCAGCCACAGGAACGCCACCACGGTCAGCGCGATCCGCGCGCTGGCGGGCAGACGCCGGATCAGGCGGAACCTCCCTCCTCCCGAACGCGGGGGTCGGCGAGCGCGTAGGCGACGTCGGCGGCGAGAGTGGCGAGGAGCGTCGCCACCGCGCCGACGAGCGACAGCCCCAGCACGACCGGATAGTCGCGCGACAGAATCGAGTCGAAGTAGAGGCGGCCGAGACCGGGCCAGGCGAAGATTCGCTCGACGATGACGCTGCCGGAAAGGAGCCCCGGAAGGAGGAGCCCGAGAAGCGTAATCAGCGGGAGGAGCGCGTTGCGGAAGGCGTGGCGCCACAGCGCCGCCCGGCGCGACACCCCGCGTGCGAGGGCGGCCGTCACGAAGTCCTGCGAACGCGCCTCGAGGACTCCCGCGCGCACGAGACGCGCGAAGAAGGCGAGTGAGCCGTACGTGAGACAGGTGACGGGCAGGGCGAGGTGCGCGAGGCGGTCGACGATACCCGCCAGGCCGGCCGGCGCGGGGTCGGACGAGATCCCGTAGAGCGGGAGCCATCCCAGCTCGACCGAGAGAAGCGTCTGGAGGAGAAGAGCGGCCCAGAAGACCGGCATCGAGTAGAGCGCGAAGAGCGCGATCGCGGACGCGCGATCGAAGAGACCTTCCGGCCGCCCGCCCGCGGCGACCCCCACGGGCACCGCGATCGCGAGGGTGAAGAAGAGCGCCAGGCCGTTCAGCGCGAGCGTCGCGGGGAGGCCCTCGCGGATCCTCTCGGAGACGGGCCGGTGGTCGACGAACGACTCGCCGAGATCGAGGCGGACCACGCGAGAGATCCATTGGGCGAAGCGTTCCGGAAGAGGCCGGTCGAGTCCATAGAGCCGGCGCATCTCCTCGCGGGCGGCGGCCGACACGCGCCGGCCGGACTCCGCCGAGCCAGCGGCCGAGGCCGGGCTCCCGGGAGCGAGATGCAGGAGAAGGAAGACGAGCACGACGATGCCGGCAAGTGTCGGGATCGCGAGGGCGAGACGCCGACCGATGTAGCGGATCACTTGCCGCGCGCGGCCTCGACCGACTCGACCGGTGTCCCCCACCACGAGAGCGGCCCCGGGAAGAAGCCGTAGAGGCCGAGCGGCGACGTCACGAGCCCGCGCACGCGCCGCCGGAAGGCGTACTTTTGCGAAGCGTTGACCACGAAGACCACCGGCGCGTCGTCGCGGAAGACGCGGTGGAGGCGGTGATAGATGGTCCGCCGCTTCTCGGAGTCGAGCTCGTGGCGCGCCTCCTCCATCAGACGGTCGGCCGCCGGATTCGAGTAGAACGCGCTGTTCAACCCGCGCGGCGGAACCTGCGACGAGTGCCAGTACGGAAACGGGTCGGGGTTGGGGTCCGACGCCGCCCACGCCAGGGTCGCCGCCTCGTAATCACCCGAATCGATCCGGCCGACGAACGTCGCCCACTCGAGCGAACGGATCCTCGCGCGCACGCCCGCGCGCGCGAGCTCGGCGGCGAGAACTTCGTCGATCTCGCGCCCCGCGGTCGAGCCGGCCGAAACGAGCAGGTCGAACTCGAACTCCCGGCCGTCCCGATCGCGCGTGCCGTCCGAGTCCGTGTCGCGCCAGCCGGCCTGGTCGAGGAGCTCCCCCGCGGCCCGCGGATCGAACGGCAACGGAGTCAAGGCCGCGTCGTACGCCGGGGAGTCGGGGGCCCACGGGCCGGAGATGATCCGCGCGGACCCCCGATAGATGCCGCGTACGATCGAAGGACGGTCGAGGAGCATCGTCATCGCGCGGCGGACGCGTCCGTCGGAAAAGAACGGCGAGCGGTTGTTCAGCGCGATGTAGTTGTAGTCGAGATTGTAGAACTCGACGACCCGGCAGCAGTCGCGGAAACGACGGTCCGCGGCGCTTCGGTCCTTGAGCGCCTGGTCGATCCAGGTTTCGTCGAGACTTCCTTCGACGAGAGCGCGGTAAGCCACCGCGTTCTCCGGAACGATCCGGAAGACGATCCCGTCGAAATGTGCGGCCGGCCCGGTCCAGCGAGGGTTGCGCTCGAGCTCGATTGACTCCTGCGTCTTCCATCTCGCGACGCGATAGGGTCCGCTCGCGAGCGGCGCGCGATTCGCGTGAGCCCTCAGAAACGACTCGCCCCGGAAGCGCCGCTCGGGCAGGAGCGGGATCGCGAACGCGAAGGCGTGGAAGGCGTCGCGATCCCGGAACCTGATCCGGAAGGATCTCGGATCGATCGGCTCGACGTTCTCCAGGCCTTCGAAGAGCGGCTTGAAAACGGGGGAAGGGACCTTCGGGTCGGCGATCTTGCCGATCGTGAAGACGGCGTCGTCCGAGGTGACCGGGGTTCCGTCTTCCCACACCGCGTCGGGACGGAGGAAGAAGCGGAATTCCCGCCCGTCGGCGGATACCTCCCAGCGCTCGGCGAGAGCCGGCACGAGCTCGAGCCGGGCGTCGAAGTCGACGAGCTGACGTGAGACGTACTGGAGGACCTGCTGCTCCGGCAGACCCGATTGGAGCACCCCGTTCAGCGTCGCGGGCTCCCCGACGAGACGCCGCCGCAGCACGCCCCCCTCGATCGGAACGCCCTCGCGCGACTCGTCGAGGAACCCGAGGACCGGCGCCGGCCCCTCCGTCGGGGTCGGCGCGGCAGAGGAACCGGTCCGAGCGATCTCCCTCGCGCGGCATCCGGCGAGGGACAGCAGAAGGACTGCGAGAGGGAGCCGCTTCACCGCCGCAATTATGCGGCGTGCTCCCCCCGGGGGTGTGGGGGACCGCAAGGTCCCCCACCGACAGATACCGAACAAACTTATCGGTGTGGGGGACCGCAAGGTCCCGCCGACAAATACTCGGTCACTCTCCTGGCGCCCCGGGGCCCCGGGTCCTCCCGAGTCCCGAGTCCCGCGGCGCGAAGCGCCGTCAGGGCGCCGTGAACGACACCGCCGCCACGTTGCGAGAGGCGTCCGTGGCTCGAACGAGCAGATAGCCTCCGCGATCCTCCGGCTTCAATTCGATCTCGTACGTCTCTTTGCGCGAGTCGGAGAGGTCGTCCTCCGGCTCGACCCTCACCCACTCGCGCGCGTTGACGCTGTACTCGAAGTCGGTCACGGGCGAGGCCGCGTCCACGACCTCGACGCGCAGGGCTCCGCGTCTCGAGTCGAGCCGGCGGATGACCGGCGGCGTGTTGTCGATCGAAACCGGGCTCGTCTCCCGGGCCGCGGTCTTCGGCTCCTCCGGATTGGACTCCGAGTCGGATGCGATCAGCCGAAAGACGTACTCGCCGTCCGGCAGCGAGGTCGTGTCGAAAGAGTAGAAGCTCTCCCGGACCTCCGACTTCAACGGAATCCAGCGCGAAGAGGCGATGGGACGAAAGTCAAGAGCGTGCACCACCTTGTCCGAGTCGGAGTCGGTCGTCTTCCACGTGAGCGTCCGGTAGCCCTTGCGCGCGAGCTTCCGCGGCGCCGCCTCGGCCTTCGCCTCCTCCAGGCTGGTGAAGATCCCCTTCTCGTCCGGCGCGGTGGCCTCGAAGACATTCGACCCGCCACTCGCCGAACGCGCGAAGACTTCGTTCGGTCCCATGGCGAGGAAAGCCTCGATGACCGGAGCGGCGTTGCGGTTGCGGTAGGCCGCCTCGGCCCGGCGCACGAGCGGCGAGCCACCGGCAGACGACATGCGGAGCTTCCACTGAAGGTAGCGCCCCGAGGGGGCCGCGATCCTGGCCGTGTCGGCGGCGGCGTGGAACTCGGACCAGTCGCTCCAGGTCGAGTCGGGTGCCGCGGACTCGCCCGATCGGAAGGCGACGTCGAGCTTCGAGCCCGCCGGAGCCTCGGTCGCGACGCGGAACGCGCCGAAGACGCTCGTGCGCCCCGTGTCCTTGACGGCCGACACGTACTCGCCCGTGCGCTCGCCGTTGCGCAGCCGGTAAAAAGCGCTCGCACCGTTGGTCGCGATCGCTTCCCCGACGACGACCGATACCTGTTTCTCGTCGAACGTGCGCTCGAGCGACCAGGTGCCGGCCGACACGCGATAGAGGCGCCCCTTGGGACCGGTCGCGGCGAGAACCGAGGTCGCGTCGGCGTCTCCGAGATCGAAGACGATCTCGTCCGACCCCGTCCAGACGACGCGCGGGGGCTCCGCTTTCTCGAAGAGGACGATCTCCGACGTATATCCGGTGCGGGTCGGCGGCCGGGCCGGCGCGAGGCGCGGAGCCGAGACGGTCACCGACACCTCCGGTTTCTCCTTCTCGCGGGGCTGATCCCCCTCTGGGGGAGCGGCTGGGCGAGGCGCTTTCGCCGGCTGCGGGGCGGGCGCCGAGATCGGCTCGGCTCCCCCCGGGGCTTCCGAGGAGGACACCGCGGCCCAGACCCTCCCTTCCGGACCGGCGGCGATCGCGGTCACCTCGGTCTTCGCGGAGTCGAAGACCGTCGTCACGTTCCCGGATGCGTCGAGCTTCAGAACGAGTCCGGATCCCGACGTGCCGGCCCAGACATCCCCGCCCGCGGCGTGCAGGGTCCGAACGTGCGGGTCGGACGCCTGGTGGACGCGCTTTCCCCGACCGGCGGAGTCGACGCGGTGGATCTCGCCGGGCAGCCCGGTCGCGACGAAGAGCGTCGGCCCGGAGAACGCGAGCGACCACACGTACTGGGCTTTCGTGTCGTAGAAGAGGGAGGGCTTGCCGGCCTCGAGGCGATACACCTTGCCGCCGGGAGAGCCGCCGGCATAGAGCGCGCCGTCAGGCCCGAGCGCGACGGCGGAGACCTGCTTCTCGGCGAGCGTCGCGTAGGTCTCGACCTTTCCGGCCGGTGAAATGCGAAGGACGCGGCCCGCCTCGCCGGTCGCGACGAAGACGACGCCCGCCGGTCCCGTCACGGCGTCGTAGAGAACGGCCTCGCTGACTCCTTCGACGCGCTCGAGACCGCGTGAAAGGACGAGCTCGCCGTTGACCGTCACCGCGACGCCGCGCGCCTCGCCGGCCGAGAAGTCGCTCGTCGAGTCGGAGATCCAGATCTTCGTCGCCGCGGCGGAAGCTTCTCCAGAGCAGAAGAGAAGCGCCACGGCCACTCCAGCCGCGGCGCGAGACGTCACCGACGCTCTCACCAGGTGTTCGGCAGCACTTCCAGGTTGAGCTGCACGGACCCGGTGATCGGCACGGGTTGCTCGAGGGAGCGCGACTGGAGGCGCAAGTACGAGAGGTTCGGGGTGCCGT
>DASWIB010000303.1:0-2659 GCA_036397915.1 Thermoanaerobaculia bacterium | reverse complement strand
GCACTTCAACCACCTGTTCACGAGCGACTCGTACTCGGCCGGTTACTACAGCTATCTGTGGTCCGAGGTGATGGACTCCGATACGCGCGAGGCGTTCGTCGAGGCGGGCAACGTGTTCGATCCGACCGTCGCCGTCAAGATGCGCAAGTTCATCCTCGCGCCGGGTAACTCGACCGATCGCACCGAGGCGTACCGCCAGTTCCGCGGCCGCGATCCCGACGTCAAGGCGCTGCTCAAGAAGCGAGGCTTCCCGACGAAGTGATCACGCCGGGGCGAGTGCGTTTCGACCGGCTGCGCGCTGACCGCGTCAGCGCGAGAGCTCGGCGTGCCAGTTCAGGACGACGGTCGTCGGGATCAAAGCCTCGCGCCCCAGCGGGGCGACGAGGAGGAAGCGCTCCCCGTCGGCCGAGGCCACGTACTTGTTGCGCGCCGTGCCCGTGCGGACGCGTGCCGCGAAGAGCGGCCGCGGGATGCCGGCCTTGAAGCTCTCCCCGGCCTCGATCTCCACCGCCATGAGCTTCTGGTCCGCCGAGCGGTAGAAGAGCTCCTTGCCGTCGGCGCGCCACGAAGGGTCGGTGCCCCCGGAGTTCGAGATCTGCCATTTGCCGCCGGCGACGGGGAAGGACTGAACGTAGATCTCGGCGCTGCCCGATTCGTTCGACTGGTACGCGACGAATCGGGTGTCGGGCGAGAAGACGGTATTGAGCTCCGCGAAAGGACGCGCAACGATGGGGAACGGCTTGCGGTCGCCGAAGGTCGGCAGCGCCCACGAGTCCCAGCCCGTCTTCGCGCCCTGGCTCGAGAACGCGATGTAGCGGCCGTCTCGAGACCAGTCTGTCGCGAATTTGGCCTCGTCGCTCTTGAAGAGGGTCTTTTCCTCGCCCTCGCCGCTCGCCGGCTTCTCGAAGAGGTCGAAGATTCCGTTGCGGTCCGACCGGAACACGATGGTGCGGCCGTCGGGGGACCAGAGGGGAACTCCGTTGTTGGATCCGCCGAACGTGAAACGGGAATTGACGCCTCGCGCGAGGTCCCGGATCCAGACGTCGAACTTTCCGCCACGGGGATCGGACAGGCCGAACGCGAGGCGGTCGCCGGCAGGAAAGAGTGCCGGGTTCGTGTAGTCGCCGCGTTCCCCGACCTGGTCGAGCTCCTTTCCGGAACGATCCACCCAGAGCAGCCGGCCTCCCGTCTCTCCGGTTCGGTAGGCGAGCGTCCCTTCCCGGGACACGGAGAAGGTCGCGAGGCCGACGTTGTCGGTCCCGATCTGCTCGGCCAGAGGGATCGGCTCGCCCTGCGTCTTGACGGCCTTCGGATCGAACGGCTGCGCGACGAGAGTCTTGTCGCGGACGAAGAGAAGATAGCCGGGCGGCGCATAAGTCACGAGGGTCTGGGCCGGCGCGAGCGGCCGGGTTTCCATCGAGTCGAGGGTTCCCACGCGGTAAGCGCTGTCCTCTGGTTTCGCGCCGATCGCCATGTAGAGGAAGTGACGGCCGTCCGGCAGAAACTCGGGCCAGCCGATCTCCCCCTCCTTGGCTTGCGCTTTTACGGCCACCGTGGGCGAGCCGCCGGCCGCCGAGACACGGTGAATGGGGTCCTTCCCGGTGCCGTCGAAGAGGATGACCCCCTCCGGGCTCCAGCTGCCGTCGGCACCGGTCGGCGCGTCGCAGATCTTCTGCGCCGGACCCCCGGTGACCTCGATCTTCTTCAACTTTCCCTCGGCGAAGAAACCCAGAAACCGGCTGTCGGGTGACCAGAAAGGCCGCGTCGTCCCCTCCGTGCCGTTCAGAGGCTGTGCGGCCAGAGCGTTCAGAGACCGGACCCAGATCCGGGTCTTGCCCTCGGCATCCGTTGCGTTGAACGCGAGATAACGCCCGTCGGGCGAGATGCGCGGGGCATCGATGGCGACGACCCCCTCCGGAATGGGGATTTCGAACCGGACGGCGCGCGGCGTGGCCGGGGCGCGGCGGACGAAGCCGAATCCAAGGGCCGCCGCCGCGACGACCGCCGCCGCGGCGACACCCCAGGCGAGCCGCTCGCGGCTCTTCCGGCGCGCGGCGACCGGCGCCGGCAGGCCGGCCTGCGAGCCGCCTTCCGCGATCCACTGGAGCTGAAGCTTGACGTCGTGCGCCGTCTGGAACCGGTCCTCCGGGTCCTTGGCGAGGCACGTCTTGATGACGCGGTTCAAGGCCGGCGGCGTCATGGGCACGATCTCGTTGACCGACGGCGGGTCGTCCCGCAGGATCGAGCCGGCGAGGCTCGCCTGGCTCTTGCCGGAGAAGGCTTTCTTTCCCGTCGCCATCTCGTAAAGCACGGCGCCGAACGCGAAGATGTCCGACCGGGAGTCGGCTTCTCCGCCTTCGATCTGCTCCGGCGCCATGTACTGGAAAGTCCCGATCACCGTGCCGCGCTCCGTCAGGGGCCGGCTCGCCTGGGCCTGCGTCGCCAGGACCGAGACTCCCGAGAGCACTTTGTCGCGCGCGGCCGCCTGGAACTTCGCGAGTCCGAAGTCGAGAAGCTTGACCCCCGTCTTCGTCAGCATCACGTTGCCGGGCTTCAGGTCCCGGTGCACGATTCCCAGCCGGTGGGCCTTGTCCAGGGCGTCGGCGATCTCGATGCCGTATCGCAGGAGCTGCTCGGCCGGCACCGCCCCCTTGTCCAG
>DASWIB010000302.1:0-5567 GCA_036397915.1 Thermoanaerobaculia bacterium | reverse complement strand
GAGTTCTTCTCGCTGATCGAGAAGCGGCCCGAGATCACGCGACGCCTCCTCGCCGGGCTGACCCTCCGCCTGATGGCGCTGAACCGACGGATGGCGGATATGACGGGCTCGGTCGAGTACCGCATCGCCCGCCTCCTCTCGACTCTCGCCGAGCGCGTGGGCCAGAAGAGCGAGCACGGCGTCTTCATTCCGATCGCGCTCTCGCGGCAGGACATCGCGGACCTCGTGGGAACGACGATCGAGACCGCGATCCGCGTGATGAGCCGCTGGCAGAAAGAGGGCGTCATCGAGACGGAGAAGAAAGGCTTCCGGATCCTCGACCCGGCCGCCCTCGCGGCGCTGTCGCCCGAGGGCTGATCCGTCCCGCCCGGAGCGGCCTGACGTCGCGGCCGCAGAGCCGGTCGGCCGCTTCGGTCCGTCCGTTACCCCGGCCCCGCACCGGCCCCTCATCGAGCCGATTGGGACGTCACTGTCATCCCGAGCGAAGCGAGGGATCTCGACTTGCGGGATGCCGAGATCCCTCGGGGCTACGCCCCTCGGGATGACAGGGTGATGCCTTTGCATCTTTTCGGCTCCCTTCGCGGCACGAGAGGCTCGGTTCTCGCGGCGCTGAAACGGATCAACCGGGTCAAAGGAAGAAAAAGAGCAAAACCTCGGGACGGACATGACGCAGGTCATATCCGCCGGGAAAGGCCGGAAGGAGGCTTTCCAAAAGAGCGAATGACCGAACGGGACGACGGTAAAGACTCCTCCGAGAATCCGGGCGGCGCGCGGTTCCTGTCCCGGCGGGAAGTCTCCCGGCTCTTCGGAGTCTCCGCTTCCACCGTGACGCGCTGGGCGCGCCTCGGCGTCTTGAAGGCCGCTCGCACGCCGGGCGGACACTACCGTTTCCCCGCCGACGAAACTCGGCGCGCCGCCGATCGCGCCTTCGCCGGCGAGCTTTCCCGGCTCGATTGAAAGATGGCGCTCTCCGTTCGCCTCCCCGATCTCGCGCACTGGAAGGCGCAGGTGGCGTGCCAGATGGGCTGCCCCGTTGCGACGGACGCCGGCCGTTACGTTCAGTTGATCGCCGAAAGGCGCGAGGAGGAGGCGTATCTCGTCGCGCGCGCGCCGAATCCGTTCGCTTCGGTCTGCGGCCGCGTCTGCGCCGCGCCGTGCGAGGACGCCTGCCGCCGCGGATCGATCGACGCGCC
Source organism: Thermoanaerobaculia bacterium (assembly GCA_036397915.1). Lineage (GTDB taxonomy): Bacteria > Acidobacteriota > Thermoanaerobaculia > UBA5066 > Gp7-AA6 > Gp7-AA6. The sequence goes on along the minus strand of DASWIB010000302.1, from coordinate 4,374 downwards.
GATCGCGATCCGCGCCTTGAAGCGTTTCGTGACCGAGCGCTATGGCGTCGAATCGATCCGTCCCGACACCCAGGATCGGCTCCGCGCCGAGCTCGTATCCGAGGGAAACCGCTATGCCGGTCATCTGCCCGTTCATCCGGTCTCCGGGTCTCCCGCCGCGGCGCGGCGCGCCGTCGCGGTAATCGGGGCCGGCCCGGCGGGGCTCTCCGCGGCGGCGGACCTCGCCCTGCTGGGCTACGCGGTCACCGTCTTCGAGGCCGCCGAAGAGCCGGGCGGAATGATGCGCTTCGGGATCCCGGAGTATCGCCTCCCGCGCACGCTGCTCTCCGCCGAGATCGACAAGGTGCTCTCGCTCGGCGTGAAGCTCGAGACGAAACGGCCGCTCACGCCCGGGTTCGGCCTCTCGCAGCTCGCCGCACTCGGCTTCGAAGCGGTGTTCCTCTCGGTCGGCGTCTCGAAGGGACGCGACCTCGAAGTTCCGGGCGTCGAGAAGGACGGCGTCGTCAAGGCGATCGACTACCTCCTGAACGTCAACCGCGGATACCGAATGAACCTGGGCCGGCGGGTCGTGGTCGTCGGCGGCGGCTTCGTCGCGTTCGACGCGGCCCGCATGGCGCTTCGCCTGGCCCCTCCGGGAGCGGAGGCCGAGCTCGCCGCGGCCGCGGACGCGCGAGTCAAGGAGGCGCTCGATTCCGCGCGGGCGGCGGTGCGCGGCGGAGCCGCCGAGGTGACGATCGTCTCGCTCGAGAGCTTCGACGAAATGCCCGTCTTGCGCACGACCCAGGGGCGGGAGGAGTTCGAGGAGGCGAAACGAGAAGGGATCCGATTCGTCACGCGGCGCGGGCCGAAGGAGTTCCAGGGCGGCGCGCGCCTCGAGGCGATCGCCCTCCGCAAGGTCGTCTCGGTTTTCGACGATGAGGGGCGCTTCGCGCCTTCCTACGACGACGCGGACGTCGAGACGATCGGGGCCGACGCCTGCATCCTCGCGATCGGCCAGCGCGCGGACCTCCAGTTCCTCGCGCCCTCCGACGGGATCGCGCTGACGCCGAGCGGCGGGATCCGAGTGGACCCCCTGACCCTCGCGACCTCGGCGCCGGGCGTCTTCGCCGGAGGGGACGTCGCGTTCGGGCCGCGCAACCTGATCGAAGCGGTCGCGAACGGCAAGCGCGCGGCCCGCTCCATCCACGCCCATCTCTCGCGCGAGGCGGCGCGGATCGAGACCGAGCTCGCGATCGAGAAGATCCCGACCTCGCGCTATCGCATGATCGCCGGCTTCGAGGTCCTCGACCGCGAAGCACCGCCGACGCTCGACCTCGCGCGGCGGACCGGCATCTCCGAGGTCGAGACCGGCTATGGGGAGGACGAAGCGCGGCGTCAGGCGGCGCGCTGCCTCGTCTGCCACGTCCAGACGATCTACGACCCGGAGAAGTGCGTCCTCTGCAGCCGCTGCGTGGACATCTGCCCCGAGTACTGCCTCGCGCTCGTGCCGCTCGCGGAGCTCGACCTGCCCGAGGAGGAGAAGCGGGCGCTCGCCGAGCGGGCGGAGGCGGGCGGCCTTCCGCTCTCGGCCATGGTGAAGAACGACGAGCGCTGCATCCGCTGCGGGCTCTGCGCGATCCGCTGCCCGACCGACGCCATGACGATGGAGAGGTTCTCGATCACCGAGCGGTTCGCCGCCGCGGCTTCGTAGCCCGGACTATTCATGAGCACCCCGCCGAAACACGTGCAACTGACTGAGACAGGAAGGCGTGCGACACGACGAAATTCTCTGAGTCCAGGCACCGCTTGTTCCCGCGAGAGATTTTTTCGTCAGGCGAGGAAGGCCGACGACGGCGATGCCGGGGCGCATCGCAGAGGAGGCCTGACGAAGCATGGCGGAAAAAGATCCGCGGGACGGCGGGAGTCGTTCATGAATAGTGCGGGCTAGAGGAGCGACCATGAACGACAAGAGAGACCGCCGCGAATTCCTGCTGAAGCTCGGCATCGGAAGCGGAATCGCCGCGCTCGGAGCTCAGACCGTCGCCTCGATGCGCTCGCTCGTGCCGAACGTCTCGTACGACGCGCCGACGACCGTCAAGCTCGGAATGCCGAACGATTTCCCGGACGGCCTGAAGTTCCTTCCCGACGAGCGGCTGTTCGTGTTTCGCGAGGGGAACACCTTCCACGCCGTCTCGGCGGTGTGCACGCATCTGGGCTGTACGGTGCGCGCGGAGGCGCTGCCGCAGGCGGAGGTGAAGACGGTCGAGGGGCAGTCGCTGCGCTTGACGCACCGCTTTCTCTGCCCGTGCCACGGCTCGAAGTACACGGGGGATGGATCGAACGTGTCGGGACCGGCGCCGAAGCCGCTGGCCTGGTACCACCTCGCGGTCGCCCCCGAGGACGGGCAGCTCGTCGTGGACCTCGCGCGCCCCGTGGAGCGCGACTTCCGCCTGACGATCGCGTGAAGGAGATCGCATGAGCACAGAGCTTCGCCCGGACGAGAGCGCTCCTTCCGGCGCCGCGCGCGAGGCGCCGGGCTTCCACGTTCGCCGCCTGTGGAGCTGGCGTCCGGCGTCCGACCGCCAGGCGGGCGACGCCGTCGTCTCGAACTTCCTCCTCCACTGGTTTCCCGCGAAGAGCTACCGCGCATCGCTCGCGTGGAGCTACTCGTTCTGGCTCGGCACGGCCTCGGCGGCGCTGCTCCTGCTCCTGACGGTCTCCGGCCTGCCGCTCCTCTTCCTCTACATCCCCTCGGTCGAGCGCGCATACGCCTCGGTCAAAGACATCGAGTACGTCGTGACGTTCGGCTCGTGGATCCGCGCGGTCCATCGCATCTCCGCTCATCTCATGGTCGTCGCGGTCGCTCTCCACCTCGCGCGTGTGTTCCTGACCGGCGCTTACAAGAATGGAGTCGGCGGCGGGCAGAGGCGCCAGTGGAACTGGGTGTTCGGGGTCGCGATGCTGCTCCTGACTCTCTTCCTCTCGTTCACCGGATACCTCCTCCCGTGGGACCAGCTCGCGTACTGGGCGGTGACGGTCGGGACCAACATCGCATCGTCGGTGCCGGCGATCGGGCCGACGATCCGCGAGCTCCTGATCGGTGGGAGAACGATCGAGCAGCCGACTTTGATCCGCTTCTACGTGCTGCACGTGCTCTTCCTGCCGGCGATCCTCGGTGTCCTCTTCGTCTACCACATGTGGCGGGTGCGGAAGGACGGCGGGCTCGCGAGCGCCGACCGCGCCGCGCGGGATGCGCGCCGCGTCGAGACGCCGCCCTCGAAGACGAAGACCTACACTCTGCTCGGCGTCGCGCGCGGCACCGCCCCGCGAATCCGCGCGGCGACGGTCGAGTCGGGCGAAGAGACCGTGAACTCGGTCCCCGACCTCGCGCGACGCGCGGCGATCGTCGTGCTCGGCACGATCGCGCTCGTCGGGATCCTGTCGGTGTTCATCCGCTCGCCGCTCGAAGAGCCGGCCAATCCCCTGATCACGCCCAATCCGGCGAAGGCGCCCTGGTACTTCCTCTGGCTCCAGGAGATCGTCACCGACACGACGCTCCACATCGGACGGATCACGATCAACGGCGCGTTCATCGGAGGCGTCCTGGTGCCCGGGATCCTCCTCGCTCTCCTGACCGTGTGGCCGTGGCTCGACAAGAGCCCGGCGGCGGCGGGCGCGGTCTGGTTCCCGAAGAGCCGGCGCCGCCAGAACGTCGTCTTCCTCGCGATCCTGCTCGCCGTCGTGCTGCTGACGATCGTCGGCACGTTCCTGCGCGGCCCGTACTGGAATTTCTACTGGCCCTGGCAGCCCTGGCCGGAGCTGCCGTCGAGGATCTGAGATGGAGAAGAGATCCGACTCCCCGTTTCCGAAAAAGGACCGCCCGATCCTCGCTGCCGTCGGGGTCCTGCTCGTCGTCTCGACCGTCCTCTTCGCATGGAGCGACCGGAGGCATGACTGGCGGTACTACCAGTACGACTTCCGCCGCCAGGTCGCCGAAAAGCTCGGCACGGAGAAGGCAAAGAGCGTTGCCCGCGGGGTCCAACAGATCTGGGTCGCCGAGCTGCGCCGGGCGGACCGGTGCATCACCTGTCATCAGGCGACGCTCTGGAAAGGGTTCGAGAACGCGGACCACCCGTACCGAACGCATCCGCCGGAGATTCTGAAGAGACATCCGATCGAGAAGTACGGCTGTACCTCCTGCCACGGCGGGCAGGGATGGGCGATCGACGTGGACGACGCGCACGCACCGGCCGAGCACTGGGAGGAGCCGCTGCTCGGATCCGAGCTCGGCGAGGCGTACTCGATCGCGGACGACAAGAAGGCGCTCCTGCAGATGAACTGCAACGTGTGCCACCGCTACGACCGGGAGACGAAGGGGGCCGATTTCATCAACCT
>DASWIB010000301.1:0-6163 GCA_036397915.1 Thermoanaerobaculia bacterium | reverse complement strand
ACACGCGGGAGCAGTTGACGAGAGCGCTCGAGGCCATCGAACGGGTCGCGCGGGAGCTCTCCCTGCCTCGCCCCGTCGGCGTCTGACGGCGCCCGTCTCCATCCAGCGGATCGGCCGCGGCAGGCGCGACCTTGACCGATTTTTCGACGTCGCGGAGCGGCTCTACCGCGGCGACCCGAACTGGGTCCCTCCACTGCGCTCGGACCTGGCGAAGGTCTTTTCCGACGACAACCCCTTCTTTCGGCACGCCGAGATGCAGCTCTTCATCGCCAGAAGGGATTCGGGCGACGTCGGGCGCATCGCGGCGGTCGTCGACCGGGCTCACAACAAGTTCCATCAGGAGAACACGGCGTTCTTCGGATTCTTCGAGTCGGAGAACGACGCCGAGGTCGCCGGGGCCCTCTTCGAGGCTGCGGCTCTGTGGGCGCGGGAGAGGAGGATGCAGGTCCTGAGGGGCCCGGCGAATCCCTCGATGAACGACGAAGCGGGACTGCTGGTGGAAGGGTTCGATTCCCCGCCGGTCTTCATGATGACCTACAACCCGCCGTTCTATCCCGCGCTCGTCGAAGGCGCGGGATTCCGCAAGGCCAAGGATCTCTTCGCGTACTGGTTCGACGTTGCTCCGACACCGCTCGCGCGTCTCGAGAAGATGTCCGAGCGGGTCCAACGGAAGGAGCCGGACGTCATCGTGCGAACGATCTCGAAGCGTTCGCTCGCCGCGGACCTGCCCAAAGTGCAGGAGGTCTACAACGCCGCGTGGGAGGAGAACTGGGGTTTCGTGCCGATGACCTCGGAAGAGATGGACTTCATGGCGAGCCGGCTGAAGCCGCTCTTAGACGAGGACTTCATGTTCCTCGCGGAGCGGAAGCGCGGGGATGGCTCCCGGGAGCCGATTGCGTTCATGATGACGATGCCCGACTACAACGTGGCGATGGCGGCTGCGAAGGGGAGGCTGCTGCCCTTCGGGTGGCTCAGGTTCCTTCTCGCTCGGAGGAAGATCCGAGCGCTGCGGGTCATCACCCTCGGCATCAAGCAGGAGTACCGGATGCGCGGCATCAATGCGGTCATGTTCGCCTCCGGGCTGCGCGCGGCCTTGAGGCGCGGGTTTTCGGGCGTCGAGATCTCCTGGCTGCTCGAGGACAACGAACTGGTGATCCGCACCGTGAGACTGTGGGGCGGCCGGCTCTACAAGACGTACCGGATCTACGAGCGGCCCATCTAGCCCCGGTGGGCAGGCGACCGCGAGTCCCCGCCGACGAAGGCTCGGATACTCTCGCAGATCCCAGATCGCAAGTCGACCCACTTCTCATCTCCCTGGACCCGGGACGTGGACACCTGGACTGCGCGCCATGAGGCCCGCGTAGAGGCGATCGCCCAGCGGCACCGTCGCGAACGCCAACGCGATTCCGGCGAGAACGTCCACGGCGTAGTGGTACCGGCAGTAGACGGTCGAGACGATGAGCAGGGTCGCCACCGGTAGCAGGATCCAGAACAGCCATCGCAGCCGCCGCCACGCCACGATCAGGACGGAAACCGTGATCATCGTGTGGCCGGACGGGAAAACGTCGAGCTTCGTCTTCTCGAGCTGGTTGATCGTTTGGGAGATCGCCCGGGCGGCGGAGGTCGTCTCGAGCGACACGGTGTAGAGCTCGGCCTGCGCGGTGCGCGGACCGAACGCCGGGATCGTGAAGTAGCCGGCGTAGGAGACGTAGAAGGCGAACGAAAGCGTGAAGATGTACCGGCGCGCAGCGGCGGCATCCCGGGACCAGAGGAAGCCGCCGAGCACCAGCGGCAGGAAGTAGTAGGTCGCGTAGGCGACGTAGAAGAACGCCGCCCAGAACGGGGTCACGAAGCGCTGGAGCCACACGGTGACGTCGGTTCCGAAGAGCGCCCGGTCCGCGGCGATCAGGAGGTCGTCGCGCGCGCCGCCCCGCGCCGCGGGGATGAGCGGGCCGAGACTCTCGAAGACGAAGGGGATGAACGCCGCGGGATAGAAATCGACCGCCACCCGGAGTGCCTTCGGGAGCCTTTCGGATCTCTGGGCGAGGAAGACGGCGATCGCCAGAAACGCGCCCATAATCGCGAACCGAAGGAGGATCTCGCCGGGATCGGCGAGGTTCCGCCAGAGGAGGAGAGTCAGGGCCGAGAGGACGGCGAGCGCCGCGAGGTTGATCGTCTCCAGGGGCCGCAGCCGCACGCCCGGAGGTTATCGCCGGGGATCCGATCTCTTGCGATAGTATTTTTTCACTGATGATATTCCGCGCGGCGCTGCTCGCGTCCCTCGCCCTCGCGGCGAGCGCCGCCGGTGCTCCAACTCCTTCGCCGGCGGCGCGCTCGGGCCCGAACGTCCTCGTCGCGCGCGTCGATACCCCGATTCACCCGGCAGCGGCGAGCTACCTGAAGAAGGTCTTGCGGGCGGCGTCAGAGGAGAACGCGGCGCTCGTCGTCGTGGAGCTCTCGACGCCGGGCGGTCTCCTCACGTCGACGCGCGAGATGACCTCGGCGATCCTTCAGTCGAAGGTTCCGGTCGCGACGTATGTCGCGCCCTCGGGTGCCCAGGCGGCGTCGGCGGGCTTCTTCCTGCTCGTCGCCGGCGACGTGGCCGCGATGGCGCCGGGGACCAATACCGGGGCGGCGCATCCGGTCGGCGGTGAAGGACAGGACCTGCCCAAGAAGCTCGGTGAGAAGGCGGAGCAGGACGCGCGCGCCTACATCCGCAGCCTCGCCCGGCAGCGGGGGAGGAACCCGCAGAAGGCGGAGGCCGCGGTCACGAAGAGCATCTCGTACACCGAGTCCGAGGCGAAGGAAGCGGGCCTGATCGAGATGATCGCCCGCGACGTCCCGGATCTTCTCGAGCAGCTCGAGGGGAGGAGCGTCACGCGGGTCGGCGGCCAGACCGCGACGCTCGCGCTCGCCGGAGCTCGGGTCGAGAGACGCGAGATGAGCAAAGTCGAGAAGTTGCTCGGGATCGTCTCGCATCCCAACGTGGCCTACATCCTCTTCCTTCTCGGCCTCATGGGTCTCTATTTCGAGCTCTCGAGCCCGGGAGCGATTCTGCCCGGTGTCGTGGGGGGGATCGCGCTCCTGCTCGCGTTGTACGCGTTTTCGGTCCTGCCGGTGAACCTCGCGGGGCTCGCGCTGATCCTGTTCGCGATCCTGCTCTTCATCGCGGAGGTCAAGGTCGTGAGTCACGGGGTCCTTGCCGTCGGCGGCGCGATCTCGTTGATCGCCGGGTCGCTGCTCCTCTTCTCCGGCCGGGGTGAGGAGACGATCTACCAGATCGACCTTTCGATCATCGTGCCGGGCCTGCTCTTGAGCCTCGCGATCGTGGGGATGCTGACCTGGAAGACGTTCGAGCTCCGAATGCGCCCCGCGCGGACGGGACTCGAGGGAATGATCGGCGAGTCCGCTCAGGTGGTGGAGGACTTCTCGAGTCCCGGGAGAGGAAGGGTCCGCGTCTACGGGGAGTACTGGGACGCCGATGGTCCGCCCGGCCTCGCCGCCGGCGAGAAGGTGCGGGTCGCGGGAGTGAAAGAAATGCGGCTTCGAGTCGAACGGAGGGAGTGATGCCCGAGCTGTTTGGAAGAACCGGCTGTCTCATCGCGATCTTCATCGCGGTGGTCTTTCTCTTCAAGTGGATCAACGTCCTGAACGAGTACGAGCGGGCGGTCACGTTCTGGCTCGGACGGCTCGGGAAGAAACCGAAGGGACCCGGGCTGGTGCTCATCTTTTGGCCGTTCGAGCGGATGGTCCGCATGTCGCTGCGCACGGTCGTCCACGACGTACCGCCGCAGGACATCATCACCCGGGACAACGTCTCGGTGAAGGTGAACGCCGTCGTGTACTTCCGGGTCGTCGAACCGGACAAGGCGGTCGTGCAGGTCGAGAACTACCTCTATGCGACGTCACAGCTCTCGCAGACGACGCTGCGCAGCGTCCTCGGGCAGGCGGTCCTGGACGAGCTCCTCTCCGAACGGGAGAAGCTGAACGTCGCGCTCCAGCAGGTCATCGACCAGCACACCGACCCGTGGGGCATCAAAGTCTCGCTCGTCGAGGTCAAGCAGGTCGATCTCCCCCTGGAGATGCAGCGCGCGATGGCGAAGCAGGCGGAAGCCGAGCGCGAGAAGCGGGCGAAGATCATCCACGCGGAAGGTGAGTTCCAGGCGGCGAGGCAACTTTCCGAAGCTGCCAAGATCATCGGGGAAGAGCCCGCGACGCTCCAACTCCGCTATCTCCAAACGCTGACCGAGATCGCGAGCGAGAAGAACTCGACGATCATCTTCCCGCTTCCGATCGAGCTCATGAGAACGTTTCTCTCGAAATAGGAAAACGGTTGACGCGGCGGCTCGGCGCGTAGGCTAGCGGTGTGAGTGAACCGCGCACGCACTACCAGGTCTCCTTCACCGCGAAGCAAGCGCTTTCGCTTTTCGTCGGCGTGCTCGCGGCGCTCGGGCTCGCTTACTTCTTCGGGCTCATGACCGGTCTCTCCGGACGTGGCGAGCCGCAGGATGCCGGTGTCGAGGCTTCGAAGGCCGGGGAGGGACCGCTGACCGCCGCGCCTCCGGGCGCCATCGCGGGAGGCGAAGCGGGCGAGAACCTGAGCTTTCCTCCGCCGGTGACGGCGGAGCGCTCTTTGGAAGGAACGGCTCCCGCCGCCCCGGGGACGGTGCAGGCTTTCGAGGACGGTGAGGGCGGCCCCCCGGCCGCGCCGCGGGCCTCGACCCCGGCGCGCGCAGCGGCAGCCCCGCGGCCGGCGGCTTCCTCCGCGGGATTCCGCGTGCAGGTCCTGTCGGTGTCCTCGCGGGCCGATGCCGAGACGGAGGCCGCTCGTTTGTCTCGCCGCGGATTGCCGGCGCGCGTCGAGCCCGGGACCGGTCCGAGGGGAACTGTGTATCGCGTGCGCGTCGGGCCGTTTCCGACGCGCGCGGAAGCGGAGGAAGCGACGAGGCGCCTCTCCTCCGAGGGACGACGCGATACGTGGATCGTTCCGCCGGGGCAGTGACGCCTTTGAGCTCCTCTCCGCCAACCCTGCCTTCCCGTCGTGCGCCCGAATGGATCCGCGAGAAGAGGCTCAAGCTCTCCGAGCTTCACACGATCAAGGCGCTCGCGCGCTCCCACGCGCTCTCCACGGTTTGCGAGGAGGCGCGTTGCCCCAACCGCGGCGAGTGCTTCTCGCGCGGCACGGCGACGTTCCTGCTTCTGGGGGACGTGTGTACGCGCGCCTGTGGTTTCTGCGATATCGCGAACGGCCGGCCCGCGCCGCCCGATCCGCTGGAGCCGGCGCGCCTCGCGTCCGCGGCACGCGCGATGGGACTCGCGTACGTCGTCGTGACCTCGGTGGCGCGGGACGACCTCCCCGACGGCGGCGCGGCACAGTTCGTCGCAACCATCCGCGAGCTGCGCCGCCTCGAGCCGCCACCGGGAGTCGAGGTTCTGGTTCCCGACTTCCGTGGCCGCTTCGATTCTCTCCGCGCCGTCGTGGAGGAGCGGCCGGACGTCTTCAACCACAACGTCGAGACGGTCCCCCGGCTCTACTCGCGCGTCCGTCGCGGCGCGCAGCTCGACCGCTCACTCGGAATCCTGGCCGCGGCAAAGACACTCGACCCCGCGTTGACGACCAAGTCCGGTTTCATGCTCGGGCTGGGGGAGAGGCGCGAAGAAATCCTCGACCTCCTCCAGCGGCTCCGGGACGCGGCGGTGGAAGTCGTCACGATCGGACAGTACCTGCGCCCGTCGCGCGAGAACCTCCCGGTCGAGGAATACGTTCCGCCGGCGGTCTTCGAGGCGTACCGCGAGGCGGGAGAGGCGATGGGCTTCCGTCACGTCTTCGCGGGGCCGTTCGTGCGTTCCTCCTATCGCGCGGAGGAAGCGCTCGCCGCGGCCGCTGCCGCGCGACCGGTCACTCGGAGGTCTGAAGGATCTTCTTCCGTCATTCCGAGACTCGAACTGCCGAGGAATCCTTCTCCCTGTCATTCCGAGGAGCGAAGCGACGAGGAATCCCTCTCTGGACGAGTAAGAGATCCTTCGCTTCGCTCAGGATGACCGCTTCGCAGTCAGGTCCTTCGCGGCGGACCCTCTCGTCCTGAGCAGAGCGGCGCTTCAGATTGACGGAAGATCCCTCGCTGCGCTCGGGATGACAGCGGCAAAGCGCTCGGGATGACAG
>DASWIB010000300.1:0-4015 GCA_036397915.1 Thermoanaerobaculia bacterium | reverse complement strand
GAGGAAAAACCGAGGTACATCGCCGCGAACTGGTTGTCCGCGGTCTCAAGCTCGATCTCCGGCGCCTCGGCCTCCGGGGGAAGGTCGTTGCGCACCTGGGCGACCTTCGCCTGGACCTGGGTGAGAGCGGCGTTGGTGTCGTAGTTGAGCTTCAGGTGGACGGTGATGGTGCTCAACCCCTGGGCGCTGGACGACTCCATGTAGTCGATCCCGTCGGCGCTGGCGATGACCCGCTCGAGGGGTGTGGTGATGAAGCCGCGGACGAGGTCGGCATTGGCGCCTATGTAGGCGGTCGTCACCCGGACGATGGCGACGTCGCTCCGAGGGTATTGCCGCACGCTGAGGGAGCGGATGGACTGCAAGCCCGCGATGAGGATGACCAGGTTGACGACGATCGCCAGCACCGGCCGGCGAACGAACAGATCGGTGAATTTCATCAGCTCTCCTCGGGTTGGGGCGCGGGGTCATTGCCGGGCAGGATCTCGTTTCTCACCAGCACCGCGGCGCCGTTTCTGAGCTTGAAGACGCCGGAGGTCACCACCTCCTCGCCGGGCTCGATGCCGGAGAGGACCGCTACTTGATCCCCTCGGGCGGCGCCGAGCTTCACGAACTCCTGACGCACGCCGCGGTAGACGTCACCGTTCGGCCCCTTGACGTCTTCGACGATGAACACCGATTCGCCGTACGGCGCGTAACGGATCGCGGAGGCAGGCAGCGTGACAACGGTTGTGCTGGACTCGAGGGCGACCTCGACCTCGACGAACATGCCCGGCCTGAGCTTGCGCTCGCGGTTGCGAAGCGTGGCCTGAATTTGGACGTTCCGGGTGGCCTCGTTCACGATGGAGTCGACGGCGGTGATGGTGCCCGAAAGCTCGGCTCCCGACGTTCCCTCCGACGATACCCGGACGCCGCCGCCGACGGACACCCGGCTCAATTCCTGCTGGGGCACGCTGAAGTTGACGCGGATCGGGTCGGAGGACTGCAAGGAAACGACGGGCTCGCCGCTCTGAAGGTACTGGCCCAGGTTCACCATGCGGATCCCAAGAATCCCGCTGAAGGGCGCCCGAATCGTCTTGCGCTCGATCGCCGCGCGGATCTCGCTGACGCTGGCTTCCTCCTGGTCGTGATTCGCGATGGCGGCGTCGTGCTCCGCCTGAGAGGTCACTCCCTTTGCCCGCAGGCCTCGAATTCGCTCGAGGCTCAGCCGAGCGAGCTCGCGGCGGGCCTCCGCCGCGGCGAGCTGCGCCCGCTCCTGGCGAGTATCCAGGAGCACCAGGACTTCGCCCGACGGCACCGACTCTCCGGAATCGAAGGAGACCTTGTCCACGACACCGGGGAGATCGGCGCTGACCGTCACGCCCTGGACGGGGACGACGCTGCCGATCGCGCTCAAGCTCTCTTCCCAGTCCTCCTCGAGAGCGACCAGCGTGGTGACGGCCTCGGGCGGCGGCTGGTACGAAGCGGCCTGGGCGATCGCGGTCTGGATCTGCCGGTACTTCACGAATCCGATCGAGGCGACGAACGCCGCTACCGCCGCCAGCATGAGGACCATCCGCTTTACCATGTCAACTCTGCTCCTTGCTTTCGAAAAGGGAACGATCGCCGCCGGCCGAATTCGACGCCGCGCCCGGAAAAAGTCTCGATGCTCATGATTCGCGCACTTCGATCCGCCGTTCGGCGAGAAGCATTCCCGTGGCCCGCGCCATCTCGGTGCGCGCGTTTCGGTAATCGATGAGGGCTTCGATCTCGTCCAGCCGGGCACTCGACAGGTCGTTCTGCCGGGTGAGGACGAGGAAGTTCGTGGAGAGCCCCACGGCGTACCGCTCCTGCTCCGAAGAGAGCTGCACTTCGGCCGCCTCTCGCGCCGAGCGGGAGGCCTCGATCCGTTGTCCGGCGGTCTCGAGGGCCGCGGCGGCGTCGAGGACCTCCGCGAGGACCAGCTTGCGGAGCCGGGCGAGCTCGGCTTCCGACTGGCGCTCCGCGCTCCGCGCTCCCGCCTCGGCCGCCCGGGCTGCGCGGTTTCCGATCGGGATCTGAAAGACCACTGCGGCTCGGACGTCGTCGAACTGGCCGTCTCCGAGGGTAGCGAACGAACGCCCGAGGCCTCCTTGCAGATTCTCCGGGACCTCGGTCGGGAGACCGGGAATCGCCGCAGCCGCGGGGTTCCGGGAGCCCGCCATCCCGAACCGGTCGTACGAAACGACCAGGTCGAGGACGGGCCGCACGCCATCGCGGGCGAAGCGGCTCTGTGCGCGCTGGCGCTCGAGAGCGGCCTCCGCAGCCGCAAGCTCGGGACGGGAGGCGAGGGCTCGATCGATGGAAGCCGTCAGGTCCACGGGAACGACGTCGGGTCTCACGTCATCCGCAGGAACGATTGGCTCCGACCATCGGCCGGCGTCGGTGCCGTCCAGAATCAGAATTTTCAGTGTGTTGTCAGCGCGCGAGACCTCCTCGCGCGTTTCGTAGAGCTCGCCGCTCCGCCGCTCCAGCTCCGCTCGCGGCTGCGCGATCTCGTTCTCCGGAAGCGCTCCTCCCTCGATGCGGAGCCGGGTCTCCGAAAGCTGCTCCTCGGCGAGGCGCACCGCCGCCTCCCGTACCGCAACCGCGAGCCGCACCCCCGAGAGCCTCCAGTATGCGGTCTCGACGGCGGCAACGCTGTCGGCGGTCTCGCGCCTTAGTGCGGCGCGCGCGCGGTCGCGCTCGGATGCCGTGACGGAGAGCCCGGTGCGGGCGGCGTCGACGGCGCGGTCGCGCAGCAGAGGCTGCCGGAGCTCGACCCCCACCTGCGTAAAGTACGCCGGCGAGAGGAGCGCGAAGGCTCCGTCCGTCGTTTCTCGGGAGGCGGTCGCGCGAACCGAGACCGCGCCGCCCGTGGGAAGAAGCTGCAGCAGCGCGGCCCCCGCGTCGGCGGCCTCGACCTCGGGAGCGCTCTCCCCCCCGGTGGCGCCTGAGAAAGCGGAGTTCACGGGCTGCCGCGATTGCAGCCACCCGCCCCGCAGGTCGAGAAGGGGGTCGTAGGCCCCTTTGGCTCCGGTCATGCCTGCTTCCGCGGCGACGAGCGACTCGCGCTCGATCGAAATGCCTTCGTAGTTTTCGAGGGCCAGGGCGACCGCTTCATCCAGAGTCAGGCTGCGATCGGCCGCGGCCGGCAACGGGCCCGCGAAAAGTGCGAGCGCGACGACGAGCGAGACTGAAAAGACCATCGATCACGCCCTCCGTGGAAGCCCGGCCTTCTGAATTCGCGGGTCGAGGGCGTCGGCGAATCGCGCTACGAGCGCCGGGTCCATGGCGGCGAGGGCCGAGAGCTCGAGCGTCGTCAGCTCGACTCCGCTCGCGACGATCTCGAAGAGAGCTTCGAAGGGTCTCTCCTCGAACCGACGGCGGAATCCTTCGTCGGTTACGATCCGCCCGATCACTTGCTCCACGTTCCGCTGAGTCATTGGGTTCTCCTTCGGGGATTCGTTAACCACAGGCCGTGCCACGTGGCGAGCCAGGACGCGCGGGCCGGGTAACACCCGAGTTCGCTTCGGCTTGTGGGGCGACGGAGGGCGCCGGCCGGCGAGCCGACGCTGCGGTTTGTTGTCGAAATATCGGCAGTTTGCCGATTTATCGGCGACCCTGCGGGTCAGTACTCGAGCTGGTATTTGTCGAGGCGGGAGTAGAGTTGCGAGCGGGTCAAGCCGAGCAGGCGCGCGGCCTTCGATTTGTTTCCCTTGGCCTGGCGCAAGGCTTTCCCGACGAGATCGCGGTCCATCGCGGCGATGTCGACGCCGTTCGGAGGGAAGATCCCCTTCGGGTCCGGCAAGCCGTTCCCGCTTGGCCGCAGCTCCCCGGCGTGCCGGCCGTTACCCAAGGGAAGGTGCTGCCGGGTGATGAGGCCCCCGTCGCAGAAAAGAATCGCACGCTCGATGGCGTTCCGGAGCTCGCGCACGTTTCCGGGCCAGTCATATTCGACGAGCCACGCCTGCGCGTCCTTGGAAATTCCGGCCACGGGGCGTCCGGTCTTTTTTCTCAA
>DASWIB010000299.1:0-6973 GCA_036397915.1 Thermoanaerobaculia bacterium | reverse complement strand
GCGGCGAGTGCCGTGTTGCTCCTCATCGCCTATCGCGCGATCCGCCGGTTGGACGTCGAGACCCACCGGCGCTGGATGCTCGCGGCGGCGACGACTTCCGCGCTCTTTCTCGTCTCCTATCTCGTCTACCACGTTCGGGTCGGCTCCGTGCACTTCGCCGGTGTCGGGCCCGCGCGGACGGTCTACTTCGCCGTTTTGGGCTCCCACACCCTTCTCGCGATCGTGGTGCTCCCCCTCGTGCTGAGGACTCTCTATCTCGGACTGAAACGCCGCGACGACCGCCACCGGCGGATCGCGAAGTGGACGTTCCCGATCTGGCTCTACGTCTCCGTCACCGGCGTGATCGTGTACCTCATGCTCTACCACCTTTACCCCCGTGAGGCGATCCGTTAGCATCGCTCGGATGGGCCCGAACGCACGGCTGGCCGCCATCCTCGTTCTCGTGGCGCTGCTGTTGCCCGCGTTGCTCTCCGCGTGCCCCCTCTGCAAGGAGGCGGAGGCGGACACTCCCGGCGGCTCGGCTTCGCTCGGCCGCGGCTTTTACTACTCGATTCTCCTGATGATCGCCGTTCCCTGGACGGCCGTCGGAACGGTCGCGTTCCTGATCTTCCGAAAGCGACGGCGGTCGGGGAAAGTCGCGGGGACAGGCCCTGCGGGCCTGCACCCGCCACCGCCCTCTACTCTGCGCGAGACCGCGGTGGCTGGTCTCGTGCCGGAGTCGCGCGGAGCGCGGTCCTGAGGCGGGCCGCCCTCCTTCTCCTTTCCGTTCTTCTCTCGTCCTCTCTCCGCGGGGCGGAGCCGCGGCGTGCCGCAGCGATCGAGCGTTCCGCCGAGCTCGATCGACTGCTGTCGCGGATCGCCGCCGAAGTCGTCGAGGAGTTCGCGGCGAAGGGCCTGACGGCGGAAGGACTCTCGATCTCCGTCATCGACCTCGGCGAGCGATCTCCGGGCGCGGCGCTCTCCGGCGGCTCTCACCGGGGCGACGTCCCGTACTACCCGGCTTCCGTCGTGAAGGTCTTCTATCTGGCCCATTACGAGGCTGAGAAGGAAGCCGGCCGGCTGAAAGACACGCCGGAGCTCGTGCGCGCGGTCCGCGACATGATCGTCGTTTCGTCGAATGATGCCACCGGCTTCGTCGTCGACGCGATCACCGACACGACTTCGGGCCCGGAAATCGAGAGCGCCCGCAGGTGGATGAAGTGGATGGAGCGGCGGAACGCGGTGAACCGGTTTTTTTTCGCGCGCGGCTACCGGGACCTGAACGCGAACCAGAAGACCTTCTGCGAAGACGCCTATGGGCGGGAGCAGATCTTCCGCGACGGCGGCCGCAACCGTAACCGGATGACTCCGGACGCCGTCGCCCGACTCTTCAAAGAGATCACGGGCGGAGAGATCGTCGGCCCGGGCGGAACGCAGGAGATGCTCGGGCTTCTCTCCCGCGACATCACGCCCGAGAAGCCGTTCGACGACCTCGAGCTCGAGGACGCGCGTCTCGCCGGAAAGAAGCTCCCCGCAGGAGCCCGGTTGTGGTCGAAATCCGGGGATGCGTACGACTACCACCACCTGGTCGCGCGAGCCGTGCTTCCGAACGGCGCCGACTTCGTCGTCGCGGCGTTCACGAGAGGCGTGAGGACGGTCCCGGAGGTCATCCCGCGGATCTACGAGAAGGTCGGCGCGCACTTCGCGGCGGCTGCGTCCGCGCGATAACCCGGTGAGACCCGGGATCCTGTCCCGCCTCGCCGGGGCGATCCTCGTGCTTCATCGGGCGACGCTCACCGTCGAACGGGTGCACTTCGATCGCTACCTGGAGCTCAAGGCGAGAGGAGTCCCGATCCTTTTCGCGCTCTGGCACGGGCGGATGTTTCTGTCGATTCAGGCTCACCGACACGAGGGAATCGTGACGATGGCCTCCCGCTCGAAGGACGGCGAAATCATCGCCCTCTGGCTTTCGAGAAACGGCTATTCGGTCGTACGCGGCTCGTCCAGCCGGGGCGGATCCGAGGCGCTGCGCGAGATGGTCCGGCGGGTCCGCTCCGGCCGCGCCGCCGCGTTGACGGTCGACGGGCCGACCGGGCCTCCGCGAAAGGTGCAGCCGGGCATCGTGGAGCTCGCGCGGCTGACCGGCGGTTGGATCCTGCCGATCACGTCTTCGAGCGCCCGCCCGCGCTTCCTCTCGTCCTGGGACCGATACCTCCTGCCGCGGCCCTTCTCACGAAACGTCGTCCTCTACGGCGAGCCGTTCGGAATCGATGCGAACGAATCGGACGATCACGCCCGGGAGCAGATCGCGGCCGCCCTCGACCGCGCAACGGCCGAGGCGGACCGGGTAGCGGGTGTGACCCCGCCGTCGGTGTGGACCGAATCACGCGAGCATCAAGAGATGCCCGAGTAGTCTTAGCGGGGGACCTTGCGGTCCTCCGACCCGCTAGGAGAGTGTCCGAGTATCTGTCCGTGGGGGACCTTGCGGAGAACACCGACACGGACTCCTACACCGACGCCGTGCACGGACGCCGACGCCGACGGGCACTGCTCGATCGCGACCGGCGGCGACGACTGCAACGACGCGAACAGCAAGGTCTATCCGGGCGCGAACGACACGAAGGGCAAGCAGGGCCACGACCGCATCGACAACGACTGCGACGGGATCATCGACGGCTAGGAGGTTCGGGGGACCGCAAGGTCCCCCGCTGAGATTACTCGGACAGACTCCCTGTTGTTAGCCCGCTACATTTGGCGGCACACCGAGCGAGCAAAGCGAGCGGCCCGAGCGAAAGCGAGGGCGGCGAGTCGGCTGCAACGCCATGCGAGACGGCCCCCGCCGGGGCCGCCACCGAGCGGCTCCACCGGCGCGTATATCTGATCCACAGTTCCCCAGCCCCTAGAGTCACGCCCCAACCTGTCCACAACGAGAGCGCGAAAACGTCCGGCGGCCGGATTCCGGCCGGCGTGAGAAACACGTCGAGTACTGCACCGACGATTCTCACCGTCGATATGCCGATAGCAATCGCGAAGGCGCGTATCGCCCATTCCCTGTGGCGCGCCACCTGATGTGTTCGAATGGCTACGAACGCCCGCCCCACCGCAACCACGAAAAAGCCGCCGAATAAGGCGATTGCCGTCGCTTCGCCCGCCCCGCCGTATGGCGTGCGTAAACCGAAGTACAGCCCCGCCAGGGCAATGACGAGGGCCGCAAGCATGAGGATGCGGCCGGACCACCGATGAAACTGAATGTGGCGACTTCGAATCCGCGATGAGAACTGGAGGGGCGCCAGCACCAGGAGAATGCCACCTGGAGCAATGTGCAGCAGCGTCAGAATAGGACTGGCAGCGTACCGGCCGTCGAACTTACTCAGCTCCTCCGCCCGCTGCGGGGCGAGGGGATCACTTCGATGAAGGGCAGCGAGAATCTGCTGCCGGACGGGTTCCATGCGGGTCCCGAGATCGGCGCGGAGAATGCCTCTGCCGACGGCCGCGCCCAATCCGACCACCGCGAGAACGACTACGCCACACCATAAGGCACAGATCAGAAAAGCGGGTGCCCCGAGCGGAGTGGCGTGATCATTCCTCATGGCGCGCCTGTCAGCCGTCTAACGGGTGGCGGGTCAGCGGCGAGCGCCCGAGCGAAGTAAGTACCGAGGGAGCTGCACGCGTACGTTTGGCGTCGGCGCCCCGGGTCGGCCATGGAAGCGACGTGAGAGACGCGCCAAGTCTGACGGCCGCGTCCTCGAGAGCCTTTCGGGCGCGCGGAACAGGCCGAATGGCGGTGCAACCTACTCTTCGCGACCATGCCAGCCAGGACTCGAGCGCCATTTCGTGACGGCCCGACGCCGTATGGATTTCCCGAGTCGTGACGAGGAGACGTCTCTCGAGTTCCCTGACGGGAGCTCCGACCGCACGGACTGGCCCACCTCCTTTGCCAAGGCGGTCGAGCAGTCGTTTGCCGTCGACGGAGAGCCCCTTCAGCTGCCAGTGGTCACGCGCGCTACCGACAGCAAGTACCGCAGGCCACAGGGACCGGTGAACGAGCGTGTCCTTATGGCAGAGCAGCCTGGTGAAGAGCACATCCGGGTGCTCGGTGAGCTCTGACAAGACGGAGAAAATGACCTGAGCCTTCGGATGGTTCCACCATGAGGTTCGCAGAGATTCACCCGTGAGGATGCCGACCACGCTTGGGAGTGTCTTGTCCTGCGTGAGGAGAAGGCCCTTGTCTTCGAGAGCCGCGAGAATTCGACTTACGGGCCGCATAGCATGGCATTATCTCCGCCGCCGAACGGGTGGCGCGTCAAGGGCGAGCCGAGCGAGAGTACCGAGCGGCCCGAGCTAAAGTGAGGTCGGCGAGTCCGCTGCAACGCCATGTCATGCGGCGGCAATCTCATTACTTCACTACTTGCCGGACTGTGCGAGGCCACCGCACATGCCGCCAACGATCTGCCATGCGCTGCCGACTCTCATCCACGTGTGGGTGATCTTCGACTCCCGACCACGACCCTCGACTCGCCCATCTGGGTAGGCATCGACCCTGGTGAAGCGATAGTGCACGACTACGATGCCGCCAAAGTCTTCTGCGCCTTCGCGGGTGAGAACGGATGTGACCTTGATCTTCTTATCGCGAATCTCCCGAACCCAGCCCCCAATCGACGACTTCCGCATGGGGTGGTCTTGGTCACATGGCCAACCGATGAACTTCTCGTGCCAGAGCGTCACGTAGCTCTCCACGTCACCGGCCTTGACGAAGCGCCAGTAGTCGTCTTCTCGAGCCCAGACTTCAGACACGCTCTGGCTTTCAGCTGATGAAGCCATCGGCCAATGGAGGCCGATCAGCGCGACGACTCTCACGGCCAGCAGACATACGCCCATGACTCGCTGCTTCATCCTGCGTCGCCTCCCCCTTGCCCGTCCAACGGCCGGGCGTTCAGCGTCGAGTCCGCTGCAACGCCATGCCAGGCGGCGGCGATTCTATGACCACAGAGACGGAGCCTGGCCCGAGATGTCGGGAACTTGCGGGAGCGGCTCGCAGGAGAGGGGCGCGACCTCGCGCTACTCGCCAACGACACTCCGTGCCCCTCGGTGTGCATGCACCTGCCGAGCTGTTCGGCGCCCACAACTTCTAGGCGGGGGCGTCAGTCGGTTGCGTCTTCGCGCCCCATATCAAGAGCCGGAAGACGATCGGCAGTTCCGCGACCTCGAGCGGCAACGCGACCTGCGAAACCAGTGACGCGTAGCGCGCCAGGACCAGGGTGGCGAAGGAACTGGCCAGGTAGGCGACCCCTGCGATCATCAGCAGGACGCCGAATACGCGGAGACTGAAAACGTCTTTTCGGGAGCCCGCTACCGGACCGATTTCAGCTCCCGGCCCGGTCGGGAGGTTTCGCGAAGACTCACGAGCACTCGCAGGAGCTCGTCGACGTCGGCCTGGCTTCCGATCGCGTAGGACGCCGCCGACGTGGGCTTCGGCCCGACGCGGATCGTCAACAGCCGCGCGGGCTCGTCGAGGGCGAAGACGTCTTCGTCCGTGTCGTCGTCGCCCACGTAGATCGCGGTCTCGCAGCCGAGTCTCTCGAGCTCGCTCAGGAGAGCGGTGCCTTTGTGCGGAGCCTCCGCAGGCAGGATGTTGACGACCTGCGCTCCGCCGATGACGCGCACGTCGCCCAGCGCGGCGACGGCATCCATGATCGCGGCCCGCGCACCCTTCTTGTCCCGCGACTGACGGTAGTGGATGGAGACAGAGAAGTCCTTGTTCTCGACCTTCACTCCGGCCAGGCGCGAGAGTCTCTCCTGCAGCAGCGGTTGCCAGCGGTGGACCTCGTCCCGGAGGGGTTTCGAGGACTCCCAGGGCTCGACTCCATGGTTGCCGATCACCCCGAGCACGGGAACTCCGCCGAGCCGCTCGAGCACGTCCGCGCGCGCGCGGCCGGAGATGACGACGCAGGGATACAGGTTAGAGAGCTCGTTCATCAGGCGCGCCGTCGTCGCGCGCATCCTCGCCCGCTTGGGTGCCGCGACGATCGGCGCCAGGGTTCCGTCGAAGTCGAACGCGAGGAGCACGTTCGAGCTCGCGAACTCCGCGAGGACGTGCCGGTTGGCCGGCCGCAGGATGTCCTTGTTCACCCGCCGGGTTCGGCCACGGCGACGAGGTGGTCAGTCAGGCGGCCCGTCAAGCGGTCGCGGCTCCGGAGTCTTGCCGCGTCGACGAGCATCCGACCTGCCCAGCGATACACGTTGAACTCGGAGAGGAACGCGCGCATGGAGCGCATGCGGTCGCGCTGCTCCTCGGGAGACATGTTGAGAGCCGCTGCGAGAGCGGAGCTCGCCTCGTCCAGGTCGTAAGGGTTGACGATGAGCGCTTCGGTCAGCTCGCGCGCCGCGCCCGTGAACCGGGAGAGGACCAGCACTCCGCGTTCGTCGTCTCGCGCCGCGACGAACTCCTTCGCGACCAGATTCATGCCGTCGTGAAGGCTGCTCACGTAGCAGACGTCGGCCGCCCGGTAGTACCGGAACACGGTCGGCGGTTCGTGGTGGGCGCGCCGAAGAATGATCGGTCGGTAGTTCTCGCGGCCGAAGCGTTCGTTGATACGGAGAGCGAGCTGCTCGACCCGGTCGTTCAGCTCCTGGTAGCGCTTGATTATGGTGCGACTCGGTGCTGCGAGCTGAACGAACGTGAAGCGGCCGACGAGCGCCGGAGAACGTTCGAGCAGGCGTTCCACGGCGAGCATCCGCTCCTCGATGCCCTTGGTGTAATCGAGACGGTCCACCCCGATTCCGAGGAGAGCGTCGGGTGCCAACCGAAGCTCTTCGAACACGCTCCTTCGCGATTCGTCGCTCGCTGGGGCCGTCTTCGCCCAACGCACGGGCCATTCGAGCGAGATCGGGTAGGGTCGGACGAGGGTGCTCCGGCCGTGCTGCACGACCGCGTTCTGTTCCCGGTCAGTACGCGCCTCCAGGAACCGCTCCACCGAATCCACGAAGTTGTTGC
>DASWIB010000298.1:0-6576 GCA_036397915.1 Thermoanaerobaculia bacterium | reverse complement strand
CAGAAGCACTTCTTTTCACGCAGGCGCGGAACGGCCATGTAGACGACCTTTCCTTCCCGGAGCGCGCGGAGGCGCACCGGCCGCTGCGGGGCGTCCGGGTTGCACTTGATCACGCGGGCATTCCGCCATTCGGCGGTTTCGCCGAGCCGGTCGGCGGCCGCCGCCGCTCCTTTGAAATTCGGAATTCGGCCGCGCGCTCCCGGAAAGAGCGCCGCGCGGGCCTCTTCGAGCTTCGCCCAGACCTCCTCGCGAACGCGCTGCTTGGCCGAAGATCGAAGGCTGGGGGTGTGTCCGAGTACCCTTTTTTGCGGGGGACCTGGCGGTCCCCCAAACCCCCTAGGGCCGGCCTTTGCGGTAGATCTCACGACGGTGATCGATTCGAAGGACCAAAGAGCCTTCGTCGGTCCTCGCGTATATCACTCGGTGGTCTCCAGCTCGCTGGCGAAACAGTCCAGCGAAGTCGCCCGTCAGTGCTTTGCCTCGGTGTCCCTCAGACAACAGAGCTCTTTCGATCCCTCTGAGAACGCGAATGGCAGCCCGAGGATCAAGCCGGCGCAGGTCTCCGTGAACGGAGGCCTTGTACTCAATCCTTGCGGTCTTTTCGAACAATCCGCTTCCTCAGTTCTGCTGCGGATATGACGGGATCGTCCTTGTCGCGAAGCCGGTCGAGGGCAACCTGGTATTCCGCAGCCTCAGAAAGGTAGGACTCGAGAGCTTTCTCGATGAAATACGTCTTAGGCCGGTCGGACGCCTTCGAAAGTTCCTCGAGAGCTTTGGCAGTGTCGTCGGCGAGCCGGACGGAAATAGACTTTGACATGTCGATTGCCTCACATGTAATACATGAGATGCAAGTCTAACACGCAGGCTGGGCGAGTGAGTACGGAGCTCCACGCGCTGCTCCTGACCGGAGTGCCAGGGGTCGGCAAGACGACGGTCGTCCGCCGGGCCGCCGAGAAGTTGCGCGAAAGACGGCGGCGAGTCCGCGGCTTCACGACCGAGGAAATCCGGAGAGGGCGCGAACGGGTGGGGTTTCGCATCGAGACCTTCGACGGAGAGAGCGCCGTGCTCGCGCACGTCTCCATCCGCTCGGATTACCGCGTTGGCCGGTACGGGGTAGACGTCGCGGCGCTCGATCGGATCATCGGCAAGGCGCTCGCGCTCTCACCGCGCCCGGACGTCTACCTCATCGACGAGATCGGGAAGATGGAGTGCTTCTCGGCGAGATTCCGCGCAGCGGTCGAGGAGCTTCTCGACGCAAAGCAGCCCGTCGTCGCGACGGTGGCTCTCCGGGGTGGGGGCTTCATTGAAGCGGTGAAGCGCCGGGCGGACGTCGAGCTGCGAACCGTGACCCGTTCGAACCGGGAGGAGATGCCGTCCCGGGTGATCGAGTGGGTCCGGGTCAGAGGAGGCGGCTGATCTCCGCCAGCGATTCGATCACTGCGTCGGGCCGGACGGTGGAGTGCGCGAGGTCGTCTGCGCGGAACTTGCCGGTCCTGACCAGCACTCCGCGCAGCCCGATCGCCTGACCACCGCCGACGTCGGCCTCGACGTCGTCACCGACGACCGCGACTTCCTCGGGCCGTACGCCGAGCGACCCGAGTGCCGCCAGGGCGCGGTCTCTCTCAGGCATTCTCGCGCCGCGGGCGGCCCGGCGCCGCGGCTCCGGGCTCGACGAACGGCGCGATCTTCTCGCGGACCTTCGGAGGGAGCGGTACGGGCTCGAAGTCCTCCTGCCGCACGCAGACGAGCACGTACTTGCCGGTTGCGACGAGCCGCTCGGGATCCGACTTGCGCCGAACTTCGAAGTCGAGGTGCACGGACGTGCGGCCCACTCTGCTGAAATACGCCTCGACGACGAGCAGCTCGTCGAGCTTCGCCGGCAGGTAGAAGTTGCATTCGACCCGGACGCGCGGCAGGAAGATCCCGAGGACCTCGAAGAGGAATCGGTAGTTGAGGCCGGCGGAGCGCAGCAATTCCGCCTCCGCGAGGCCGAAGAAGCGCAGATATGCCTGGTAGTTGATGATGCCCGCTGCGTCGATGTCCTCCCAGCGGACGTACTCCTCGATCGAGTAGCGGGCCAACTATTCCTCCCGCGAGATCCGTTGACGAAACCAGATCGCGAGCGCCTCGGCGTCGAGCTCACCCCGGGCGACGGTCAAAGTGATCTGCTCGAGATTCTCATCCGTGGCGGCCAGACGATATTCGTTCAGCTCGAGGAAAAGCTCCGCCGCTGATGCGCCGACGCGCTTGTTGCCGTCGAGGAAGGCGTGGTTCATCACGAGCGAGTGCATCAGAGCCGACGCCTTGTCGGCGGCTTCCGGATAGAGGTCCTCGCCTCCGAAAGTCATCGCAGGGCGCGCAACTGCCGACTCGAGAGCTCCCCGGTCTCGAAGACCGGCGGAGCCACCGAACGAGCGGATCTGCTTTTCGTGAAGGTCGAGGATCTGCTCCAGCGAAAGGTAGAGGATCACCGGGCGAGGGCTCGATAGAGCTTCTTTCGTCTTTCCAGGAGCTCCTCGACCATCGTCCCGAATCTCTTCGTGACCTTCCCGTTCTCGAAGTACTTGATCCCCGGCCGGATCGTCACCGCGCCGCTCTGCGGGTGCACGGAGACGTCCACGGCCTGCCCCTTCTTCAGCTTGAACTCCTTGACGACCTCCGAGGGAAGGGTGACGGCGAGAGAGCTTCCGATCCGAACAAGTTTCCTCTGCATAATGACTAAATACTAACGAAGCGCGGAGATCCTGTCCAGCGGGGGGGGCCGGCTGAGCACTTCCGCCGGGGGACCGTGTCCAGGTCACGGTCGCTCCGGGCTTCCGCCCGACCTCGAAGTTCGGACCTCTTCTACGCCGCTGCCGCGGGCCGGCAGTCGCCGCACGGATGGTAGCCCGCCGCGACGGCCTCCCGCTCCGACGCGAAACGCACGCGGTTTTCGCGCAGGAGCGACTGGATGCCTCCGCAGGTCGGGAAGCAGAAGTACCGCCCCTTCTCGTTGCCGAAATACCGCACGCCCGACGCGGCCAGCTTCTCGAGCGTCTCCGGCTCTGCGCCTTCGGATTCGAGCAGGGTCCGCTTGTTGCGCGGGCCGCCGAGCGAGTAGTTACCGATATGGCCGTCGCTCCGCACGACTCGGTGGCACGGAATCAGGAGCGGCACCGGGTTTTTCGCGAGCGCCGAGCCCGCCGCGCGCATCGCCTCGGGATGACCGATCTCCCGCGCGACCCAGCTGTAGGGCCGCACCTCGCCCGGAGGAATCTCGAGCGCCTTCAAGAGCACCGCCCGTTCGAACTCCGACAGCCCGCGGAGGTCGAAACGCAGGCCGGCGTCCCGTCCGCGCAGACGCCCGGCGACGAGTGCCCGCACGTTTTTCGGCGGGGGCGCCGGGTCCGGCGCGATCGGCCGTCCGAAGCGCTTCTCGAAGCTCTTCGCGAACTCGGCCGCGGAGCGCGCGCGCGCGACCATGGAAATCCCCGCCCGGCTGTGCGCGACGAACACCGGCCCGATTGCGGAGTCGAGCTGCCAGTAGCTGTCGCCGAGCCCGACGCGCCGCAGCACCGCAGGGAGAAGCGATCGCGGCGCCGGCTCGCGCGGGAGGGCCTTCAAGCCCTGCACGATCGCGAGCGTCCCGCTGGCGGGAGCCCTTTCGGTTCTTCTCATGCCCTCACCTCCGCGCGCGCTCTCACGCGCCGGGACTCGGTAATCGCGCGGCGCAACAGATTCACCGCGCGATGGACGTTCGATTTCGCCGTTCCGAGCGGCTGCTTCAGGATCGCGGCGACTTCCTCCAGACGCAGGCCTTCGACGTACCGGAGAATGATCGCCGACCGGTACCGCTCGGGAAGAGTCGCGACCAGGGACGCGATGTCCGTCCGCGTCTCTCCCTGCTCGAAACGCGAGTCCGGCCGGGAGTCCGGATCGTCCGGCACTTCCCACGCCCGTCGTGCGGCCGCGCCGTCGGTCCCGCCGTTCTCGATCGAGACGAGCCGCGCGCGCTTTCTTCTCAGCCGGTTGCGAGCGACGTTCAGCGTGATCCTGTAGAGCCATGCCTGGAGTGCGAGGGACCGGATTCGCTCGGCCGGGTAGGTCTTCAGGGCACGGTACGCCCGCACAAAGGAGTCCTGAACGACCTCCTCGGCGTCCTCGCGGCTGCCACAGAGGCGGTGAGCGAACGAGAACAGACGGTCCTCGAAAGTCCGCACGAGCCGCTCGAACGTGCCGTCGAGGTCCTCGGCGATCTCGTTGACGAGCGGGTCCGGTTGCGGCATTCGACCGTCTCCTTCGCCGTGCTTCGCGGCGGGGGCGCCGACCAGCCGCAGGCCCGGCGATTCTTCAAACCGTCTGGGAAAGCCCTCCGTCACGCAGGTCGTGCTCATCGCGCCCTCTCATCGGGTAAAACAGCGCCGGGCGGCAGAAGGTTGCGGAGCCGCCGGCGAACGCCGCCTCACGCGGGCACGTACTTGAGCCGTTTCTCGATCGCGGCGGCAATCCACGCCGCATGGTGGCGGCTGTTCTCGATGAAGATGTGGCCGATCTCCGTGCCTCCGAGGATGGCACCCGCCAGGTAGAGGTTCGGAACGTTCGATTCGAGGGTGGCCGGGTCATGCGCGGGAATCCTGAGGGGCCCCTCCACCCGGATTCCGCATCGCTCGAAGAGCGCGAAATCGGGCTCATAGCCGATCAGCGGAAAGACTGCGGCTGCCCGGACGGACTCCTCGCCGCGTTCGGCGGTCTCGACGCGGACGAGCCCGGACGTGATCTCGAGGATCCGCGCGTTGAAGATCGCGCGGATCGCGCCGGCACGGATCCGGTTCTCGAGGTCCGGCTTGATCCAGTACTTCACCCGCTCCGAGATCGCCGGCCCGCGAACGAGGAGCGTGACGCGGGCGCCGTGGCGGTAGAGGTCGAGCGCCGCTTCCGATGCCGAGTTCTTGCCGCCGATGACGACGACGTCCCGGTCGTGAAAGGGATATCCGGAGAGGAACCGCCGGTGGACGTGGGGGAGATCTTCGCCCGGGACGTCGAGGCGGCGCGGGTTGTCGAAGAAACCGGTCGCGAGGATCGCCGCGGGTGCCGGAAAGCTCCGCGGTCCGCTGCGGTCCCGCGCCGAGACGTCGAGGCCGCCGCCGGGGCGCGGCTCGATCGCAAGGATCTCGGTCTCGGCAACCACCTCGACGCCGAACTTCTCGGCGACCCCGCGGTAGTACGCCAGGGCCTCGAGACGGTTCGGGTGCGCCTCCGGCACGCCGAAGGGGATCCCGGCGATGTCGAGAAGGTCCCGGGTCGAGTACCAGCGCATTTCTTCGGGGAAGTGATAGATCGTGTGAAGGATGTGCCCGCGGTCGTGGCAGACCGCGGCGATGCCGCGGTTGCCGAGCTCGATGGCGCAGGCGATGCCGGTCGGCCCGGCTCCCACGATCACGACGGGATCCACGGGTCGATTCTAAGGTTCGGCGCGGGATTCGGTCAGGCCTCCCGGACGGAGTGGGAAGGTGGAGACGGACGCCGTTGGGGCTTATCGGAACTCTCTCGCCGACGCTCTACCAGGGCGAAATCGATTGTGGATCCGCCAGTCCGGGAAAAGGTCTAGAGGCCCTGAATGCGAACCCCTCCTCCACTCGTCCGAAGGCGTAGCATCTCGCCGCCGCCCCCCAGCGTCCCTTGGAGTTTTCCCCGCGAGATCGCGCCCTGCACGGTGATCGGGAGCTCCGCCCGCACGGAGTTTCCCGAGGCGTCGATCCGTAGCCCCACCGACGGGTCGAGCGAGACCACGATCCCGCCTCCGGACGTCTCGAGCGAGCCGCCGCGCGCATTGCCGCGCGCGAAGGACGCCTCGATCCCACCACCCGAGGTGTCCGCCTCGACCCGGCCTCCCGCCTCGTGGATGTGAATGCCGCCGCCGGAGCTGTGCGCGCGGATGTTGCCGGTCACTCGGCCGAGCCGCACGGATCCGCCGCTCGTCTCCGCGTCGATCGGCCCGTCGAGCTCGGTTCCCTCGATGCCGCCGCCGGAGGTCTTGACGTGCATTCTTCCTCGGATCCGCTCGAGCCGGATTCCCCCTCCGGAGGTGTGTCCCTGGAGCTCCCCGACCAGATCGCGAACCTCGATGCGGCCGCCGGACGTTTCGAGCTTCGCGTCGGAGCGCAATCCGGTGATCTTGATTCCCCCGCCCGACGTATCGATGTCGAGCTCCGTCTGCGCGGGCACCTGCACTTCCCAGCGCACGGAATCGCCGTTCCAGTTGAACCAGCGGAACACCCGGCCGTGCTTGCGGCGGGCGGTCACGGAGACCATTCCCGGGTCTTCTCGGAACGTGAACCGCAGGAGTTCGTCGAGGTCGCGTCGCCGCGAGGTGATGATGAGCCTCGCCCCCGCAGTGTTCGTGCCGGTGATCGTGACGCTTCCCCGGTCGGTGTCGAGAGAAAAACGCCCCCCGGGCTCGAGCCGGAGCGTCTTTTCCATTCGCGATTCGGCGGGGAGGGAGAGCGCGGGAATCAGCAGGCCGGCGGCGACGATCGGAACTCGGCGCAGGGAACTCATGGATCCTCCTCCGGCGGCAAGGCTTCCGCCGACCCTCTG
>DASWIB010000297.1:0-5673 GCA_036397915.1 Thermoanaerobaculia bacterium | reverse complement strand
AAGGAAAGGCGTACCGCGCTTTCGAAACGCCGGAGGAACTCGAGACGGAGCGGAAGAAGGCGGAGGCGGCGGGACGCTCCTACCGCTACTCCGGCGCCGGGCGCGAGATCCCGCCGGACGAGAGCGTCAGGCGCGCGCGGGCGGGTGAGAAGTTCGTCGTGCGTCTCCGAATGCCGGCGGAGACGATCATCGTGGAGGACCTCGTCCGCGGGCGGGTCGAGTTCCCTGCGGAGGCGCTCGACGATTTCGTCCTGGTGCGATCCGACGGACACCCGCTCTATCACTTTTGCGTCTGCGTGGACGACGCCGGCATGGGAATCACGCACGTCCTTCGCGGGGACGACCACCTCGCGAACACGCCCAAGCACGTCGCGCTCTTTCGCGCGCTCGGCGCGGAGGTTCCTGCGTTCGCGCACCTCGGCATGATCCTCGGGACGGACCGGAAGAAGCTGTCGAAGCGCTACGGCGCGGCCGCGGTCGAAGAGTGGCGGGACCGGGGGATCTTCCCGGAGGCGCTCGTCAATTTCCTCGCGCTGCTCGGCTGGTCACCGGGCGAGGACCGCGAGATCCTTTCGCGGCAGGAGATGGAGCGAGAGTTCTCGCTCGAGAGGATCGGTGCGTCGCCCTCCGTGTTCGACCCGGAGAAGCTCCTCTGGATGAACGCCCAGTACATGGCGCGGATGCCGGCGGAGGAGCTGCTCGAGCGCGCCGCGCCGCATGCGGCCGGCGGCCTGCCGGAGAAGGATGCAGCGCTCGCCGCGGTCGAGCTCCATCGCACGCGGGCGCGCACCATCATCGAGATGGGCCGCGCGCTCTCCATGTACGCGGCCGACCCGGTGGAGTTCGACGCGGAAGGGATGCGAAAGAACGTCCGGCCCGAGACGGCGGTCGAGCTCGAGCGTCTGATCGCGGCGTTCGAGAAGGTCGAAGCGTGGACGGCGCAGGACCTCGATGCCGCGCTGCGTCAGCTCGCGGCCGAGATGAAGATCCCGGCGTCGCGGCTGATCCACCCGACGCGGCTCGCATTGACCGGCGTCACCGTCGGCGCGCCGCTCTTCGACGTCGTCGCGCTTCTCGGAAAAGAAACCGCGCTGCGACGCATGAGGAAGCTCGTCGAGACGATCCGTCGACACAATACAGAGTAGGATCGGCCGGAGAAGGAGGTCCGCCATGGCGACCACTGTCATCCGGAAAGTGAGCTACGAGGAGTTCCAGACGCTGCCGCGGGACGGCAGCAAGCGCTTCGAGCTCATCGAGGGAGAGGTCTTCATGACGCCGTCGCCGAACACGAGTCATCAGAGGGCGGTCGGCCGGCTTTTTCGGATGTTGAGCGACTTCGTCGAAGAACACGACCTCGGAGAGGTCTTCATCGCGCCCTACGACATCGTCTTCAGCAAGTGGACGGCGCTCGAGCCGGACCTGCTCTTCATCCGGAAAGAGCGAGCATCGATCATCACCGATGCCAACGTCCAGGGAACTCCAGACCTCGTCATCGAGATCCTCTCGCCGAGCAACAAGGCGTACGACCGGGAGACGAAGTTCCGCGCGTACGAGAAGGCCGGGGTTTCCGAGCTGTGGTACTTCGACCCCGAGGATGGGACCGCCGAGATCCTCGATCTCGGCTCGGACAGTCGCTATGTACTGACGGCGAAGCTCTCCGGAAGCGACGCGATCGTTTCGACGGCGCTGCCGGAGCTGTCACTGACCCTCGCCGAAGTCTTCGCCCGGTAGCACGCCCTCGCCCTGACCCTCTCCCCGCAGGGAGACTCTCATTCAGTTCTTCGTGCGGTAGTCGCGCGCAGCCGATGAAGGCCCTGGTTTGAAATCTCTCAGCCGCCGGTCGTGAAGCGACCGCCGCGGCTGACAGTCCTTCAGCTCACCGAAGTCAGTTCTTGACGCGGTAATCGTCGCGGAGCCGGTTGAGGTCCTTCAGCGCGCTGCGAAGCACGCCGATCACCCTGGACACCTCGCGCCCGTAGTACTTCATTTCCGGGTCGCAGTCCGTGAGCCCGTAGATCGCCTCGTCCTTTTCGAGCCGGTCTTTCTCGAACGAAAGCCGCTCGATCAGCTCGTCCAGCTCCGTTCGCAGGACGAAGGCGATGTCGCGCACGCCCAGGAACCGGCTGCACTGCGGGCAATGAACTTCTTCGGAGCCGGTGTCGGGCACTCCGTCGATGACGAACTGCCGCTCGCAGCGGGGGCACTCGAAGACTTCCGGGATCATCGGCGGGACGAGTTTAAGCCGGCAAGCAGGGAACGCAATCGGCAATTCGTGTCCCCGGCGGAGGACGGAGAGCCAGGGGGTTCGGGGGAATCGCAAGGTCCCCCGCCGACAAAATACTCCACAATCTTATCGGTTCGGGGGATCGCAAGGTCCCCGTTGAGATTACTCGGACAAACTCCTGGCCTCATACCGCGTCACTCTTCGACGTGAAGTGGAAGTCGCGCGACCGGATCGCCGGCACGACGACATTCCCGGTCGAGACCGCTGTGCTCATCGCTTCCACGTTCTTGAGCAGATTGACCGGGCTGTCGTTGAATCGGAAGTTGTTGACCGGGCCGACTACCTTTCCTTTTTCGATCAACCAGACGCCGTCGCGCGTCAGGCCGGTCAGCTGCACCGTCTGCGGGTTGACCGTGCGGATGTACCAGAAGCGCGTAAGAAGCAGTCCGCGTTCCGTTCCGGCAACGAGATCCTCGATTGAGCCGCTTCCGCCTTCCATGACGAGACCGCCGGAGAATGGGAGGGGCTCCTCGCCGTTCTTCTTCGCCCAGTAACGGTCGATCGACAGGTTGCGCAGCACGCCTTTCTCGACCCACGTCGTCTTGCGCGTGGGAAGGCCGGCGAAGTTGCCGCCACCAAAACCGCCGAAGCCGAGGAACCCTACTCCGGCGCCGCCCACCCACGGACGCCCCGGGACACGCGCATCGAACGGGTCCGAACGGATCGTGACGCTCTCGGCGAAAATCTTTTCGCCGGTGCGGTTGCCGCCACCGGGTTTCGAGAAAAAGCTCCGGCCCTCGTCGGCGGCGCGGCGCGACATCACCGCGTTCAGGTTTCCGAGCAGATCCGCGACCGCGCGCGGCTCGAATACGACTGTGTACTTGCCCGGTTCGAGCTCACGTGGCTTCGCGCTCTCTTCGGCCTTGCGCGCCGCGTGGCGCCCGAGCTCTTCCGCGGGGATCTCGGAAAAGTCGGGCGCTTCCAGCCCGGCCCAGCCGGAACCGG
The DNA here is from genome assembly GCA_036397915.1 of Thermoanaerobaculia bacterium. GTDB lineage: Bacteria > Acidobacteriota > Thermoanaerobaculia > UBA5066 > Gp7-AA6 > Gp7-AA6. Next base: position 2,444 of record DASWIB010000297.1, on the reverse strand, counting down.
TACCGTCTTCGGTCCGCATCGTCGTCGAGAACTCGGCGGATGTCGACGCGGAGAATCCAAAGTTCCCCTTCTTGCTCGCGAGCGCCGACCACCGCGCGGTGGTCTCCGAGAAGCCGGACGCGTTCAGCTTCTTGCCGCGCGCGAGATCGAGCGCGGCCTTGACGCCGTTCTTCCGGTCCGGGGCGCCTGCTTTGACCGTTGCGTCGTGGAATCCCCGGATCTCCGGATACTTCTGCGCCGGCAGCCCCTCGACCCACTCCGGATCGACGTTTGCCGCCGCCATCACTTCCTCGCTCCGCGCGACGGCGGCCGCGAGCGCCTTCGGCTCCATGTCGTTGACGCGCACGGTGCCGGTCCGACCTTCGCCGCGCGAGACGATCGCGATCGTCAGGTCGCGCGATGAGCCGGACGTCGTCACGTCGTTCGCCGCAAAACGAGTGTGGCCGGCCTGCGTCGCTTCCAGCCAGACCTCGCATTCCGGCGCTTTCGAGTAGGACAAAACCTTCTCGGCGAGCTTCTTGGCTTCTTCTCTCGTCCAGGTCATCGCCTTACTCCGTCTTCAAGACGTTGATCCGGCGGAACCGCGCCGGCGCGCACCCGTGGCTCATCGCATTGATCTGTCCCGGTTGGCCCTTGCCGTCCGCGTTCAGCCCGACGTTCTCCCAGAGCGCCTCGCCCCCGATTCCGTCGCAGGAGCTCCAGAAGTCGGGCGTGCGGCTCTGATAGGCGACGTCGGCGATCATCGGACCGACCTTGCCTCCTCGGATCTCCCAGAACGCGTCGCCCCCGAACTGGAAGTTGTAGCGCTGGTGATCGATCGAGTAGGAGCCGCGCCCGTCGATCAGCACGCCGTCGTCGACTCCCGAGACGAGGTCGTCGAGCGTCGTTGTGCTCTTCCCCGGCGCGAGCCAGACGTTCGGCATCCGCTGAAAGGGCACCGAGGCGTACGAGTCCGCGTAGCAGCAGCCCATGGACTCGGTCTGCCCGATCAGGTGCGCCTGGTCGCGGATCGTCTGGTACCCGACGAAGATGCCGTCCTTGATGATCGGGAACTGGCGCGTTTTCACTCCGTCGTCGTCGTACCCGCAGGTCGAGAGGCTTTCCTTCCGGATGCGATCGCCGTTGAAGTTGACGATGTCGGAGCCGACCCGGAATTTCCCGAGCTTTTCCGGGGTCAGGAACGAGGTGCCGGCGAAGTTCGCTTCGTAACCAAGAGCGCGGTCGAGCTCGGTCGAGTGGCCGATCGACTCGTGGATCGTCAGGCCGAGGTGGGTCGGAAGGAGGACCAGGTCCTTCTTCCCGGGCGGGACCGAAGGGGCCTTGAGATGGTTGACCGCTTCCTCTCCGATCCGGCGCGCGTTGCCGACCATGTCCGCACGCTCGACGGCTTCGTAGCCCGCCGTGACGGAATGTGGCCGGTACGTCCGCGACTTCTGCTTGCGCCCCTGTTCGATCGCGGTCGCCGTGATCTCCGGCGCGATCTGGTAGACGTGCTGCTCGATCTCGCTGCCGTCGGTCGAGGCAAACCACCGGTGCTCGACGCGCTGAGCGATGAAGCCGGTGGCGAGGAAGACGCCCGCGGTCTTTTTCGCCTCCTCCCCGGCGCGGCGCAGCAGATCGAGCTTCTCGCCGATCGGTATCGTGAACGGGTCTTTCGCGATCGGCGTCGAATAGGACTCTCGATATGACCCGACCGGCGCAAGCTGGATCGGGCCGCGGCGCAGCGACGCATTCGCCTTCGCGATCGCGACCGCCTCTTTCGCGGCACGGGCGATCTCTTCACGCGTCACCGCGTTCGACGCCGCGAACCCCCAGGCGCCGTTCGCGAGGACGCGGATCCCGAACCCGTACGTCTCGCCGTCGGAGACCGAGGGCACGTGATTCAACTTGCCGGTCGACCGATCGGTCTGCGACCGCATCGTCACGACCTGGCTGCGATAGCGGTTGACACGGATGTCGGCGTAGGAGGCGCCGAGCTTGCGCGCGGTGTCGACTGCGAGCGCGGCGAGCTCCCTGCGTTTCTTCGGCGGAAGCTCCGCGGCCTCGACGCGCTCGATCAGGAACTGGCCGGGATGGAGCCCGAGCGTGGCCCAGGCCGCCGCGCCGGCGCCGCATCCCTTGATGAAGTCCCGACGTGAGGATTTCATGGGGTCAGGTCTCCACTTGCCACATTGAGGGTCAGGTCTCCACTTGCCACTTCTATCAAAAAAGCCTTGTCAGTCCCGTTTGACCGCGAAGCGTACGTCCGCGATAATCTCCCGCTCTTTTCGAACGACTGGGAGGTCGTTCAATGGTAGGACAACTGGCTCTGGACCAGTGAATCGGGGTTCGAGTCCCTGCCTCCCAGCCAGATTCCTGAAATTTCCGGCCCGGCTGGGCTCGTTGTCGCCGCTCCGGCCAGCTACTGCGCCGACGGCGGCCACCGCGTTTCTCGGGCTCGGTTG
>DASWIB010000296.1:0-3673 GCA_036397915.1 Thermoanaerobaculia bacterium | reverse complement strand
GGACCGCAAGGTCCCCCACCGACAGATACTCGGACACTCTCGTAGCATATGCCCGTGACCCGAGCGCTCCGCTCGCGGCCGCCACCCGGGAGGCTACGGGCTGGGGGGTTCGGGGGACCGCCAGGTCCCCCGATAAGAGATTACTCGGACCCACTCGTAGTCGAGGCCGGCCGCGCATTCGTGTTGTGCGACGAAGCGACCCGCCAATCGCCATCGCGATTCATCACGACCCAGGACATGACGCCTTCCCTCGGGGGACGGGACGTGCCGTCCGAATCGCGTTCGCCCTCCAACCCCCACTTGATGTGCGCGAGGGCGACGTCGGGTCTCAGGAACCGGACGGTCACGGAGCGGACCGTGAGCACGCTCTCCTTGAACTGCAGCCCGTGAAGCCGCGCGTGCTCCTGCCGGATCTGGTCGCGCCCCTTCCAGTACATTCCCAGGACGTTGACGAAGTCGGCGTCCTCCGAGAAAAGCGCCGCCAGTGCTTCCATGTCGTGCTGGTTCCAGGTCTCCGCGAATCGGGTCGCCATGCGCCGGATAGAAGCCTCTTCTCGATTGAAGACCTTCAACGGCTCCGCGAGCAGCGGAACCGTAAAGAGGAGAGTGCCCGCTACGAGCAGCCGGCGCGTCAATTCGCCGCCGGCTTCTTCTCCGGTGTCGTGGGTGGTCCCTCCGACCACGGCGGCACGATGCCGTTCGTTCGCGCGTACGCGATCGACTGGCCGAGGTGTTCGTGCGCGTGGATCACGAGGCCGATCAGCATCATGCGCTCGCTCGGCTCCTGGCCGAAGACCTTGACCTTCTTGTCGAGGTCGGAATCCGGAGTCGCCTCGACCGTCTTTCGCGCGTGGTCGAAGGATTTCTTCAGCGCTTCGATGACCTTCGCCTTCTCGGTCACGGTCTTCCCTCGAGCGCCTGGGAACGACGACGTCTCCATGTCGCGGCTGATGCTCTCGGGCATCTTCGTGCCCAGGAAGGTCGGGATGAAGTAGTTCCCGCCGGCGATGTGCATGTAGACCTCGCTCACGGAGCGGACTCCCGCTCCTGGCCGCCAGCCATATTTCTCCTGCGGCATCGCTTCGGCCAGGGCGACGAGCTTCTTTTCGACGTCCGTGAGCTGCCAGATGACGTCCGCCCGAAGACCGGACAGCGCGGAAGGGGCGACGGGTGTCGTCGCCTGACCGAGCGCCGCGGCCGACGCGAAAGCGCTCGCGAGAACGAGGACGGCGAGAACTCGAGCGAATTGGTTCTTCATGACGACCTCCTCAGTCGGATTTTCGGGCCGGAATTCTCTCACGCTCCCCACTGCCATCCCGTGGAACCCCGACGCTTCGGCTTCGCTCAGGACGGGGGTCTGCAGCGAGGAATGCCTCGAGCCTCCGGCCCTCGGGATGACAGCGGGAGTCACCGCCAGGGGCTGATCGAAACGACTTCGAGCGCGCCTCCCGGCAACGTGACGCTCTCACCCGGCTTCTTTCCGAGAAGCGCGGTCGCGAACTCGGATTCGTACGAATAGATGCCCTGCTCCGGCTGCGAGTCCCAGGGCCCCAGGATGGTCGCAATTCGCTCCCGGCCGCTCTCCGCGTCCCGGAGCACGACGCGCGTGCCGACCCGAACCTCCGACGCGTCGATTCGTGACGGATCGAGCGCACGCGAGCGGGAGAGCTCATCGGCGAGCTTCGCGATGCGTGCCGAGAGGTACTCGTGCTTCTGGCGCGCGGCGTGGTACTCGAAGTTCTCCGTGAGATCGCCGTGCTCCTTCGCCGCTCGCATGGCCTCGGCGTTCGCAGGCAGCTCGACCTGCTTCAGGTGTGCGAGCTCGCCCCGGCGGGCATCGATCGACTCCGGGGTCGCGTAGAGCAGGTTGGCGGCGGGCGCACGAAGCGCCGGAAACTTCATCAGCAGCGCTTCCCGCACGGTCGCCCGGCGGTGCTCCTCGAGCCCGCCGGCCCGCGAGAGGGCCCCGAGGAGCTCCCGTGCCTCCTCTTCCGACGCCGAGCGCCGGGCGAGCGCGACCGCGAGGGCGCCCGGCTCGAAGAAGGCTTTGACGCGCGCGCGGATCGGCGCGAACTCGTCCTGGCGGAGCGCATCCAGCAGCGCGTGAAAGAGCGCGGGCGCCGAGATGTCCGGACGCTCCTCCTCTCCGTATCGCTCGCAGAGCCACACAAAGGCGCGGGGCGCGATTCGGGGCGATCGCATCACGCGGCGTGCGAGCTCGTCCCGCCGCTCCGGGCGCTCGCCCAGACCATCGAAGAGCACCCCGAGCACGCGCGCGTCCTCCTCCTCCAGAAGGCGCGCCGCGAAGATGGTCTCCCAGTCATCGCGTCGGGCGCGGATCTCTTCGAGCGCTTTTTCGCGCGGGACGTGATCCCGGATTCTCCCGACGACACTCGCGACGTCTTTGACGGCGAGGAGCGACTCGGCTGGAAAGGCCTCGGACTCGCCCGGAGCGAGCCGCGCGGCCGCCTGCGAGAGCTCCCAGGCGAGCGCGGGGTTATCGGTACCCGCCGCCGACCGCGCCTCCGAAGCGAGCGATTCGCCGAAGAAGCGGGAGAGCTCCCGCGAGCGCCGGGCGTGCCGGCGCGCGAGTTCGAGCTTTCTGTGAGGATCGGCCGCCGCGAAGTCGCGCCGCACCGTTTCCTCCGCCTCGTCCGCGCTCGAGCTCCAGGAGACAAGTGAGCCCTTCGCCGCGCCCGCGACGAGAAGCTGCGGATGTCGACGCGCGGACGTCCAGAACGAGCTCCACCGCTCCTCTTCGACGATTCCCACGAGGTGCTCACGGACCTCCGCGACCGTGAGCGGCCGCCCGAAACTCGCGAGCAGTCGCCGCACCGTCTCCGCCGGTTCCTTCGTCGCGAGCTCGCGGAGGGTGTCCGGTCCTTCGACCTTCTCCCGGAGGAAGTGGCCGCGCGGCAGGGGCTCCAGGTTCTTCTCCGCCGAGACGAGCGACAGTGGAACGCGCACGGCGCCGACCTCGAGGCGGATCACGTCGAGCGCCGGATTCATCTCGGCGATCCGGCCGGCGCCGCGCCCGGCGAGGTAGTACACCTCCCCCGGCACGAAGCGGAGCCACCGCGCGACGCGGCGGGCGGTCTCCGCGGGATCTGCCGCGGTTGCGATCGAGTTCTGGGAAATCACGGCGCCGAACGCCGGATGGTCGTGATAGCGCTCTTTGAGCGCGGATTCGAGGTCCACGCGGGCGACGGGATCGGAGGGACTCATCCGGACGATCTCCGCAAGGACCTCGATTCGCGCCTCGGCGTCCTCCCTCTCCGACTGGTAGTCGGCGAGGAAACGGAGCCAGGACAGCGCATGTTCGGCTCCTTCCGCGCCGGCCTTCTTCTTGACCGCCGCGGCGACCCCGAAGAAGAAGGGCAGGTCGCCGGGGTCCTGCTCCATGCGGCGGGTCCACACGTCCTCGAGGTCGTCGAGCCGCTTCTGCTCGACGAGCTGGGCGACGTCGGGAGGGAGTGGCGGGGCGGGTGGGAGAGACACCAATGGCGATCTTATTGGAAGATCTCTCCTCGATCGGCGCGGACGCTCGATCCCGTGGTGATCCCTCAGGGCAGAGGGAATTTCTCGATCCCTATCGCTGCGCCTTCCGCGACTGCCTTTCTTCGGTGATCCTCCGGAGAAAGCTCCCGGGCAGTGTCCCGCGGATCGTCACGCC
>DASWIB010000295.1:0-2223 GCA_036397915.1 Thermoanaerobaculia bacterium | reverse complement strand
CGCCTCGCCCGCTCGGCAGGGACGGTTCGGGGACGTCGCTCGAAGAGACGATGCCTGCTGCGTACGCCGAGCTCCTGCGCATTCGCGACCTCCTCGAAAAGCGCTTCCGAGACATGCAGGACCTCGAGTTCACGATCGAGGAAGGAAAGCTGTACCTGCTCCAGACGCGAAACGGGAAGCGGACGGGATTCGCGGCCGTGCGGGTCGCCACCGACATGGTCGCGGAGGGGCTGATCGGAGAGGACGAGGCCGTCACCCGCGTCGAGCCGGAGCAACTCGTGCAGCTCCTCGCCCCCGTCTTTCCGACGAAGGAGAAGGCCGACGCGATCCGGCAGGGAAGCCTGCTCGCCAAAGGGCTGCCGGCCGGGCCCGGCGCCGCGTGCGGACGGATCGCGTTCACGGCCGACCACGCGGTCGAGATGGCGGCGAAGGGCGACCCGGTGGTCCTCGTGCGCGTCGAAACTTCCCCTGAGGACATCGCCGGCATGCACGCCGCGGTGGGAATCCTCACGACGAGAGGGGGAATTACAAGTCATGCCGCAGTCGTAGCCCGCGGCATGGGCAAGACCTGCGTCGTCGGCGCGGGGGAGATCACCGTCGACGAGCCGCGCCATGAGCTACGCGCGGGCGACCTCTCGGCGAAAGAAGGCGACTTCCTCTCCGTGGACGGCACGGCGGGCGAGGTGATCCTCGGCAAGCTCTCGACGCAGCCCTCCGAAATCCTCCAGGTGCTGATCGACGGCACGCTCGCACCCGAAAAGTCGGCACTCTTCCAGTCCTTCACGCGCCTGCTCGAGTGGGCCGATCGCGCCCGCCGGCTCGGTGTCCGCGCCAATGCCGACACGCCGACCGACGCCCGCGTCGCGAGGCTCTTCGGGGCGCAGGGCATCGGCCTCTGCCGCACCGAGCACATGTTCTTCGGCGAGAACCGCATCGTCGCGGTGCGCCAGATGATCGTCGCCGACAGCGAAGACGATCGCCGGGCGGCGCTCGCGAAGCTCCTCCCGATGCAGCGCGAGGACTTCATCGGCATCTTCCGGGAGATGGGGGAGCGTCCGGTCACGATCCGGCTGCTCGATCCCCCGCTCCACGAGTTTCTGCCGCACGAGGATGCGGCCGTCCGGGAAACCGCGAAAGAGCTCGGGATCCCGGAGGACCGCCTCCGCGAGCGGGTCCGCGCGCTCTCGGAGGCGAACCCGATGCTCGGGCACCGGGGCTGCCGCCTGGGGATCACGTACCCGGAGATCTACGAGATGCAGGTCCGCGCGATCTTCGAGGCGGCCACCGCCGCGCGGCGCGAAGGCCTGCGACCGAACCCGGAGGTCATGATCCCGCTCGTCGGAACGAAGGGCGAGTTCGACCGGCTTCGCAAGCTAGTGGACGAGACCGCCCGCCGGGTCTCCGCGGAGACCGGCACCGACGTCTCGTACCACGTCGGAACGATGATCGAGATCCCTCGCGCCGCCCTGCGCGCCGCCCAGATCGCCGTGAACTGCGACTTCTTCTCCTTCGGAACCAACGACCTCACGCAGATGACGTACGGCTATTCCCGCGACGACGCCGGCTCGTTCCTCCCCGCGTACATCGAGACCGGCATCCTGGCCGATGACCCGTTCGCGACGATCGACCAGGAGGGCGTCGGAGAGCTCGTCTTGGTCGGGACGAAGCGCGGGCGCGAGACCCACGCCGATCTCAAGGTCGGCGTGTGCGGCGAGCACGGCGGCGATCCCCGCTCGATCCACTTCTTCCACGGCGCGGGTCTCGACTACGTCTCCTGCTCTCCTTACCGGGTCGCGGTGGCCCGGCTCGCAGCGGCGCACGCCGCGCTGTCGCCCGAGGGCGCCCTCTCCTCGACGGCATGAGCCTGGCGGCAGCGGCGCTCCTGCTGCTGATGGCCCTCCTCTCGAAATCCGCAACCTCCGCGAAACCCGCCGACCTCGTTCTCCTCTCCGCGCGGATCTGGACAGCGGATACGACGCGGGCCGAGGCGACCGCGCTCGCGGCGCGCGACGGCCGGATCGTGGCCGTCGGCGACGACGCGGAGATCCGCGCACTCTCCGGATCGAAGACAGTAGTGGTCGACGGCAAAGGTCGGCGGGTCGTCCCGGGTTTCATCGACTGCCACACGCACATGTCGATGGGCGGCTTCAACCTGCTCGCCGTCGACCTGCGCCGCACGAAAGACCCGGCGGATTTCACGCGCCGGCTCGCCGAATTCGCGAG
>DASWIB010000294.1:0-4254 GCA_036397915.1 Thermoanaerobaculia bacterium | reverse complement strand
GAAGACGGAGCCGCGGGTGTCGGTGAATCGATCCGGTGACTTTAGGCCCAGGGCTCGATTCGGAGCTTGTCGTTCACCGTCCGGACGCCGGGAGCGTGGCCGATGGCTCCCACGATCGCATCCTTCTCGAGCCACGAGTGAACTTTGCCCGAGAGGGTCACGGTTCCGTCGTCGATCGTCACGCCGATGCGTTCGGCGTCGCGTTCCGCCCGGCGCTCCAGCGCTTCTTCGATCATCTTGCGGACGGCGGCGGGGTCCACCTTCTTCGGCGTGACCACGATCCGATTCGTGACGCCCTTGACGCCCTCGAGCCGCCGGACGGCCTTCGCCGCGTCCTCGCTCTCCCGAAGGAACGCCACCTCCCCCTCGAGCGTCACCCAGCCGTCGGAGGCGCTGGAGCGGATGTGCTGGTCGGGTACGAAGACGTCCCACTCGAGAGCGTGCCGAACCGCTCGCGCGATTTCCGTGTCCGTCTTCCCGGGACTTCCGGCGAAATGCACCCGGATCTCGTTCGCGACGTCCAGGACGCCCGCGACTCGATGCGCTGCTTCCGTCGCCGCGTGCTTTTTCGCGTAGTTCTCCACCGTTCCCGTCAGCGTCACGATCCCTTTGTCGACTTCGACGCCGACCTCGGTCGGACCGATGCGGGTATCCCACCGCAGCTCCCGCATCACGTCCTGCTGGATCTGCAAATCGGATTTTGTGAGTGTTTCGAGCATGATGTCCTCCTTGTGTTCAGTTGCCGTCGCGGACAACCGCGCGGCCGTTGACCTCACGAGATCGTGATCTCCGCGTCTTTCTCCGTCCCCGCCGGGCGCCGGGGACACGGCGATCGGCTGAAGAGCCCGACTCACCTCCTCGAAGACGTCGCCCACCTTCATGACGATTTCTCACGCCCGACCCCGTCAAATCCTCTTGCGGGAGCACCTTTTCGCCAAGATCCAAACACATCATGCGGGACAGTTCCTTCGAGGACACAATACCGGCGGTGGGTTTCCCGGTTTTCCGCGATCGCCGCGAGGCGGGCCGAGGGCTGGGTGCGAAGCTCGCGTCCTACTCGGATCGGAGCGACGTCGTCGTCCTGGGGATTCCGCGCGGCGGAGTGCCGGTCGCCTTCGAGGTCGCCGCAGCGCTCGACGCTCCGCTCGACGTGTTTCTCGTTCGGAAGCTGGGCGCCCCCCGGCAGGAAGAGCTCGCGATGGGCGCGATCGCGTCGGGCGGAGTTCGAACCCTGAATCCCTCCGTGATCGAGTCGATGCGCATCTCGCCGGAGGAGATCGAACGGGTAGCTCAGCGGGAGGAGAAAGAGCTCCGGCGGCGAGAGCTGTCCTATCGAGGGGAACGGCCGCCCCTCGATCTCGATGGCCGGATCGCCATTCTCGTCGACGACGGCCTGGCCACCGGCTCCTCGATGCGCGCCGCCGTCGGAGCGGTCCGAAAGCTGCGTCCGGCGCGAATCGTCGTCGCGGTGCCCGTAGCCCCGCCCACCACGGCCCGGGAAATGCGGCGGATCGTGGACGACCTCGTCTGCGTGGCGACTCCGGAACCCTTCTATTCGGTCGGGCGCTTTTACGAGTCGTTCGATCAGACCACCGACGCGGAAGTTCGCGAGCTGCTTCGCCGATCGGCCGCGGCTCCGGTCAGAGAGGCGCAGAAAAAGTGAACGTCGAGCACGTCCCGATCGCCGAGCTGCCGAGCTTCCTGGAGAGGTTCTCTCGCGGACACCGGGGATGGCTCACGAAAGTCGAGAGGACGGCCCCGACTGATCGCGGTGAGGTCGACGGTTGCGAGCGACCCCTGGGAGGGATCGTCTCCGACCCGGATCGGGACGTCCTCGTCTTTCTCGAGGAGAGACCGCACGGATCTCTCCGTTACAGGATCGAGAACGCGGCGGAGCTCCGGCGGGAGACGGCGGACGGGGTCGTGCGCCTCGAGATCGATTCCGCCGATGGCTCGACGACGGTCGTTGAATGCCACCCCGCCGGCCACTGAATCGAGAGGCGGAAAGCCGCGTCAGGAAGGAGAAAGCCATGATGCCCGCGCGAATTCATTTCCTCGACATGCCTCGTTCGGAAGCGGTCGAAGACAAGATCCGGGTCCGGGCGGAGCGGCTCTCGCGCTTTGCAGAGGACATTCAGAATTGCGAGGTCTGGATCGAGGCTCCGCACGGGCATCACCACAAAGGCGATCTGTACGAGATTCGTATTCGCCTGAGGGTGACCGGCGAGGAGATCGACATCCGGCTGCAGCCGACGAGCGACGATGTGTACGTCTCGATCCGCGACGCGTTCGACGCCGCGAGGCGCCAGCTCGAGGACTACGAGCGCCGCCGGCGCGGGCAGGTGAAAGCCCACCCGCGCGCGCCCGGGAACGCCTCGCGCCGCCGCCGGGTCCTGACCGATCGAGAACGGGAAACGGTGCGCTAGGGGGTTCGGGGGACCGCAAGGTCACCCGACAAAGATTACTCGGACACACACCTGGACTGACAAGATGGCATCCTCTCGCGCTGGCCCATCCTGCTGCTGAAGTAGGCCTCCCCGAGCGCTCCCGGACGTGACACTCCTTTTGCACCTCGGCCTTTTCTTCTTCGCCGCCCACATCCTGCAACCACCGGAGCGGCCGTCGCTCCCGAGCCTCGTCGTCGGAAGCGCCGGCTCGTATACGGTGAAACCCGGCGACTCGCTCACGTCCATCGGCGCGCGCCTCGGAATCCCCCGCCTCACCATCGCCCGGTCGAACGACCTGCCGGCCGATGCGCGCCTGCGGATCGGGCAGGTCTTGAACCTCGACAACCGTCACATCGCGCCGGCGGTTCGCGAGGATGGGATCCTCATCAACGTGCCGCAGAGGCTGCTTTTCTATTTCGAGATGGGGAATCTCGTCTCCTGGTACCCCGTCGGCCTGGGCGCGGCCGACTGGCGGACGCCTCTCGGCACTCTCCACGTGCTGACGAAAGAGACCGACCCGTTCTGGGACGTGCCGGTCTCGATCCAGAGAGAGATGCGCCGCAGGGGCGAGAAGGTCCGCACTCGCGTCCCGCCGGGACCGGACAACCCCCTCGGAAGATACTGGATGGGCTTGACCCCCGGTTCCTGCGGGATTCATGCGACGAACGCTCCGACGAGCGTCTACCAGTTCCGGACGCACGGCTGCATCCGGCTGCACCCGGAAGACGCCGAGGACCTGTTTTCCCGCGTGACGATCGGCACGCCCGTCGAGATCGTCTACGAGCCCGTCCTCCTCGCGCGAACCGAAGAGGGGAAGATCTTCCTCGAAGTGCACCCCGACGTGTACCGCAGGGCGCCCGACCCGCGGCGTGCCGTTCGTGTGCTCGCCGAGCGGCAAGGTCTCGAGGCCGAGCTCGACTGGGCCCTCGTCGAGGAACGGATCCGGGAGCGCGGAGGCATCGCCGGCGAGGTCTCACGAAAGGAGCCGTACTGATGCGAGCGCGCCGGCGACCCCGCGGAGTTCGGAAGCGGTGGCGAACAGGTCCGCCGCACCGCGCAGGGATTGCCGCGCGTAATCGGTTTGAATCAGGCGGCGGCGGCGCTCGGCGGGTAATGTCTCGCCGAAACCCAGGAGGGGTGTATGAAAGTGAGTGAAGTGATGTGCCGCCCGGTTTCTTCGTGCACGGAAGAGATGAGTCTGTCCGCAGCCGCGCGCCGGATGGGCGAAGACGACTGCGGTGCGCTGCCGGTCGTACGGCAAGGAAGGGTCGTCGGAATGATCACCGACCGGGATGTCTGTCTCGCGGTTGGTGACCGCCGCCGGCTTCCCAAGGAGACGCCCGTCCGCGACATCATGACCCGGGACGTCGCGCTGTGCCACACCGACGACGACATCCACGACGCGATCGCCGTGATGGCGAGCCGCCAGGTGCGGCGCCTCCCCGTGCTCGATGTCGCCGGAACGCTCGAGGGCATTCTCTCCGTCGACGACGTCGTCCTCCGAGCCGAGGAGATGGATCCGTCGCGCACGCCGGCGCTTTCCTGCCGCGACGTCCTGAGCACGCTGCGGGCGATCTACGGCAGCCGGCGCGTCCGCCTCGCCGCTTCGTCGTCGGGCGTGTAGAGCGCTCTCGAAGAGAGCGAACTTCGCGTGCCTACTTCCGGGTGATCACCGGAGGCCACGGGTCTTGCGTCCCGCGTGCCGTCGGATGGAGCCGCACGCGACTGACCCGTGATGCCGACCGCCGGCAGGAACGCCGCCGGAGGCACGGGCCCAACCGGATCATTGGGCGGCCGACTCCGAGGG
>DASWIB010000293.1:0-6037 GCA_036397915.1 Thermoanaerobaculia bacterium | reverse complement strand
GAGCCGTCTCGGGCATGACGATGTCGTAGTCCACCGAGTAGGACACGTGGCCGCGGCCGAGGAATGCCCAATTCTTCACGGGGTACCGGGTGACGACCGAGACGCCCGACGGCGTCTCGTCGACGCTGATCTGGATCTGCTCGGAAAAGCGTCGGGCGCCTTCCCCGTCGGAAGACGAGACCCGGATCGCGGCGGAGATCGAGACCTGCGGCTCGCGGTGCGTCCGCACGCGCACTTTTCCGTTGGCGTGCTCGATTCGCAATTTCTGCCCGGGCCGGAGCGATACCGTCTTCTCGAATGTCCTCTTGAACTCGTCACGCTCGGGCGAATCGGCGAAGAGGGGCGCCGCGAGCAGGGCGAGCAGAGCGGCCAGAGCGGCGCGCCCGGCCCCTGTCCCGTGTCCCGTGTCCCGTGTCCCGCGGAAGGTCGTCATGAGGTGGCCCCTTTCATGACCTCACGCAGGGTCTGCTGTTTCTCGGCGTACACCCCGAGCAGCTGCCGGCGGAGGTGCGTGTTGTAGCGGTTCTGCTCGATTTGACTGTTCAGTTCCGCGATCGCGCCGTCGAGCAGAAGAAGCCTCTCGCGATGGGAGAGGAGAAGCGGCGTCTCGGCCGCGGCGAGACGGGGCTGCGCGACTCGCGCGAGGTTCTCGATCGAGCGGACGTACTCGCGCTCGCTCTTCTCGACGTCCTGGAGTGCGACGTCCGTCAGAAGCGGATCCTTCGGCAACGAACGGACGCCGAAGATCTGGCGGTCGCCGAGGCTCGGCCGGAAGACCTGAAGTCCCACGAACGAGACGACGAACAGCGTTGCGATCGCGGCGATCGGGATCCAGGCGGGCCACGCGGGCGCCGTCCGGGGGGGCCGCTCGCCTTGAGCCCCGGGCGCGGCAGGGGCAAAAGACTCCCGCACGAGCGACTCACGGATCTTCGGCCAGAGCTCGGGGCTGTCCCAGCCCTTCCTGAGCGACGCCGCGGCGCGGGAAAGCTCATCGAAGGCGTCGAGCCTCTCGGCGCACCGCCGGCAGGTCTCGGCGTGGCGCCGCGTTGCTTCGAGCACCGCGGCCTCCCCGCTCGCGAGCGCCGCGTCGGCGCGGCGGCATTCCGCGGTCACGGCGCGGCCGTCCGAGGAGCCGCCGGCGACGGGGCGGCGAGCCACCGCTGCAGCTTTTTCTTCGCGACGAAGAGAAACGTCTTCGACGTGCCCTCCGGGATCCCGAGAATCCGCGCGATCTCGCCGTGAGTGAAACCTTCCACCTCGAAGAGAAGGAAAACGGCGCGGTGCTTCGGGTTCAAGCGGGCGACCGATTTCTCGAGCGCGAGACGGAGCGGATGGTCGGAGACGGGCGAGGGCGGCGGGATTTCACGCCCGTCGTTTGCTTCCAGAGTGGCGCCCGCCGGCCGCGCCTTGCGGCGGCGCAGAGCGTCGTAGCAGGTGTTGACGACGACGCGGTAGATCCACGTCGAAAAGGCGGCGTCGCCCCGGAACGTTTTCGCGCCGCGGTAGATCTTGAGAAACGCCTCCTGGACCGCGTCCTCGGCGTCCGCGACGTTTCCCAGCAGGTTCAGCGCGATCGACTTCATCCGAGGCGCATGCATTTCGTAGAGCCTTTCGAAAGCCGCGAGGTCCCCCGCCCGGCACCCCTCGAGGAGCTCGTTCTCCGTCCCTCCGGGAGGTGTCGGGGTGACCGGCTGGCCCAGGCAGACCTCCTTTTCCGCGGCGAAGTTAAGCAGATCGTCTGCGCTCGGACCGGGATCGGGCCCGGCTCCTTCCCTCTCAGCTCCTTGGACGCGGCCGGCGGCCGTATCGTTTTAGGATTGAGGGTCAGGTCTCCACTTGCCACATTGGGGGTCAGGTCTCCACTTGCCACATTGGCTAGAAAGTGCCAGGTCGAAACGTGACTCCAACTCGGAGGATCTCGATGTACTCGTTGCTCTTCATGATGCTCGCGCTCCTCGCCGGAGCACCGCCGCCGGCGGCGGCGCCTGGAACTGCGTTCGACGCTGCCCGATTCGGACAGTACTGGTATCAGGGGAAGGCCGAGCTGACCCGGTACAAGCTCGACCAGGCGCGGTACGGCGAGATGCACTCGGGAGAAGCGGTGCTCATCTTCGTAACCGAGCCGTTCCTACCCGAGAAGCAGGTCAAGCTCGAGCGGGGCGATCCGTCGAAAGGAATTTCGGTCCTGAAGCTCAATTTCGTCCGGAAGTTCTTCACGGGGATCTATCCCTACTCGCTCATGACCTCGACGTTCACGCCGGTCGACTTCACCCGCACGCGCACGCTCAAAGTCTCTTCTGAGAGCCAGGAGTGGTGCGGGCAGACGTTCACGCAGTTGAACTTCCGCAATGGGCGCTACGCGGGACTCCTTCGCTCCTACTTCGAAGACGAAGGGGATCGCGCATTCGATTTCGCGCCCGCGTGGCTCGAGGACGAGTTGTGGACGCGGATCCGCCTCGCGCCCCAGACGCTGCCGATCGGGGACGTCACCGTCGTGCCGGGTCTCCAGTACGCGCGTCTCTGGCACAAAGAGGTGCGGCCGGAGAAGGCGACGGCGAGCCTGCGGGGAGACGGCAAAGAGAACGTCTACACGCTCGACTACTCCGCGATTCCGCGAAAGCTCGTCATTCGATTCGACAAGACGTTCCCCTACAAGATCCTCTCGTGGGAGGAGACGCAGCCGGGCGGGTTCGATGGGAGCCCGCTCCTGACGACGAAGGCGGCGGCGACCGGGAGCCTCTTGCTCGATTACTGGCGCCGCCACGGAAACGCCGATGCGCACTACCGCAAAGAGCTCGGACTGACGATGTGGTGAAGAGAAGGTCACCAAGAGCGCCGCTCCCTCCCGTAACCAACCGCGCTTTCCGGCGGCCTTCTTCACGAATTGGGAATGGAAGATGGCTCCGCGAGAGGGTTCATTCCGACGTCGAGGAGTGCTGATATGAGAGCTCGGTTGATCCTGGCGATCGTCTTCCTCGGGAATGTCTCCGCAGTCTGTCGAGGACAGGGCGTCGCGATCGCGCCGAAGGTCGGGACGACCGGCGCCGGTGCGGACCTGACGATCGGGCTCGCGCGGTCTCTGAACCTGCGCCTGGGCGCCCAGGGTTACTCGCGGAGTGACACGCGCACGGAGCGCGAGATCGAGTACGACGCGGATCTCGAGCTCGTGAGCGGCCAGATCCTCCTCGACCTGCATCCCGGCGGCCGCGGGTTTCGGGTCTCGGCCGGCGCGGTCGTGAACGGAAACGAGGTCACCGCCGTCTCCTCCGACGAGACGGTCTACACGATCAACGGCGTCGACTACCCCGCGGCGCTCGTCGGCCGGCTTCGCGGGCGCGTCGAGACCAACGATGTCGCTCCCTATGTCGGGATCGGCTGGGGCAACGCGGTCACGCCCGGCAGCCGGTGGCGGTTCGCTCTGGACGTCGGCGCGTTCTACCAGGGAAGCCCGAAGGTCTCGCTCCGGGCGGAGCCGACGAACCCCGCACTCCTGCCGGCGCGCTTCGAGCAGGATCTCGAAGCGGAACGTCAGGAGATCGAAGACGACCTCGACTCCTACACGGTCTACCCGGTCGTCAGCCTCGGCGTGTCGTACAGGTTCTGAGCGTCAGGCCTCGAATCGACAAATTTGCCTGGCCAATGTGGCAAGTGGAGACCTGACCCCCGATGTGGCAAGTGGAGACCTGACCCCATCTGACCCATCACCACCCGATCGGTTTCCCCTGGTTCTGCTCGTCCAGCCAGCTCTGGAGCGGGGCAAAGTAGTCGCGGATCGCGGTCGCGTCCATCTCACGCTTCCCGCTGATCGCTTCGAGCGCGTCCGGCCACGGACGCGACAGCCCCATCTCGAGCATCGTGTCGAGCTTCTTTCCGGCTTCCTTGCTGCCGTAGATCGAGCAACGGTGCAGCGGGCCCGTGCAGCCCGCGGTCTGAGCGAGCGCGCGATGGAACTGGAACTGGAGGATCGCCGCGAGGAAGTATCGGGTGTACGGAACGTTCGCCGGGACGTGGTACTTCGCGCCCGGATCGAAGTCCTTCTCGCTTCGCTCGATCGAGGGCGCGACCCCCTGGTATTTCGTGCGGAGCTCCCACCACGACGAGTTGTAGTTCGCCGGCGTGATCTCTCCGGCAAAGACCTTCCAGCGCCACTGGTCGACGAGCAGCCCGAATGGCAGGAACGCCAGCTTTTCGAGCGCCTTGCGGAGCAGCAGTCCCGCGTCCTTCGAAGGATCCGGCGCCTTGTCGAGGAGACCGATCTCGACGAGGTACTCGGGCGTGATCGAGAGCGCGATCGTGTCTCCGACAGCCTCGTGGAAACCGTCGTTCGCGCTGTCGCGGAAAAGGGGCGGCTTCGTGTTGTAAGCGCGCTGATAGAAGTTGTGGCCAAGCTCGTGGTGAATCGTCGTGAAGTCCTCCGCAGTCGCGTCGATGCACATCTTGATGCGCAGGTCGTTGACGTTGTCCACGTCCCACGCGCTCGCGTGGCAGACGACTTCCCGGTCGCGCGGCTTCGTGAAGAGCGAGCGCTCCCAGAAAGACTCCGGAAGCGGCTCGAACCCGAGTGAGGTGAAGAAGCGTTCGCCGTAGCGGACCATCTCCTTCTCGTCGATCTTCTTCGCCTTGAGGATCTTCGTGAGGTCGTAACCCGGATCGGCTTCCTTCGGCCGGACGAGCTCGTAGACGTTCGACCAGTCCTGCGCCCACATGTTCCCCAGCAGGTGCGCGGGGATCGGGCCGCTCGTCGGAACGACGTCGCCGTACTTCTCGCGCAGCTTCCAGCGCACGTAGGCGTGCAGTGAGAGGTAGAGCGGTTTCAGCTGCTCCCAGAGCCGCTCGACCTCCTTCGCGAACGCGCCCGGCGGCATGTCGTACTTCGAGCGCCACAGCGCGCCGGTGTCCGCGAAGCCGAGCTCCCGAGCGCCCTTGTTCGCGAGCTCGACGAACCGCTGGTACTCCGGACGCATCGGGATCGAGATCGTGTGCCAGCCGCGCCACACATCGAGCAGCTGCGCCGCGTCCCGGCTCTCCGCCATGATCTTCGTGATGTCCTGGAGGTCGAGACACTTGTCCTTCCCCTCGGGGCAGTACTTGCCCTTTCCGTACCTGCCCTCCATGGAAGCGACGAGGCGGGTGACCTCCTCGCTCTCCTTCGGATCCGAAGGCGCCGCGAGAGTCAGTCCCAGCTTCAAGAGCAGCATCTTTCTCGCGAGCTCGGGCGGGAGCTTCAGCTTGTCGTAGCGGACCGCCTTCTTCGCGTACTCGACGCCCGCGTTGATCGCCCGCTCGTTCGCCTTGGCGGCGAGGATCTCGGTGTCGTCGGTGATGTAGGTGGACTGGACCCAGCCGGCGCGGCTCGCCTCGACGGAGAGCGCGAGGAGCTTCGCCTCGGCGTCGTCCACGAACGCCTTCGCCTCCGCGACCGTTGGGGCTTTCCCTCGCGCGGGCGCGGCGCCCTCCTCAGCCACGGCGGTCGAAGAAACCGCGGCGACGAGCAGAGCCGTGAAGGAAATCCCGATTCGGGAATGGCGGAGCGTTGGCTTCATGCCGGCCTCCCATCGAGCTGGAAATGTATCGGACGACGGTTCGAGGTTCAAAGTTCGAGGTCCGAGGTTCGTGCTACTTTTGACTTCCGCTGTGAAACCGCGACTCGCTGTCACACTCCTTCTTGCCGGCCTCGCGACCACGGCGTCCGCACAAAAGGCGATTTTTCTCGTACGTCATGCCGAAAAGGCGACCGACTCGAACGAGCCGGCCGTGTCGCTCTCCGAAACCGGCCGGGCGCGCGCGGTGCATCTGGAGCGGATGCTCGCGGGCGCCGGGATCACCGCGATCTATGCGACCGAGACGCTTCGGGCCCGGCAGACCGCGGAGCCGCTCGCGCGCGCGTTGAAGCTCGAGGTCAAGACGTACTCACCGCGCGACGCTTCGGGGAAGCTCGCGCCGCAGCTGCTCCTCGACCGGCTGAAAAAAGACGATGTGTTGGGAACCGTGCTCGTGGTCGGCCACCAGAATACGGTCCCGGATGTGCTCGCCGCGC
>DASWIB010000292.1:0-21369 GCA_036397915.1 Thermoanaerobaculia bacterium | reverse complement strand
CGTGGAAGGAAAGAAGCTGGTCGGGATCATCACGAAGGCGGACGTCCTCGCGGCGTTCTGCGACACCCTGAGGATCGAGGAGGCCGGCGTCCGGATCGAGGTGCTCCTTCCGCGCGACGTCGGCTCTCTTATTCAGCTCGTGCGCAAGCTCGGTGAGATGAAAACCGAGATCCGGAGTCTCATCCTCTCTCCGTCTCAAGACGGGTTCGTGGCGTTCGTCCGGCTCGCGACGATCGACGTGGGGGCGGTGAAGAAGACGCTCAGAGACGCCGGGTTCTCCGTCCCCGAGCTTTCGGACTTCCTCGAGTAGCGGGAGCGCCGGTCCTTTGGGCCGGGCTCCCACGAACAAATCCCGGCGAGAGAGTCCCGAGTAATCTTCCGGCACGGAACCTTGCATGGGCACCCGGCCCAAACACGGTGAAGTGATTGAGCCAGGGACGCATGCGACAGGATGAATGTCTTCCCGCCAAGGCACACCTTGTTCCCGCGATCAGCGGGACGGCCGGAGTCGTTCATGAATAATGCGGGCTAGAGCGGAAAGAGCGCCGCTGCATTGTCGAAGAGGATCTTCCGCTTGACCGTGTCCGAAAGCGGAAGGGAGAGGAACTCCTCGACGTTCTGGCGCATCGACCGGACCCCCCGGGACGGCCAGTCGGTTCCCCACAGGACGCGGTCGGCCATCTCGGAGAGCCGCGGGAGAGCCTCGAGAAGCCTTCTCGGCGGGATACTCGAGATGTCGAGCATGACGTTGGGATGCCGCCGGAGGAGGAAGAACGCCGTGTCGTACCAGAGCGGAC
This sequence comes from Thermoanaerobaculia bacterium, assembly GCA_036397915.1. Taxonomy (GTDB): domain Bacteria; phylum Acidobacteriota; class Thermoanaerobaculia; order UBA5066; family Gp7-AA6; genus Gp7-AA6. The sequence goes on along the minus strand of DASWIB010000292.1, from coordinate 20,572 downwards.
GGCCGGCGTGGCAGAGGACGAGAGTCGTCTCGGGAAAGTCGACCGCCACATCGTCGCACGCCATCGGGTCCGCGTAGACGTTACGAGCGCCGGGGAAGATGGACGTCCCCGTGTGGATCAGTACCGGCCGCTTCGCCTCGCCCGCCAGGCGGTACACGTCCGCGAGAGAAGGACAATCGAACCTGTAGGCGTTGGCGGCCAGCTCCATGTGAGGCGGGTGCAGCTTGATCGCACCGAGCCGGTAGACCTCGAGAAGCCGCCTCATGTCCCCGACGACGTCGCGAGAGTGCCGCGGGTGGATTCCCCCGACCGGGACGAGCCGGTCGCGGTGGCTGTCGACGTAGCGGGCGATCCAGGGATTCACGAGGTCGGTGATGCCGATGACCTCGGGAGCCACGGAGTTGATCAGGGCCGCTCGCGCGATCCCCTGGGCATCCATCACCTTCAGGAGCTCGTCCGCCGAGCTCCGGAGGCGATCCAGGAGCTCGAGGTCGTTTCGCCCGCTCACCATGACGCGGCGGGCCCCTTCCTTCATTTGGTCATACGGGCCGACGTGGATGTGCGCGTCGAAGACGAGAAACGCCGAGGACACGCGCGGGATGATAGCGGGCTTTCGGCCGTGGGGTCGGCTCTCGAATTACGGTGCCCGAGAGGTTTCAATTGATTGAATGAAACGTTAGGGCCACCTGGCGCGCGCCTCGGCTATCATTCTGGTGGAGCGGTACGGTGACCCGCCACGAGCTTGAAACTGAAATCCTTCGCCTTGAACCCCGTGAGCGGGCACAGCTCACGCATCTCCTCGTCACGAGTCTTGATGAACTGACTCCAGAGCAGGTGCAAGAGATCTGGCTCGATGAAGCGGAGCGTCGAGATCACGAGCTCGAAACGGGTGACGTGCATGCGGTGCGAGGACCTGAAGTTTTTGCGAGGCTGCGTCGCGACCGCGGGTGACCCTGCCGTTCCGGTTCCACCCAGAGCCTCCGCCCTCATGCGAACTCTTTTCCTGCCGCCGGCCTACCAGGACTCTGCGGAATCCGGTCGTCTCATCCTGCGGGATGGTTCCACCGCGTTCATCCGTCTGTCAGAGCCGGGAGACCGCGACGCGCTGCGGGAGTTCTTCCAGCAGCTCTCGCCGGTGTCGAGGCGGCGCCGCTTCTTCTCGAGCGCCGATCCCGCGGAGGCGCTGCTCGCGCGGCAATGCGATTCATCCAATCTCCGGTCGCAGCTGACGCTGATCGTGAGCCGCATCCTCGGCGGCGCGTCCCGGATCATCGCGACCGGCTCCTATGTCGCACGCGACGACGCCAGCGCCGAGGTCGCCTTCGCGGTCGATGACGAGTTTCAGGGCAAAGGCCTGGGAGGTCTCCTTCTCGAGCGGCTGGCCCTGCTCGCAGCCCGGCACGGCTTCGTCCGCTTCTGGGCTTTGACCCGCGTCGAGAACCAGCTGATGCTCGAGACGTTTCGCCAATCGGGCTTTCCGCTCCACTCGAAGGTCGATGATGAGTGCGTCGAGATCGACTTTGCGGTCGCCCCGAGTGAGGACAGCGTCAGCCGCTCGGAAGTGCGCGACCGTGTCTTCACCACTGCCTCACTCCATCCCTTCTTCCGACCGCGGTCCATAGCGTTCATCGGCGCGTCCCGGGATACCTCGAGCATCGGCCGCCGCATTCTCGACTCGCTCGTTGCCGGAGGCTTCCCCGGTCCGATCTATGCGGTCAACCCGAATGCGAGCCGCATCGAGACGTTCCCGACCTATCCCTCGGCGCGCCAGATCCCGCAGGGTGCCGATCTGGCCATCCTGGCAATCCCGTGGGGCGGGCTGCTGGAGGCCGTGGACGACTGCGCGGTCGCCGGTGTGCGGGCGCTCGTCGTCGTCACCGGCGGTTTCGCGGAGTCCGACGGGCCGGGGCGGGCTCTCCAGGAGAAGCTCGTCGAGAGGGCTCGAGGCCACGGGATGCGCGTGGTCGGACCCAACTCGATGGGACTCTTGAACACCGATCCGGACGTTCGCTTGAACGCCTCCCTCTCTCCCAGCCTTCCGCCGCAAGGGACGATCGCGATGTCCTCGCAGAGCGGCGCGCTCGGCCTGGCCATGCTGGCGCTGGCGCGGCGCCGCCACCTGGGCGTCTCGACCTTCGTGAGCGTCGGAAACAAGGCCGACATCTCCGGCAACGACCTCCTGCAGTACTGGCAGGGTGACGAGGCGACCCGGGTGATCCTGCTCTACCTGGAGTCGTTCGGGAACCCCCGCCGGTTCGCCCGGATTGCCCGGGGCGTGAGCCAAGCCAAGCCGATCGTGGTGGTGATGGCGGAGCGCCGGGCGGCCGGGGGGCTCGGGGGACCGCAAGGCCCCCCGCCGGAGCTCGCCGAACAGCCTCCCAGGGGGTTCGGGGGACCGCAAGGTCCTCTGCTGAAATCACTCGACAATACACCTAGCCCGGAGGCGGCGAGGCCGGGCGTGGCGGTGCTCGTGGCGGGCCACGACCCGGTGAATGCGCTCTTCCGCCAGACGGGCGTCATGCGGGCCGAGACGCTCGACGAGATGTTCGATCTCGCCGCCGCGCTCGACCGGCAGCTACTGCCGGCGGGACGCCGCGTCGCGATTCTCTCGGATGGCGGCGGCCCCGGCATCCTCTGCGCGAGTGCCTGTCAGGCGGCGCGGCTGTCGGTGCCTCCGCTCTCGGATTCGACGAAGGAGCGGCTCGCGGCCTTTCTCTCGCCGGAATCGACGATCGCCAATCCTCTCGAGCTCGCCTTCTCCTCGTCGGCAGACCCGTACGCCCGAGCCGTCGAGACGCTCCTGGCCGCTCGCGAGGTGGATGCTCTGATCGCGATCCACACTCCACTCGACTCGAATGGCTCGGACGCGATGCTGGACGCGATCCGACAGGGCACCGCGGCGGGACGCGCGGCCGGCGGCGGCGGCAAGCCGGTCCTGGCGTGTCTGGTGGCGAAGGACGGCGCCGGCACGCCGATCGTGCTCGCCGGCGAGAGCATTCCCACGTACGCGTTTCCGGAATCAGCCGCGCGGGTGCTCGGCAAGGTGGCGGCTTACGCAGAGTGGCGCGCCGGTCCGCGCGGGATCATTCCCGACTTCGACGATATCGACCCGGCCTCAGCGCGCCAGACCTGCCGAATGGCGATCGAGGAGCGGGGAGCCGGCTGGCTCTCGGCGGAGGAGGGGAGAGCGGTCCTTACCGCCATGCGCCTTCCACTCGTGCCGGCCGGGGTTGCCCGCTCGGCTGGCGAGGCGGCGCAACTGGCCCGGAACATCGGGTTCCCTGTCGTCGTCAAGCTGGCGTCGCGCCGGATTCTGCACAAGATGGAGAAAGGGTGGGTCTACTTGGGCGTGGCGGACGAGGCCGCGGTCGAGAGCGCCTTCGAGGCGATCCGACGTTCTGCGGAAGCGGACGACAGTCTCGGCGCGATGGAGGGAGTGCTCGTTCAGCCGATGGTTGGAAGCAACGTCGAAGTGGTGGTGAGCATGCTGGAGGACCCTTCGTTCGGGCCCCTCATCGCGTTCGGGTTGGGCGGAATCCACGTCGAGATGATCACGGACGTGAGCGTACGCGTAACGCCCCTGACCGACCGCGCCGCCGCCGCCATGGTGCGAGAGATCCGGGGCTATCCCCTGCTCGAGGGGTATCGTGGGCACCCGCCCGCCGACATCAAAGCCATACATGACGTCCTTCTGCGCGTCTCGCGCCTCGTCGAGGAGGTACCCGGCATCGCGGAGCTCATGCTCAGTCCGATCTTCGTGGGACCTCCCGGCGAGGGCTGTCGTATCGGCGACTCGCGCATTCGCGTGGCTCTCCCCCGGAAGGGACAGGCGGCCCGGTACACTACGGCGTCGCCTTCGGCTGTCCGGAGCGTGGCCGACGCCTCCACCTCAGTCGAGGGGACGATCGTGGAAGGAGTAGCTCATGACCGAGATCGCTGACCATGGCTGGCTGTATCAGAGAATCGTCGAGGACAGCCCGATTGCGATTCTGTTCGCGGATCGCGACGGGAAGATCCGCTTCTGGAACGCGGGAGCCGAGGCCATATTCGGCTACACGGCAGAGGAGGCGCTCGGGCAGTCGCTGGACCTGATCGTCCCCGAGAAGCAGAAAGCCCGGCACTGGGAAGGGTGGGCGAGGGTCATGGCGAGCGGGGTCACGAAGTATGGCCGTGACGCGCTGGCGGTGCCGGCCACGAACAAGGACGGCTCCCGGATCTCCATCGAGTTCAACATCGTGCTCCTCCGCGCACCGACCGGCGAGCTCCTCGGTGCGGCCGCCATGGTCCAGGACGTGACCGCCCGGTGGCAGCAGCAAAAGGAGATGAGGGCGCGCCTCGCGGCCCTCGAAGCCAAGGCGGTAGAGGCCGTCAAGGCCGGTTGATGTTCCCGCTTCCCGCGGGACGGATCTCCGGTCCCGCTCGGTTCGCCAAGCGCTCACTTGGAATCCCGCGTGCGGTCCCGGCGCTTTCCCGGGAGATCAGTGATCGCGGCCAGAGCCCCGAGACCCGGGGCACCGATCGAGCGGATCGCGCGCATTCTCCCGGAGGGTGAGATGGACTTTCTGCGTGTAAGCGACCTGACCGCCCCCGACGGCCATGCCATTCCCGGCTTCCTCCTCTCGCCGGCTTCGCCGCGCGGCGGCGCAGTCGTGTGCCACGGCTACGGCGGGTCGAAGGTAGAGATGCTCGGGATCGCGGTGGCCGTCGCCGAGAAGGGAACGGCCGCGCTGGTGATCGACCTGTGCGGGCACGGCGAAAACACCGCGCCGATCGGCCCGGCGATGCGCGACGAGCTGGAGGCCGCGGTCGCCTATGTCCGGCGGTTCGGCAAGACCGCCGTCGTCGGCCACAGCCTCGGGGGAAGGCTGGCGCTCATGTCGTCGGCGGAGGTCATGGTGGCGATGTCGCCGTCCGTCATGGTGCAGATGTCCCCCCAGGGCAAGTGGATGTTCGAGAATCTCCCCAGTCCCGGCGTCCGCGAGCCCTATTCGGGGTATGTCCTCGAGCTGCTGGAGAAGCTGGGGCCCGTTCCGTCGCATGACCGCCCCTGCCTGCTCCTCTACGCCGAGCGTGACGTCCAGGCTCTTCTCGACGGCGCCGCGGGCCTGCAAGCCCAGTTCCCGTTGGCTGAAAAGCGGCTCGTCTCCGCGGACATTCGCCCGGACGTGCAACACGATCACGGTCTGATCCGCTACCTTCCGCGCTGGTTCAACCACCTTGAGCTCCGCTTCAACTACTCCGCCCGTGAGACGGCCGCCGGTTGGCTGGCCGGTCAATTCGCGAAAGCTTGACGACTCGACCACTCTCGGGGACCGTGTGCTAGGCTCGGAAGCAATCGGGAGCGAAATGATGCAGTGGGAATACTTCGATCGAATGGTCATCTTCGCCGATGCGGAGGGGGGAATGGTGAGCGGGCTGGACGAATGGATCAACGGCGCCGGCATCGAAGGCTGGGAGCTCGTCTCTTCGGCCCCCCTGATCGCTCCGAACAAGGACGGCGTCGCCTACGGGACGATCGGCCTCCACCTGATCTTCAAGCGCCCCGTAGTGACTCCGCAGGAGGCGTGAGCGGGCCATGGCTGGGTTGAAAGGCCCGGCACTGATCGAGAGCCGCTACGGCCCTCTTGGAAACGGCGCACAGACGTTGACGATCAAGGACGTCGTCTATTCGGTCTCCGACCTGCTGGTCCGCTTCGGTCTCAACTTCGACGACAGCCGGGCCATCGACGCACAGGCGCTGGCGGACGAACGCTACGTCTTCCGTTACTACGACGGGCAGGACCAGCGCGTCGTCGCCCTCGAGTTCGACGCCGACTTCTGCTGTCTCGGCGAGGTGCGTGCTCAGTTCCCCGAGTGGATCGGAGACGAAGAGTATTACCCACAGTACTGCGGGCATTAGGGGGGTTCGGGGGACCGCAAGGCCCCCGCTAAGCTCATTCAGACGACTTTATTTGGAGCCGGCCCCGCCGCAGGCGCATCTGCCCCCGGGGCCTCGACGGCACAGCGGGAAGAGGAGCTGGCGCGCGGAAAGGGGGGTCACGAGATGAGGTACGAGAACCTCGGCTTCGAGACGGAGGGCTCCGTTGCCGTCGTGACACTGAATCGCCCCAACCGGCGCAACGCCCTCTCGTTGGGACTCATGCGTGAGCTCCTGGACTGCCTCGGGCGGATCGGGGAGGAGAGGCAGGTCCGCGCCGTCATCCTCGCCGCGGCCGGGAAGGTCTACAGCTCGGGGCACGATTTGAGCGAGCTGGTCGGAAGGGACATCAACGACTACCGTCAGATCTTCGACGTATGCGCCGAGCTGATGACGAAGATCCAGTCGATACCGCAGCCGGTCATCGCCGAGGTCCAGGGCGTCGCCACGGCGGCGGGATGTCAGCTCGTGGCGACCTGCGACCTCGCAGTGGCGACCGAGGATGCCTGGTTCGCCACCCCGGGCGTCAAGATCGGGCTCTTCTGCACCACCCCCATGGTCGCGTTGAGCCGCGCGGTCGGCCGCAAGCGCGCCCTCCAGATGCTCTTGACCGGGGACCAGATCGACGCAAGGACGGCGGCCGAGTGGGGGCTCGTCAACAGCGTCGTGCCCGCCGGCGAGCTGCGCCGCGAGACGCGGCAGCTCGCGTTACGGATCGTGGAAGCGAGCCCCGTCACGCTGGCCATCGGGAAGCAGGCTTTCTACTCGCAGATCGACCTCGACCAGCCGAAAGCGTACGCGTATGCCAAGGAGATCATGTCGATGAACTCCATGTCGGTTGATGCCCAGGAGGGGATCTCCGCGTTCCTCGGGAAGCGGGCGGCCTCCTGGACAGGTAGATAGAAAGGGGCGATGGGATGATCATCTTCGAGTACCGGTTCGACGTCCTTCCCGGGAAGCTGGACGAGTACGAGAAATACCGCACGGGTGCCGGCAAGGGAATCTGGCTGAAGTTCTCCGGCGTCAAGGCCGTCCGCGTGTACAAGAGCATGCTCGGCGGGTCGTCCCCGCAGCGGGTGGTCCAGGTCGACCTGGAGAGCCTCGCGGCGCTCGAGAAGATCCTCTCGGATCCGGGCTTCCGGAAGGCGAAGCACATGTTTCACAGCCTCGTCACGCACGTTTCCGACTCCCTGCTCGTCGAGGTGAGCGAGAAGAGCAAATAGGAAGACGCTCCATGGTGTCCCGGGAACCCGTCGGAGCGATCTTGGGCGGTGAGGCTTTGCGGTCCCTCAACTCCTGATCTGGTGGCCTCTCGGCTCGGGTGAGCCACTCGGCGGATCTCGGATCGCTGGCTCGTCGGGTAGGGCGAGTGTTATCATGTAACTTGGAAGTGATAACATGATCCGTACCCAGATTTCCCTGGACGAAGAGGCGTACCGCATGGCGAAGGAGGAGTCCCGCAGGAGCGGGATCTCCCTGGCGGAGTTCCTCCGCCGTTCAGTTGCCGCGACGCTCGCTCCGCGCAGCACCGGGAAGAAACCCTGGATGCGCTACGCGGGCATTCTTCACTCCGGAGACTCCGAGGCAAGCCGGAGTGTCAACGAGGTCATGTACGGCCGGCCGCGGCCGTAGCGCCAGACCGGCCGGGATCGTCTTTCTCGACTCGGGGATCTTCGTCGCGTTCCTCGATCGAAGCGACGGCTATCACCGGGCAGCCCTGCGCCTTTTCGCCGAGCCGCCGGGCCGCTGGTGCACGTCGCTGGCCGTTGTCTCGGAGACCTACGGATGGTTCTTGCACCGATTGGGAGAAGAGGCCGCCCGGACTTTCCGTCTCGCCCTCGGCGAGCTGCCGCGTCTGCAGCTGCTCGCGCTCGACTCCAGGCATCACGAAGCTGTCCTTCGAAAGCTGGAGCTCTTGCGCGGCCACAAGCTGACCTACGTGGATGCCTCGAGCCTCGTCTTTCTCGGGCAGCACGGGATTCCAGAAGTCTGGGGGACCGACCGGGACCTCGCCTTGGAGGGTGCTCGTGTCGTCCCCGCAGGCCGTTGAGCGAAGCGCCGGCGAGCTAGTTAGCGAGAGGCACCCCTCACGCGGGCAGAGGTCGTCTCACCCGTTGTAGGTCTGGAGGTTGACGCCGGCGAGGCCGAAAGCGGCCGGGATCACGGTCGCGGCGCTCTTACCCTTCGGGCGGAACGCCTTGCCGTCCTGGTCGAGCTCGGCGTCCTCGGAGTGGACCACGCGACCGTCCGCAGGGTCCTGTGAACTGGGATAGTCGGGTGCCATCGCCACGATCGCGCCGACCCCGTCGAGAAAGCGGTTGACTCCGGGCCGGAAACCGAGCCTAGAATTACTCTACGCGATGAATATTCGATGGCACGTAGTATTCGGCCCGCCGCCGGCGTTCGGACTCCTCGCGGCAGAGCATCCTCGGGTCGCGAGGTGATGGCCTCGCCCCTTCTGCTCGCGCCTGCCGGAAGTCCCGAAGCCGTTCGGGCGGTGCTCGACGCGGGGGCAGACGCCGTGTACGTCGGCCTCGAGGGCTGGAGCCGGGGCGGGGCGCGGAGGGAGCTCGGTTGGGACGAGCTGGTTGCCGCGCAACGACAGGTCGCTTCGGCCGGTCGGAAGCTCGAGGTCGCCGTCAATACCATCCCGAAGCCGCGGGAGCGCGCTCGACTCTTCGACTGCATCCCCGCCCTCCTGGATCTGGGAATTCGGCGACTGATCGTGAATGACATCGGGATCCTGTCGGCCCTGCGTCGGCGATTCCCCGACCTCCAGCTGACGGCCTCGATCGGCTGCGGCGCCCAGACGGTTGCGGACGCCGCTTTCTTCCGGGACCTGGGCGCTCACGCCGTCGTCCTGCCGGGGACGGTGGGTCCCGCGGAGATGCGCGAGATGAGGACCGTCCGAGGAATCTCCTTGGAGATCATGATCCACATGGTCGAGGAGTTCGTCCTCCTCGGGAAGTGCTGGATGCCGAGCTACGTGCATCTGAAGCCATCGCGCCTTCCGGCCGTGCTCCCGTCAGAAGACGCCGACGCCGGCGATGCGCCGGAGGGCTCCCAACGGGGGCTGCGGCAGACCGGGAGCATGAAGCGGGGGGGCGTCGGAGCCTGCTTCAAGATCTGCCAGCAACCCTGGGAGCTTTACGCTTCCGGGCGGCGGATGGCCGCGCGGCTCTTTCCGAGCCGGCAGATCAGCCGGATCGCAGAGGTCACGGCCTACGCGCAAGCGGGCGTGGATGTCTTGAAGCTTCAGGGGCGAAGCCTTCCGGTAGAACTTCTGGCCCCTCTCGTTCGGCGCTACCGGGAGGCGATCGACGCCGGGACGGCTCCGGCCGCGGATGACGTCCCTCCGGCAGAATTGCCGGCGGTGTGGGCCGTGGTCGGACGATAAGGGAGTGGGCGATGAACCATGAGCCACGAGCCGTGAGCCGGCTCGAGCTGAACACGACGATTGCGAACTTGCGGGACCTCCGGGAGTCGGACCTCCACGACTACGATGCGGTTTACCTGGGGGACATCTACTGCCGGATCTACGAGGCAAACTTCTTAGAGCAGCTCGGTGATCTCAAAGAGGGGCTGCGCATTCTCCACGATCAGGGGAAGCGAGCCTACGTGACGACCTATGCGGCACCGCGGAACGACTTCCTGCCCAAAGTGCGGAAGATGCTGGAAGTCTCGGCGGCGGCCGGCGCTCAAGCGGTCGAGATCCACAACCTGGGGATCTTGAAGATCGCCCACGACGAGTTCCCACAGCTGCCGGTACACGTCGGGGGATTCGCAAACGTATACACCGCCGCCGGCGCCGAGGTCCTGCGCGGGTTCGGGGCAGTCCGGTTCACCCCCAACTACGAGTTGAGCCTGGAGGAGATCCAGGAGATCACGACCGCCTGCGACGCGCCCATGGAGCTCCTGGTGCACGGCAAGATGCCCCTGGGGATCTCGGACTATTGCTTCCTGCTGGACTACGAGGAGAAGTGGGGGGTGAAGTGTCCGGATCTGTGCCAGAAGGAGCTCTTCGTCAAACAGGGGGATTGGGCGATGAAGTCCGTGGGTAAGGGAATCCTGAGCGGCAAGGACGTGTGCATGCTCGAGCACCTGCCGCGCCTCCTGGCCGAGGGCCACCGGTATTTCCGGATCGAGACCGTTTCCGAGAGTCCCGAGTACCGGCGGGAGGTCGCGGCGGTGTACCGCGCGGCGGTGGATCAGGCTGCCGGCGGGGACGGTGAGGTGGGAGAGAGCTCGTGGGAGACCCTCCGGCATCATGCCCGGATCGGTCTGTGCAACGGGTTCTACTTCGGCAAGAGCGGAATGGACTATGCGGGCATCCGACCCGACGCGATCGGGTCCTTACTGACGATCTCGCGCGCGGAGTCGTAGGCAGGCTCACGGAAGGGCAGAGCGGACGGGGGAATCGCCTTCACGGTGATCGAGACCCTGGGGTCAAGGAGGGGCAGGCGCATGGTTGAACTTCTGGCACCGGCAGGAAATCTTCCGATGGTCGAGGCGGCAGTGAGCGGCGGCGCCGACGCCATCTACGTGGGGCCTCGCGGTTGGAGTCGTCGGCGCGATCGCTACGAGATGTCGGACGACGAAGTGCAGGCCGCCATCGAAATTGCCCACCGGGGCGGCGCCAAGTTGCGCGTGGCGTTCAACACCAACATGCAGTCTCACGAGATTTCTCCCATGCTCCAGAAGATGGAGCGCTTCGTGTCCGAGGGGGTGGACGGGGCGATCATGACCGACGTCGGCGCCATCGCGGAGGTCCACCAGCGCTTCCCGGATCTCACCATCCACGCGAGCATCGGGGCCAACATCCTGAACGACGAGGACGTGCGATTCTACCGATCCATCGGCGTCTCGCAGGTGGTGGCGGACACGAAGCTGACCCTCAAGGAGTTGGCCTCCCGGAGGGAGCAGATCGACGTCGGGATCGAGATCCTGATCCACGCCAACAAGTGCTACACCTACCTTGGGAAATGCTGGATGTCCCCTTATCACCGGCTCGAGCGCACCACGGATCCTTTCGGGAAGGACCTGTTCAAGGGGAGCCCGAACCGCGGCGGCCTCGACTACCGCGTCTGCCTGGAGTCGTGGGAGCTCTACTGCGGTGAAGAGAAGTGGGAAGAGAGCGTGGCCTTGAAGAACGATGCGTTCTTTCTCCTGGAGGACATCCCGCGGCTGATCGATCTCGGGGTCGACTGCCTGAAGGTACAGGGGCGCGAGTATTCCGTGCCACTGGTGCAGCGGATGGTGAGGTTCTACCGGGATCTGATCGACGCCTGTGTCGCCTCTCCGAAGGGCGCGGGAGCCCCGCCCTTCGACCTCTCGCCCTGGCGGTCACTTCTCGCCGCCATCCAGACGGAGCGGGACACAGCCCGGTCCGACGGGACCCAATTGCTGCTCGCCGAGGCGCGACAGCCGGTGCCTGCCTGCTAGGAGAGTTTCGAATGTTTGTCGGAGGGGGCCCCCGCACCCTCTCGTTACCGGTTTTCGCGCGCGGCTGAGTGGCGGTGCGACCGCGGCCCGCGTCCGCCCGAAGAGAGTGCCTTGATCACCGCGCCCCAGTTGTCGAACCACGTCTCGAACGCGGCGCGCAACTGGGTCCGCCCCTGTTCGTCGGCCGCCGCGCGTAGGGCCTGCACGACCGCGGCCGTCGAAGGGCGAAGGCGGCGTTCGCCCAGCGGGGTCAGCTTCACGTAGACGAAGCGGCGATCCCTCGAGGAGCGCCGGGTGCGGACGAGCCCCGCACGCTCCATCCGCCGGACGAGGGCCGAGGTCGTGTTCATCGTGGCGAAGGTCAGGCGCGCCAGATCGCCGATGGTCAAGGGCTCGCCCGAGGGGTTGCCGGCGAGCGTCAGGAGCGCGAACTGCTGCGCGGGGGTCAAGCCACCCTCGGTTGGCTCGGTCGTTATGGTCCGCCGGACCGACTCGAAGAACCGCCGCAGGTGCGCCATCGTGCGGTAGGTCTCCGAGAGGCTCTGGCGCGCGGCCATCGGCCGACATTATAGGGAAGGACCCGATCGAGACGCCGGTCGACTCCGGGGCGGCTAGAGTCATTCCACGAGATGGATAGTCGACGTACATGGAGTAGTTCTCGCTCTCCGTCGGCGATTCAAAGGGCCTTGACCGGCGCGAAGCCGCCGGGGAGGCGGCTCAGGGAAGCGGGAGCGCCGCCCTCCAGGTTCGTCCGGCCTCGAGCAGGAGCGCCCGGTCGCTCGTCGTGAAGAAGCGGAAGCCGAGCTCCCGGAGCGGAGAGAGCTGGTCGCGGCTTCCAACCATGATACCGGCCGCCTTTCCCGCTCTCGAGGCCTCGTGCGCGATCCGCCGGACGGCGGATTGGTAGCGGGGCGACGCGGTCTCGCCGGGGATACCGAGTGCCTGGGAGAGGTCGTTCGGCCCGACGAAGAGGACGTCGATCCCGGGCTCCGCCGCGATCTCGGTGAGCTCATCGAGGGCCTCGCGCCGTTCGATCTGCACGGCGACGAGCGTTTCCTCGTTCGCGCGTCGCGCGAACTCGGCGAGGGGAAGGGTCGCGTAGCGGTTCGCCCTCACGCCGCCGAGGCCGCGTTTGCCCTCGGGAGCGAACTTCAGCGCTTCGATCGCCGCGCGCGCCACCGCGGCGCTCTCGACACGGGGGAGGAGGGTGCCCGCCGCCCCGGCATCGAGATACCGGCCGAGCTGTTCGGAGACGGCCGACGGGGCGCGGACGATCGGCGCGATTCCGGCGCTGTCGGCCGCGAGGACCGCCGATGCGATGGATTCGATCGAGAAGAACCCGTGCTCGCCGTCGAGCACGACGAAGTCGAAACCCGCGATCGCGGCGAGCTCGATGACTCCGCTCGTGGGCCAGGTCAGGAAACAGCCGAGAAGAGTTTCACCCGCGCGCGTTCGCGCACGTAAGGAATGCTCGGGCACGAAGGCCCTCCTCACGCTGACCCTCTCCCGGCGGGAGAGGGACCTGACCTCAATTCGTTCGGCTCCGCACCAGGTTGAACTTGAGCATCTCGCCGTAGGAGACGCGGGAGTCCAGGTCTTCTCGGGCGATCTTCAGATGGTGCGTCAGCCCTTCGAGGACGAGCTCCATGCCGACCGCGAGCTCTTCCGGCGAGGCGGGAGCGAAGTGCTCTTCGACGGCTCTTTTCAAGCCGGGCACCGCCTCGAGCGCCGCGAGATGCTCCGAGAACGGCGTGTCATCGGACAGGGTGATCTTGTTGCCGCCCGCGAACCACTCGAGGACGGGCTCGTACAGCGGGTGGATCTTCTCGGGTGCCGGCATCGAGCGCGCCCTTCGCGGCATCGAGAGCTCGTCGGTGTCGTCCTCGTCCGCGCGCCGTCGCTGCGACGCCCGGCCCGAGTCGGGCGCCGGGAAACGCGCGTCGAAGAGCTTCTTGACGGCGGTCGCGATGAGCTTCTTCGCGATGACTTCCGCGCCCTGTTGCTCGCCCTCATAGACCATCTCGACCTTTCCGGTGATCGCCGGGAGGCACGTCGGGAGGTCGCAGAGCCGGGGGAGCACGTGGTGCTCTCCGTGGACCAGGCCGCGGCGCTCGAGGTTCGAGGCGAGGATCTCGACGGCGGAGATCGGCATCCGCGCCGAGACTCCCGAGGACTGGTCCACGAACTCGCTCGAGCGCGCAGCGAAGGCGATCTCCTCGACGAGCTCGCGGAAGAACTCCGGGATCTCGACCGACGGTGCGGCCTCGCGTTCGAGCCACGCCTCCTGGGCCGTGATCTGCGCGGCGGTCTTCACGTCGTCGGGGTAGTGGGTCAGGATCTGGGACGAGATCCGGTCCTTCAGGGGCGTGATGATGTTGCCTCGGTTGGTGTAGTCCTCCGGGTTCGCCGAGAACACGAGCAGGATGTCGAGCGGGATTCGCACAGGGAACCCGCGGATCTGGAGGTCCCTTTCCTCGAGGATGTTCAAGAGTCCGACCTGGATGCGCGGCTGGAGGTCCGGCAGCTCGTTGATCGCGAAGATCCCGCGGTTCGTGCGCGGGATGATCCCGAAGTGGATGACCTCCTCGTCCGAGTAGGAGCGTCTCTCGGTGGCGGCCTTGATCGGGTCGACGTCCCCGATCAGGTCCGCGATGGTCACGTCCGGTGTGGCGAGCTTCTCCCGGTACCGCTCCTCGCGCGGAATCCACTCGATCGGCGTGTCGTCGCCGCGCTCCAACAGAATGCGCCTGCCGTACTTCGAAATCGGATGGAAGGGGTCCTCGTTCAGGTCGCTCCCCGCAATCGCGGGAATCTCCGGATCGAGGAGGCCGACCAAGAGCCGCAGCAGGCGGGTCTTCGCCTGGCCGCGCAATCCCAGGAGAAGAAAGTCGTGTTTCGAAAGGATGGCGTTGTGGAGCGCCGGCAGCACTGTCCGCTCGTAGCCGTAGATTCTGTCGAACGGGTTCTTTCCTTGCGTCAGCGCGCGACGCAGATTCTGGCGGAGCTCTTCCTTGACCCCGCGAGGGCGGTACCCGCTCGCCTTGAGCTCGCCCAGACTTCCCGGTCTCGTCATCGCGATCACCAGCAGGCTACCAGCCCGCGTTCCGTGACTCTCATCCCGGGACGATCAGGGGGATCTTCTGGCCGATGGGAAAGAGGCGCGCGGAATGGCGTCCGGCGAGCTTCGCGGCTCGTGCCGCGAGCTTCTCGAGCTTCGGCCGCTGGAAGCCGACCACCGTCTCCCGGATCCGGCCGCCGGGTCCTACGAGAAAAAACGTCGGCACGTTGGTGAGACCGAGTGCGGCGGACGCTTTCCACGGCGAGGGATCGTAGAGCGTTTCGACGTCAACGCCGAGTCTCTCGTTGAACCGGGCCGTCTCCGGCCGATCGTCCTGAGAGACGGCGAAGACGGCGAGCGATCGCGCCCCGATGCGGCGGATCCGATCGAAGTAGGGCCACGCGAGCTCCGAGGTCGGACACGTGGTCTTGAAGAAGCCGTAGAGGGTCTCCACTCTCGGAGGAACGAACCGAGCGCCGGATTCCGTTTCGAGCTCGACCTGCGGAAACACCGCGCCGGGTTCGAGGGCCGCCAAAAAACCTCCCGCTCCGATTCCCGCCGGAGCCTCTTCGTCCGCATCGGGATTATAGACTTCCGCCGCTTCGATCTCGGTCGGCGGTAAGGGGATTCACGAGGATGGCGCCGAAGAAACCGCGGAAGCTCTCGCGACGTGACCTCGTCAAGAGCACGGGCGCGGCGCTGACCTTAGGAGCCCTTCCCGCTCTCGCGTGTGGACGCCGCGTGAGGCCCGCGCCCGGGAAGAAAACCCTGAAGATCCTCCAATGGAGCCACTTCATCCCGGCGTACGACCGCTGGTTCGACGGCGTCTACGCGAAAGAGTGGGGCGAGAAGAACTACACAGCCGTGACCGTGGATCACATGGCGTCCACGGAGGTCGCCGCTCGCGGAGCGGCGGAGGTCGCCGCGCGGAAAGGGCACGACCTCTTCCAGTTCCTCGCGCCGCCGGCAGCGTACGAGGCGCAGGTCATCGACCTTCGCGGAGTCGTCGCCGCGGTCGAGAAGAAGCATGGCCGAATGACCGCGCTCGCCGAACGCTCGACCTACAACCCGGCAAGTCGCAAGTACTTTGCCTTCTCCGATTCCTTCGCTCCCGATCCCGGCAACTACCGCGTCGACCTGTGGGAGAGAGTCGGGTTTCCGCACGGACCCGACACTTGGGAAGACCTGCGCATCGGGGGCCGAGAGATCCGGAAGCGTTTCGACAGTCCCGTCGGGATCGGGTTCTCGCAGGAACAGGATTCCAACATGGCGCTCCGCGCCCTGCTCTGGTCCTTCGGAGGCGCCGAACAGGACGAGCATCATCGCGTCGCGATCAACTCGAAGGAAACGATCCAGGCACTCAAGTTTGCCCGCGCGCTCTACAAGGAGACGATGACGCCGGAGGTCTTCACCTGGGACCCGTCGTCGAACAACCGAATGATGCTCGCCGGAAAGGCGTCGTTCATCTACAACGCGATCAGCGTCACACGCACGGCGGAGCGGGAAAACTCCGACATCGGGAAGAAGATCGGGCTCACGCCGGCTTTGAAGGGGCCGGTGCGTCGGGTCGCGTGCGAGCACGTGATGAATTGCTACGTGATCTGGAACTTCGCCGAAAACCCGGAGGGCGCCCAGCAGTTCCTGGTCGATCTCATGGACCATTTCCCGGACGTCTTCCGCGAATCCGAGTTCTACAACTTTCCGTCGTGGCCCGGGTCGCTCCCCGATCTCGAGTCGCGGATCGCGAACGACGCGAAGGCCGACCCGCCCGACAAGTACAGGGTCCTGGGCAGCGTGCTGGACTGGGCGACCAACATCGGATTTCCCGGCTACGCGACGGCCGCAACCGACGAGATCTTCAACGCTTTCCTGATCCCAACGATGTTCGCGCGGGTCGCACGGGACGAGATGTCCGCCGAAGCCGCGGCCCGGGGGGCGGAAACGGAGATGCGGCGAATCTTCGATCGCTGGAATCCGCAGCGATAGCCGGAGCGCGACGCCGGGTCTTCCGACACCGGCCGCGCCGCTCGACCGGTCGGCCGTCACCCGAACTGAATAGAATGGCGCCTGTGGCGCTCCTCGACACGTTCCGCCGGCCGCTCCGGAACCTTCGGATCTCGGTCACCGACCGCTGCAACCTGCGCTGTCAGTACTGCATGCCAGAGAGAGACTACGTGTGGCTTCCGCGGCGAGACATCCTCGATTTCGAGGAGGTGGGTCGGCTCGTCGGCGTGTTCACCGACCTTGGCGTCGAGCGCCTGCGGCTGACGGGCGGCGAGCCCCTCGTGCGGCGCGACCTGCCGCGACTCGTGAGCATCCTCGCTTCGAAATCTCAAGTCCGAGATCTCGCCCTGACGACCAACGGCGTGCTTCTCGATCAACAGGCCGAGACGCTTCGAGCGGCCGGGCTCCACCGGGTCACGGTCAGCCTCGACACGCTTCGGCGCGACCGCTTCCGCGACCTGACGCGGTTCGACGAGCTCGAGCGTGTGCTCTCTGGCATTGCCGCGGCGTCCAGGCTCGGTTTCTCCGCCCTGAAGATCGACACCGTCGTGATCCGTGGTGTCAACGACGACGAGCTCGTGCCGCTCCTGGAATTCGGCCGCCACGTCGGCGCCGAGGTGCGCTTCATCGAGTACATGGACGTCGGGGGTGCCACCCGATGGTCGCGTGACAAAGTCGTCTCGCGCCAGGAGCTGCTCGACCGCCTCGAGCGACACTATGGTTTGATCGATCCGATTCTCGAGGAGAGCTCAGCTCCGGCGGACCGGTTCCGAATTCCGGACGGCGCCGTCTTCGGAATCATTTCCTCGACGACGGCGCCTTTCTGCAGCTCCTGCGACCGGAGTCGGCTGACCGCCGACGGCCTGTGGTACCAGTGTTTGTATGGAGCCCGTGGGATCGATCTTCGCGGACCTCTGCGCGCGGGAGCGTCCCAGGCCGAGCTCTCCGGCTTGATCGAGACGGTGTGGCGCTCGCGCGCGGATCGCGGCGCCGAAGAGCGCCTCGCCGTGCATGATCGCGCCCCGCTCGCCTCCGTCGACACCTTGCGCCGCGACCCGCACCTCGAGATGCACACGCGAGGAGGGTAGACGTGGTCGATGAGCCGCCCGAGAGCGCCGCCGGGCCGATCGAGCCCGTTTCCGGCGTGACGAGCCCTCGTGGGCTCTCGCTCGAGCGGTTCCCGATCCGCACGCGAGAGAGCGGCGCCACTCTTTCCGCGTGGCGGCTGGTCGTGATCTGCGAGGAGGGTGAGGGAGCCATCGTGGGGGTCGAGGCCGCACCCGAAGAACAGATCTACCGGGGCGAAGGTGTCTTTCTGGGCTGGTCCCAGGACCGCCTGGCTGCCGCTTACGGCGCTCTTCGGCCATCCTCCGAAGAGCCGGACTTCGAGATCCAGCAGCTCGGTTAGGAGAGTGTCCGAGTATCTGTCGGTGAGGGACCTTGCGGTCCCCCACGCCCCCAGGGATCGAACCGCTAATCCGGCGGCGCCGCCTCCTCGAGCACCCGCCGCTCCTCGGGCGTCAAGACCCTCGCTGCCGCGGGATAGTAGACCTTTTCCATCTCGGCCTCGTGCGCGGTGAGCCGCCGCTCGAGGTTCTGGACGAAACCGAGAACGTCAGCCATGCGCGCTCCCGTGTCGATCTCCAGCCGCACGTGCCGGGTGAGCTCCCGGAGCTGCACGTACTCGAGGCGCAGCTCCCGCTGCGGGTCGCGCCCGGGAATCTCGACTCGCGTGAGAGCGGGCATGAGGGATCGCTCCTCGGCTTCCGTCCAGTGCTGAAGGCAGGCGTGGAAGTCGGCCAGAGCCATCCGGTATGCAGCTTCGTCGCGACGGTCGAGCGCGCGCCGGAAGTCGTCGAAGCGAGAGCGGAGCGCCCGCTGTGCGGAGAGCAAGGAATCGAGCGACGCGTTCACTCCTTGCGTTCGCGGCGCGCAAATCGCGTCAGAGTCCCGCCAGCCCCGGCTCGATCCGCGTGAACCCCTGATCGGTTGCCCAGAGATCCATCGAGATCGAGACCAGATCGTCCACCTCCGGGATCGGCCGGGCATCCTCCGAAAGGTCGAGCGACTTCACGTAGCGGTGGCAGGTCTCGCAGGCCTCGATGCGTACGCTCGGGTGCTTGTCGCTCTGGAAGGAAGGGAGCTTGTCCGGGTCCTCCTCGAAGCAGGCGGGGCAGAGAATGCGGCCGAAGAGCCATTCCCCGCCGCAGAGCGCGCAACCGAGCATGCGACGCGCGCCTTCCATGATCGAGCCTTCGCGCCGCGCGGCGATCCAGGGAAGACCGCCGCAAAAAGGGCACTGGCCCCGGCGGTGGACCCGGTCGGGCGCCACGTTGACTTCGCGCAGGAACTCGACGTAGGGGCGCAGGATCGCCCGGGAGAGGTAGTCCTCCGCGGACGAGCGATCTGCCGCCCAGTAGACGAGCAGGCGCGTTCGGGCGGTTGAGGGCAGGTCGTTCCGGCGCTCACGGGCCCCGGCGGAGAGGAGATCCGGTCCGTCTTCCGCCGCGTACCGAATCACGGACGAGACCGCGTGGGGAAGTCGGTCGGCGTCCCCGTCAAGCCGCCCGGTGAAGGGCTCCTCGGCGTGCGCGGCCTCGATCCCGGCGACGACCCGCGCCTGGACGCGATAGAGACCCGCAGCGAACCGCAGGGGAGCCTCTGCTGCCGGCGCGTCGCGGATAAGCAGCTCTGCCCGCCCGGCGCGACGGTCGAATTCCGAGCCGATCCTCGAAGTACTAAGAGAGTGTCCCAGTATTCGTCGGCGGGGGACCTTGCGGTCCCCCGCACCCCCTAGGAGCGGCGGGTGTCTTCACCCGTCACTTCGCGGTACCAGCGCGGATGGTGGAGGCGCGCCCACTTGCGGGTGACCGTGCCGCGCGTCATCGAGCGGAAAGTGCCGGGCTCGGCCGAAGTCGCGAGATAGATGTGGAAGACCAGCGCGACCGCGAAGAGGATGAACGTCAGGTCGTGGATCACGAAGGAGAGCTCCCGCACCAACGCCGGGAAGGCTCTCGGGAACCAGATGATCAACCCGGAGAGGAGCAATCCGAGCGAGCCCAGTCCGGCCGTCCAGAAGTAGAATTTCTGTCCGCCGTTGTACTTGCCCGTCTCCACGTCCTCGAATTCCCAACGCAGATAGTGGAAGAGTCGAGGTCCCCACCAACCCTTCTTCTCGTGCGGATCGAATCGCATGTCGGCGGCCCAGTCGAAGAACATGAACACCGAGGCCAAGGAGAAGACGACGCCGGCCCATGGATGCAGCACCCGGCAAACCGACAGCCCGCCGAACAGGCTCGCCATCCATCCGAAGACGGGAGTCCAGATCGGCATTCCGGTGAGCAGGCTGACGAAGAAGGTCACCGCGACGGTCCAATGGATGGCTCGGGAGATGATGCGGTGCCGGACGATCTCGTCTCCGACGAGGACGTCCTCCTTCTCGCGCGCGACCCGAACGGCTGGATCGGCGGGGCGGGAGGCGACGGTACTCATGGATTTTCCCCCTAATCGCGGACCGGCGTCAGGCCTCGGGGAGGTTCGC
This sequence comes from Thermoanaerobaculia bacterium, assembly GCA_036397915.1. Classification (GTDB taxonomy): domain Bacteria; phylum Acidobacteriota; class Thermoanaerobaculia; order UBA5066; family Gp7-AA6; genus Gp7-AA6. The sequence goes on along the minus strand of DASWIB010000292.1, from coordinate 610 downwards.
GTCGTGCGCAGCGGCCCCTTTGACCCCTTTGCGCCCGTGATTCATGTAGTGGCCGAAGGCGCCGATGACCGCGCCGAAGATGGCGACGACGCCGAGCGGCCGCAGGACCGACTTCCAGAACTTCACGAGCAAGGGCACGTGCGGATCGGCCGGCAGGTTGTACCACTCCGGGTGGTCGCCGTGCGCGAGCACCGTCACGACCCCGGTCCCTCCAACCCCCTGCGGGTCGTAGAGGGCAGCGTTCGCAAACCCGTTCCCTTTCAGCTGCTCGACCCGCCCGTTGCCGAGCGCTACCATGTCGTCCTTGGTGCCGAACTGGAGACACCCGGTCGGGCAGGCTTTGATGCACGCGGGCTCGAGCCCGACGGAGGTCCGGTCCACGCAGAGAGTGCACTTGGCCATCTTGCCTGTCGTCGCGTGAAAGCGCGGGACGTCGAACGGGCAGCCGGTCTCGCAGTATCCGCATCCGATGCACTGGTCCGGGTTCACGTCCACGATACCGTTGGCGTATTGAACGATCGCGCCGGGCGCGGGGCACGCGGCGAGGCAGCCCGGCTCGTCGCAGTGCATGCACTGGTCCTTGCGCATCAGCCAGATGATGCCGCCGTCG
>DASWIB010000291.1:0-9190 GCA_036397915.1 Thermoanaerobaculia bacterium | reverse complement strand
GGGCGCGAGAAGGAATGATGATCGCTCTCCTTCTCGCGGCGGTGGGGACTGTGGCGGGTGCAGGTCCGCAGGACCTGTCCCCGCGACAACTGCGAGTGGGGGCAGGCCCGGGCCCGTCCCCGCGGTTGACGCAGTCGGCCGAAGCGGGCTTTTCACCGGCGCGGCTCGCACGAATCCACGGCGTCGTCGGAGAGGCGATCGCGCGCGGCGAGCTTCCGGGAGCGGTCGTTCTCGTCGGCCGCGGTGACTCGGTCGTGTTTCGCAAGGCTTACGGCAATCGGGCGGTCCTTCCGGCGCGCGAGCCGATGACGGTCGAGACCGTCTTCGATGTCGCGTCCCTGACGAAGCCCGTCGCGACGGCGACGTCCGTCATGATCCTCGTTGAGCGCGGAAAGCTCGCCCTCCTGGATCCCGTCGTGAAGTACATCCCGGAGTTCGCGCCCGTGGGAGGCGAGCGCGAAAAAGTCACGGTCGAGCAGCTTCTGACCCATCGTGCCGGTCTCGCCGCCGACGATCCGCTCGAGCTCTACGCCGGGACGCGCGAGGAGATCTTCGCCCGTAAGTACCGGCTGCCGCTCGAAGCGTCGCCCGGGACGCGATTCCGCTACTCCGACGCCGGTTACGAGGTGCTCGGAGAGCTCGTTCGCAAATTCGCCGGAGTGCCGCTCGACCGGTTCGCGCAGGAGAACATCTTCCATCCGCTCCGGATGAAGGACACGCACTTCCGGCCGCTCGGAGACTCGTTCTTCTTGGGGCAGAGGGTCGGGTTGATCGGGGCCTCGGTTCCGCCTCTCGCTCGCATCGCTCCGACCGAGCGCCGCGACGACAAGTGGCTTCGTGGTGAGGTTCACGACCCGCGCTCGTACGCGGTCGGCGGAGTCGCCGGGCACGCGGGGCTCTTCTCGACGGCCGACGACCTCTCGCGCTTCGTCCGGATGATCCTCTCCGGGGGCCGGCTCGGGGCCGCGCGGGTCCTCTCGCCGCTCGGCGTCGAGGCGATGACGCGGCCGCGCTTCTACGGCGACGGCGACCTGCGCGGGCTCGCGTGGGACGTCGCGAGCGCCTACTCGCGCAACCGCGGCGACGCCTTTCCGCCCGGATCGTTCGGTTACACCGGTTTCACGGGAACGTCGCTCTGGATCGATCCATCGAGCGGCGTCTACGTCGTCTTCCTCTCGAGTCGACTGCACCCCGACGGAAAAGGCGACGTCAACCGGTTGCGGGGAATCGTCTCGACGATCGTGGCCGCGGCGATGACGCAGGACACGCGCCGGCCGGCCAGAAAGCTCGCCGAGAGCGTGCCGATCCGCCGCGAAGTGCTCCCCGGCGTGGACGTTCTCGTTGCGGACGGCTTCCGCCCGATCGCCGGAAAGCGCGTCGGTCTCGTGACGAACGCGACCGGACGGGCGCGCGATGGCCGATCGACGATCGAGGTCCTCGTCTCCGAGGAGGCCAGGAAGGCCGGCGTCGAGCTCGTGCGGCTCTTCTCGCCCGAGCACGGCATCCGATCCGATGTCGACGCGAAGGTCGCGGACCAGGTCGATCCGGCGACCGGGCTCACGATCCATTCCCTCTACGGCGAGGGACGGCGTCCGCGGCCGGAGGATCTCGAAGGACTCGAGGCGCTCGTCCTGGACATTCAGGACGTCGGAACGCGCTTCTACACGTACGTCACGACGGCGGCCTATCTCCAGCCGGAGGCCGCCCGGGCGAAGATCCCGCTCGTGGTGCTCGACCGGCCGGACCCGCTTGGCGGCGCCATGCTCGAAGGTCCCCTCGCGGACCCCGATCGGCTCTCCTTCACCGTCCCCCACACGATCCCGGTGCGGTACGGGATGACTCCGGGCGAGCTCGCGCTCCTCCTGAACGATGAGCTCGAGACCGGCGCGAAAATCGAGGTCGTGAAGCTTCGCGGCTGGTCGCGGCAGCTCTGGTACGACGAGACGGGGCTCGAGTGGGTGAACCCGTCCCCGAACATGAGGTCGCCGACCGAGGCGACGCTCTATCCGGGGATCGGCCTTCTCGAGACGACGAATCTTTCCGTCGGACGGGGGACCGACACGCCGTTCGAGGTAATCGGCGCGCCCTGGCTCGACGGGCGCCGCCTCGCGGCGGTCCTCGCGGCGCGGAAGATCGCGGGCGTGACGTTCACGCCGGTCCACTTCACGCCGTCGTCCTCGACGTTCGAAGGAGAGCGGTGCGGGGGAGTGCGGTTCACGATCACGGACCGTGACTCACTGCGTCCCGTCGCTCTGGGGATCGAGATCGCCGTCGCGCTGCGGGATCTCTACCCGACGGACTGGCAGCGGAGGGAATTCATCGGGCTTCTGGCGAACCGCGACACGTTCGAGCGGCTCGAGCGGGGGGAAACTGCGGACGCGATCGTGCGGAGCTGGGAGAAGGGTCTCGAAGAGTTCCGCCGCCGCCGGGCCCGGTTTCTTCTCTACCGGTAGTGCCCGCGCTACTCGCGATCCTTCTGGCTGCGGTTACGTCCTCCTACCGGCTCGTGGACTCCACGGGCGAGCCGGTGCGCGGCGCGACGGTCCGGGTAGTCGGCGGCGTCTCTTCCGCGGTGACGGACGACGAAGGACGCTTTCGGCTGGATCCGGAGCTGCCGCCGCCGTTCGAGCTCGCCGTGTTCAGCGCCCACGGGGCGGTGTTGGCCGCCTCTGCCCGGTCGGGACAAAACTTGAAGAGACGCCAGCCGCGGAAACATGACTATTTCTGGTTATAATATAGTCATGGAGGAAGTCCGGATCGCCGAGCTGAAAGCGAAGCTCTCCGAGTATCTGCGCGCGGTTCGCCGGGGCCACTCGATCACGGTACTGGACCGCGACAAACCGGTGGCGCGGTTGATTCCGTACGAGGTCGAGTCCGCCCAACGGTTGCGTGTCCGCAGGGCGCCGCCTGGAGCCCGACTCGGCGACGTCGCCGTGCCGCCGCCTCTCGATCTCGGTTTCGACATCGTCGATCTTCTCCTCGAGGAGCGTCAGAGCCATCGGTGATCTCCTATGTCGATTCCTCGGTTCTGCTCCGCATCGTTCTCGGTCAGGCGGACCATCTCTTCGAGTGGGAGACGATCGAACGGGGAGTGACCAGTGCGCTGACGGAGGTCGAGTGCTTCCGCACCCTCGATCGGCAGCGCCTTCGCTCACTCCTCACCGACGAGCAGATCGCCAATCGGCGGGAGGTGCTGTTTCGGTCTCTCCACAACGTCGACGTCGTGGAGCTCGATCGTCTGGTCCTCGCTCGCGCCGCTCAGCCGTTCGCGACGATCCTCGGAACCCTGGACGCGCTTCACCTCGCGACTGCTCTGCTCTGGAAAGACCGCGAAGCCCCCGACCTCGTGTTCGCGACTCACGACACTGCTCTCGGGAGGGCTGCCCGCGCGCACGGGATGCGGGTGGTCGGGGTCTAGCGGCGACTCGGTCTTGGCCCGAGGCACTTACCAGGTCAGCCGCGCTCCGATCCGGAGCGTCCTCGGCTCATGGAAGAGAATCGCCTTTCCCCAATTCGGGTTTCCATCCCTTCTTGAAACGGAGACTCCGGTGATAGGGGTCCGCGTGAAAGAGCGTGTAAGCGTCTTTCGCTTGCTCTCGAACCGATTCTGGAAGACCGGTGAAGGCTTTTCGAAAAGCTCTCGTCGTGGGCGACTTCAAAGCTTCTCGGGATCCAGTTCTCTTGAATAGCCGGCCCGGTGCTCCGCGAGAGCACCGTCGGCCAGGCGAGCGAGGACGTCTCTGGAGCGGCGGAACAGCTTCTCCCACTTTCTTTCCGACTCGAGCTCGGCGAGGAGCCACCGACCCAGCGCATCCTGCTCTCTGGCGGGAAGCTTGGAAGCCTCGTCAAAAGCCTTCTTCAGCGTCTTCGTCATCTCGCGCTCGGCTTTGATTCTAGATTGTCCCGAGTAAGTTCTCGGCCACCACCGCCTCGGCTTCGATCTCGACGAGCATCTCCGGCGACACGAGCGCGCTCACCTCGACGAGCGTCGTCGCCGGGCGGATCTCGCCGAAGAACTCCGCGTGCGCCCGGCCGACCTTCTCCCAGTCCGCGACCTGCGTGACGTACATCCGTGTCCGCACGACGTCCGCGAGAGACGCGCCGGCCTTCTCGAGCGCGGTCTGGATGTTCTTGAGCGCCTGCACCGCCTGCGCGTACGCATCACCGGCGATGATCTTCCCGGACGGGTCTGTACCCGTCGTGCCGGAGACCCAGACCATGTTGCCGACCCGCACGGCGCGCGAGTAGCCGACCACCGGCTCCCACGGCGCTCCGGAGGAGACGTTGCGGCGCGTCACGCGAAACGGTAGCGCGGCCTCCCGGCCTGGAAGAACTTGACGAGCACGAGCCCGGCGAGGAAGCCGCCGATGTGTGCCGCGTACGCCACGCCTCCGGCCTGCGAGCCGCTGCCCAGCATTCCGATACCGCTGATGAGCTGAAAGACGAACCAGATCCCGATCGCCCAGATCGCCGGAACCTCCTGGATCGTTCGGAACACGATCATGCGGACGCGGCGCTGCGGGTGGAGGACCAGGTAGCCCGCCAGGACGCCGGAGATCGCGCCGGAAGCACCGAGCGCCGGAAGGAGCGGATTGCCGCCGAACGCGACCGTCGCGAAGACGTGCGACAGACCGGCGATGATCCCGCAGGCCAGATAGAACAGGAGATACCGGAGGTGTCCGAGGGAATCCTCGAGGTTGTCGCCGAAGATCCAGAGATACAGCATGTTTCCGAAGATGTGCGCGATCCCGCCGTGCATGAACATCGAGGTCAGCAGTGTCAGGTACACGGGAATCGGAGTCGGCTGGAGGTCGAACGTGCCCGCGACCTCTCCGCTCACCGGGTCGCGAACGGTCACCGGCTGACTCACGTCGCGGCCGCTGACGATCTCCCGCGGTACGGTCGAGAAGGCGTAGGTGAACCGCTCGTTCGCGCCGAGGCCCTGCAGGAGAACGAAGACGGCGATGTTTGCCGCAACGAGCAGGTAGTTGACGGCCGGAGTGACGGTCCGGCCCGTGTTGTCGTCGCCGATGGGAAGCATGCCGTCGCCTCCTCGCGCCCCTCGCCCCGCCCCTCTCTCCGGCGGTGAGAGGGGGGAGTTTCTCGCTAGGGGGTTCGGGGGACCGCAAGGTCCCCCGCAAAAAGACTACTCATTCCTAGCGCTCCAGGTACGTGTACCGCGGCAGGACCGCCTCGAACTCGCGGTAGATCGACTGGACCTCGCTCTTCTTCATTCCGGACGTGGCCGCACGCACGAGCTGCTCGTTGATCGCGTCGAGGATGTGAGTCCGGTCGTAGTTCATGTACTCGAGCACGCGCTCGCAGGTCTCGCCCGGCAGGACGTCTTCGATTTCGGAGCGGCCCTCCGCGTCCACCCGCACGAGGACCTCGTGTGCTTCGCCGAACAGGTTGTGCAGGTCCCCGAGAACGTCCTGGTAAGCGCCCATCAGGCAGACGCCGATGTAGTACGGCCTGTCGTGCCGGAACGGGTGGAGCGGAACGGTCTCGTCGATGTCGCGAAGGTCGATGAAGCGCTCGATCTTGCCGTCGGAGTCACACGTGATGTCGGCGAGCGTCGCGAACTCGGTCGGCTTCTCGTTCAGGCGGTGGATCGGCAGAATCGGGAAGAGCTGGTCGATCGCCCAGGAGTCGGGCAGTGACTGGAAAACGGAGAAGTTCAGCACGTACTTGTCCGCGAGCATCGTCTCCATGTCCTCGAACTCTTCCGGGATTTCCTTGAACGTCTTGAGATCCCGGTGGATGCGCTCGCAGATCTGCCAGAACAGGATTTCGCCCTTCGAGCGGTCCTCGAGCGACAGGTGCCCGAGGTTGAAGAGCGTGAAGAGCTCCTCCTTGTACTGGAGCGCGTCGTGGTAGCTCTCGCGCAGGTTTTTGGCGTTGACCTCCTTCAGGACTCCCGCGAGCTCCTGCACGACGTTCGGGTCTCCGGGAGAGACTCGGACGCGCCGCCCCTGCTCGATCCGATCCGTGACATCGAGCACGTTGATGACGAGCACCGAGTGGAACGCGGTGATCGCGCGCCCCGACTCGGTCACGAGAGTGGGGGGAGGGACGCTCTCTTCTTCACAGATTGCATTGATCGTGTAGACGACGTCGTTCGCGTACTCCTGGACGGAGTAGTTCATCGAGGAGTCGAAAGCGGTTTTCGAGCCGTCATAGTCCACCCCGAGGCCGCCGCCGAGGTTCAGGTACTCGATCGGGACCCCAAGCGCGCGCAGCTTCGCGTACACTCGTCCCGCCTCGCGGATCGCGTCCTTGATCTTTCGGATGTCGGTGATCTGCGACCCGATGTGGAAGTGGAGCATCACCATCGCGTCGAGCATCCGGCGGCGCTTCAGTATCTTGACCGTCTCGAGAATCTCCGGGGTCGTGAGGCCGAACTTCGCCGCCTCTCCGCCCGACTTCGCCCACTTCCCGGACCCGCGGGCGTAGAGCTTCGCGCGCATGCCGAGGAGCGGCCGCACGTGGCGCTGTCTCGCGACCGTGAGGATCCGGTCGAGCTCCGAGACTTTCTCGAGCACCAGCACGACCTTCTTGCGCATGCGCAGCCCGTTCAGGGCCATCCCGATGAATGCGTCGTCCTTGTACCCGTTGCAGACGATGATCGACTCGGGAGCGAGGTTGGCGGCGATCGCCGCGAGCAGCTCCGGCTTGGAGCCGGCTTCGAGACCGTACCCGTATGGCCTTCCCGCCTCGATGATCTGCTCGACGACGACCCGCTTCTGATTCACCTTGATCGGGAAAACCCCGCGGTACACGCTCCCGTATTCGAATTCCTCGATCGCGCGCGCGAACGCGTTGTTCAGATCCGCCACCGCGGAAGCGAGGATCTGCGGGAACCGGATGATCATCGGCGGCGTGATTCCGCGGAGCCCAACCTCGTCGACGATCTGCTTCAGCGCGACCCCGCGCTCGGGCTCTCTCGTCGGCCGGACCACGAGGTTGCCGTCCTCGGATACGTGGAAGAAGCGTTTGCCCCAGTGCGGGATGCCGTACAGCACGGCCGAGTCCTCGAACCGCTCTCCCGGACGGGCGCGCGTGATCGGCGGGACGGCGTGCGGCCGGCGGATGGGCTTGGGAGTGGCCATCAGGGGAGATCGTACACGGGGTGCGGGGGTTATCGTGCTTTCTGGTGCGGAGCCGCGGTAATTGACCAACTCTCCTCGCGGCGGCGCGGCCGCCGTCTCGATTCGCCGGCGCCGGTCCTAGCGCCGCCGCGCGACGGTGTCCTTCGCGCGCTCAAGCGGCACCTTCCGTGCCGTTGCGGATGTGTATGTCGCGCTGCGGGAACGGAATCTCGATTCCCCGCGCCTTCAGCGATTCGTAGACGAGGTGATTCAGCTCGCTTCGAAACGATCCCTTGCTGTGCAGGAGCTTCGAACTCCAGCACAGCAGCTCGAACTCCAGCGCCGATTCGCCGAACTCGCGGAACCAGACGCGGGGCGGCGGATCGGCAAGCACGTTCCCCGATCGGCCTGCCGCTTCGAGCAGAGCCTCCTCGGCCGCTTTCGGGTCGGTTCCATACGCCACGCCGACGGGGATTCGGTAACGCACGCGCAGTTGGCCGAAGCTCCGGTTGGTGACGGTGTCCGAGATGAACTTCGAGTTGGGCACGATCAAGTAGATGTCGTCGTTAGTGCGGACGACCGTCGCGCGCCCGCGGATCTCGACGACGTCGCCGGTCACGTCGCCCACCTCGATCGAGTCGCCGACCTGGATCGGGCGCTCGATCAGGATGACCAGGCCCGCGACGAAGTTCTTGACCACGTCCTGGAGGCCGAATCCGAGGCCGATCCCCAGCGCGCCGCCGAAGACTGCGAGCGTCGTGGCGTTCACTCCGAGCGGCTGCATCGCGACGATGATGCCGAGCGCGAGGATGACGTAGCCGAAGACACGCCCGATCGCGTAACGGGCGCCGACGGCGATTCGAGTGCGTCCGAGCAGCCGGTCCGCGATGAAGGTCCGAGCGAGCCGGGAGAGGACGAAGCTCGCGATCAGGATCGCGAGCGCCAGCAGAAGGCTCGAGACGGTGACTTCCGTCTCGCCGACGCGAAAGAGCCTCGTGCTCAGGAAGTTGCCCATGCTCGCGATGGGTGCAGGATCGGTGCCTCCGAGGTGGGGTGGGCCGCCGAATCGCCGACCCGGGTCAGCGCTGAATCGTTGATTCGCTGAATTCCGGAGCTCAGCGTCGGCCCAGCAGCTCGAGCGCCGCGAGCGTGACGGTCGTCACGCCGGTCTTGATCGTCGGCTCGGGGTCCGGCGCGAACTCGGAGGAGTGGAGCGAGGGAAGCGGGGCGCCGGAAGCCTTCGCGGCCTCGTACTTCTTCGGCTCGACGGCGCCGACCCAGATCAGAGTCGAGGGGACTCCCGCGCGGCCGTACTCGGAGAAGTCTTCTCCCCCCATGACCGGAGGATGTTCCCCGACCCGCGAAGCTCCCAGCCCGCGAGAGAGCGCCCCAGCGACCCTCTTCGTGACCGCCGGATCGTTGTAGGTCGCGGACGTCCCTTCGCTCAGCTCCACCTTCGGCTCCCTGGGCGCCCCCGCGGCCGCCGCCTCGGCCTTCGCGATGCGGGCGATCGAGGCGAGCATCCGCTTGCGCACATCATCCTTGTAGGACCGCACCGTGAGCTGGAGCTTCACCTCGTCCGGCACGATGTTGTGCTTCGTCCCGCCGTGAATCGAGCCGACGGTCACGACGCCGGGGTCGAGCGGGTTGTTCTCGCGCCCGACGATCGTCTGAAGAGCGACGATCGTGCGCGCCGCGATCACGATCGGATCGACGGTCGTGTGCGGGTACGCGCCGTGCCCTCCTTTGCCGTAGATGGTGATGTCGACCGAATCGACGTTCGCGAGCGCGTAGCCGGAGCTCAATCCCACCTGGCCAGCGGGTAGGCCCGCGTCGTCGTGGATCGCCACTGCGAAATCGGGCTTCGGGAACTTCGTGAAGAGACCGTCCTCCAGCATCAGGCGAGCGCCGCCGCCCTTCTCCTCCGCGGGCTGTCCGACCATCACGAGCGTGCCGCGCCAGCGCTCCTTCGCTTTCAAGAGCAGCGTCGCCGCGCCGATCCAGGAGGTCATGTGGATGTCGTGCCCGCACGCGTGCATCACTGAGACCGTCGCGCCTGTGTCATCCGTGGTTGTGACCTTGCTCGCGTAGGGGAGCCCGGT
>DASWIB010000290.1:0-2853 GCA_036397915.1 Thermoanaerobaculia bacterium | reverse complement strand
CAAGGTCGTCGGCTACGTCGAGCCCAAGCCCGGGGTGCCGGCCGGGCCCGCACACGTGGTGGGGCTCATTCAGACGATGAGGTCGCGACGGGTTCCGCTCTTACTGATGGAGCCCTATTTCGACTCCAAACTCCCCAAGTTCATCGCGGAGAAGGCCGGAGCCACGCTTCTCGTCTTCCCTCCATCCGTCGGTGGAGAACCCGAGATCAAGGACTACTTCTCCCTGTTCGACTACGACCTCGGCCTCTTCGTGAAAGCGATGCAACAGAGGAAATGACCGTTCTCGAACTCCTCCTCCCCGCCTTCGTGGCGAGCCTCATCCTCACCGGCATCCACGCGTACCTCGGCGTCCACGTCGTCGAGCGTGGCGTCATCTTCGTGGACCTGTCGCTCGCCCAGATCGCCGCGCTCGGGACGACCGTGGCGTACCTCGCGGGCTACGACCTGCACTCGACGACGGCGTACCTCTTCTCGCTCGGGTTCACGTTCGTCGGAGCGGCTGTCTTTTCACTCTCCCGACCCTACAGGGAGACGCGCATTCCGCAGGAGGCGATCATCGGGATCGTCTATGCGGTCTCCGCTGCCATGGCCATCCTCGTCATGTCGAAGGCGACCCAGGAGACGGAACACCTGAAGGACATGCTCGTCGGGAACATCCTGTCGGTATCGTGGCCGGAACTCGGCAAGACCGCCGTCCTCTACTCACTGGTCGGCCTTTTCCACTACCTCTTCCGCCGGCGATTCCTGATGATCTCGATGAACGAGTCGGAAGCGGGGCGCCAGGGCGTCAACATCCGCCTGTGGGACTTCCTCTTCTATATGTCCTTCGGGTTTGTCGTCACCTCGTCGGTTGCTATCGCCGGCGTACTTCTTGTTTTCTGCTTTCTGATCGTTCCGGCCGTGGCGGCGATGCTCTTCTCGGAGCGGCTGGGCACGCGCCTTGCGATCGGCTGGGGCATGGGCGCTCTCGTGTCGGCTGCGGGGGTCGCGCTCTCCTACGTACTCGACCTTCCCACCGGGGCAACGATCGTAGGCACTTTCGGCGTCGCTCTTCTGGTTCTCGCCGGCGTTCGCGGGATGATCCGGCGACCCGCGATTTCATGAAGGATCGAAAGGCGTGATCCACCGGTTCGCCGCTTTCGTGGCAGGACCTCGGACGCGGAGTGGGCCCCGCCTTCGGCGGCTATTTTATTCCGAGGTCCGCGACCGACCGGTCTTCCTTCGATCGAAGTATTCCTTCGTCGATTCGATGTCTTTGCCGATCTGGTCGGACAGCTCTTTCACCGACGGGAACTTGCGCTCTTCGCGAAGGCGCTCGAAGAAGAAGAGCCGAACTCTCTCGCCGTACACGTTGGAGGAGAAGTCGAGCACGTGGGTCTCGATCGTGGTCGCGTAGTCCTCGTACACCGTCGGTCGCCGCCCGATATTCGTGACGGAATCGAGCCGGCCGCCTGCCGAGCGGATCTGGATCTGAGTCACGTAGACCCCGTTTGCCGGTTGAAGCTCGTTTTCGGGCTCGAGATTGATGGTCGGGAAGCCCAACCGACTGCCGAGGCCGTCCCCCCGCGCAACGAGGCCGTCGATCTCGTACTCCCGTCCAAGCATCGCGTTCGCCCGCGAGACGTCTCCGCGGCCGATCGCGTCGCGGATCCGGGTCGAAGACACCGGCTCCCCCTCGAAGAACACTTCCTCGACCGACGAGGCGACGAAATCGCACTCCGGACCCATTCTCTTCAAGAGCGTGATGTCGCCGCGTTTTCCTCGTCCGAACGCGAAGTGGCTTCCGAGGTAGATCTCGGAAACCGCGAGCCGGGCGCCCAGGACCGAACGCACGAACTCCTCCGGCTCGATCAACGAGAAGTCTCGAGTGAAAGGGATCACGAGGAGGTTCTCGAGACCGATCGCTTCGATCGCTTCCTCCTTCTGGTGGAGCGTCTGGAGGCGGCGGGGCGCGCGGTCCGGTCGGAGCACCGAACGCGGGTGCGGCTCGAAAGTGATTGCGACGGACGGCCGGCCGGAGTCACGCGCCCGCGCGACCACCGTTTCGAGAATCCGCCGGTGGCCGAGATGCACGCCGTCGAAATTGCCGATCGTCGCGATTCCGCCCCTCGGGAGGTCCGCCGCGCGGAGCGGATCCCGGACGACGCGCATCGCCGTCATCGCGTCAGCATCGGCCCGGCTCCCTCTCCCCGCCGCGGAAGGGGCAGGGCGAGGGGCGCTTCAAACGACCGCGCCGACGAGGTCGTAATCGTGAGTCTCGGAGATCCGGACGCGCACGATCGCGCCGGGCCGGAGGTCCTTTTCGCCGGTCTCGTTCACGAGAAGGCGCCCATCGATCTCCGGCGCCTGCGAGCGCAGGCGGCCTTCCAGGAGCCGATCGGTTTCCTCGCACGGCCCCTCCAGGATCGCCTCGACGACCCGCCCTTGCAGTGCGCGGTTCTTCTTCCGTGCGATCGGACGCTGGATCGAGAGAAGGAAATCGCGCCGTCGCTCCTTCTCGGGCACTGAAACCGGGTCGCCGAGACGCTCCGACGCGGATCCGGGCTCGGGCGAGTACGTGAAGACGCCGACGTTGTCGAGCTCCGCGCGGCGCACGAACTCGCAGAGCTCGCGGAACTCGCTCTCTCCCTCACCCGGAAAACCCACGATGAAGGTCGTGCGGATTGCGATCTCGGGGACGATCGCCCGCATGCGCGTGATCATCGCGAGATGCGACTCGGAGTCCCCGCCGCGCCGCATCGCGGAAAGCACGGCACGGGAGACGTGCTGCAGCGGGACGTCCACGTACGGAAGGAACCGCGGCTCCGAGGCCATCAGCCGGAGCACCGAGTCATCCAGCGTCTTCGGATACGC
>DASWIB010000289.1:0-12936 GCA_036397915.1 Thermoanaerobaculia bacterium | reverse complement strand
CGGGTATTTCTGGTTCTTCTCAGCGAACAACGTCGAGATCGTGCTCAAGGCCGTCGACGGCCGGTCGTTCAACGGTTTCTTCTGGGTCTTCTACGGCGCTCTCTCCGACGTGCAGTACACGATCACGGTGACGGATACCGTGACCGGTGCCTTGAAGACGTACGCAAACCAGCAGGGAAACCTCGCGAGCGTGGCGGACGTCGCCGCGTTCCCTTGACGAGCTCGAGAGGCAGGGCCGCTTCGCCGCTGACGATCAGCCCGGATGCGGCGCGGCGGCTGTCCTCCGAGGCCGATTTCACCAACGCGGTGCTCTCGGTCCGCCACGTTCTGGGGTGCGGCGGGAACGGATTCCGGATCTCCGTCGAGCAAAGCGGAGCGGACGAAGGACACCGATTCGAGTCGAATGGAATCCCGATCGTCATGGACGACTACGCGATGGAGATCCTCGACGGCGCAACGCTCGAGATCGATCCCGATCCGGCAGGCGACGGATACCGCCTCGATCACCCCAACGCCGTGCTGACGACGTTCTGTTGAGGCGCGCTGACGCCCCTTCTTACGGACATGTGGCGAAAGCGTTCGTGTCCTGGACCGGTTGGAATGCCACGCCCTGAGGATTCGTGTAGGTCCGGGTCGTTCCGTTCCGGGTGTCGGTGACGGTGAGCGAGACCTGAACGTTGGTCAAGCCTCCCGCGAATACCCAGTAGCGCGAGTTCAAGGTACAGCCGTTGACGACCTTTATGATCGCCTCGACGTTGTCCGCGCTGAAGAACCAGAACAGGCCGGTGGCGGAGGTCTCGGTCACGGCGTTCGCGTTCCCGCTCTGCCCCTGAGGGGTCAGGAACGTCGCCGTTACGCGGAAGCGACCGTCGTTCAGACACAGAGTGGTCGAATTCGGAGTGCACACCGTCGCTCCCCCGCCGCCGCCGCTCAGGTATCCGCTCACCGACGGATAAGTCTGGGCGAATGCGCCGTCGACGGTGTAGTTAGAGGCGTTGCATCCCGCCGACGGATCGGGGCCGCAGGCTCCGTAGAGCTGGCCGACCGTAATACCCCCGCTCAAGATCACTGGCGAGCCCGAGCTGCCGCCATACGTCCCACCGTCGCCCGTGGTCGAGTAGATGAAATCCGGACGCGATTTGCCGGTGCAGGTGGAGCTGGTTGTCGTCACGATCGTTGTCGAATACGCCTGCGGCGCAGGGTCGGCGAAGCTGTCGGGGAACGGATGCGAAATGCGGTAAAGCATCGTCCCGGCCGTGAGCGGCCCGGTGTCCCACCCGAGAAATACGCGCCCTGACGGTACGCTGTTCATACGCACGAATGTGAAATCCGACGTGGGGCTCGTCGCAAGGAGCGTCGAGCCGTTCGACCGCGGGCTGCTGCCCATCGAAGGAAACACTCCCGCGCAAGTCGCGGTCCTGTAATCCCAGTATGCCTCGAGGGAAGTCGCCGACGTTTGCGTTGAGAAGCAGTGGTTCGCGGTGAGGAGATAGGGGATAAAGCTCGAGTCGTCGCGATCGTTGAGCAGTCCCCCGGTGCAGACGAAGCTGCCGCCGTCCTTGACGTACTCGAGGTGCGCCACGGCTCGCCGGTAGAGATCGATGACATCGAGAGTCGAAGACGTGACACAGGTCGCGTCGATCAGACAGGTCGGACTATCGTGCGTCGTCAGCGGGCCGACGAGCTCCACGACGTTCGTGATGTCGAAGGACGCGCCGAGGGTGCCGGCCGGAAGTTCCATTTCGAGATGGACAAGCTCACCTTCGACGCTCGGCGTGTACAACTCGCCGCGGTCGTCGATCAGCTCCGTACCGAACGCGATCGCGGTGCCGGCGTGCCCATAGACCCAGAACCGGGTGCCGGGAGGAACGACGACATTCTGCAGATGGATGCGGAGCCGGTACGCGCCTGCCACGCGGATGCTGCCGGCCCAGACGCTTGTTCCGCGATTCGACATCGCAACGTGGCCGAGACCACCTTTCGCCGACACTTCCGCCGGAGCGACGCGGACGGCGAGTACGCCCCCCGTGCTGCGGGTGAAGCCGTTCTTCGCGGGCCGGTTTCCCTGCTCGTTCCACTCCTGAATGGCTGCGATCTCCCCGGGCACCGCGTCCCGGGCTGCCGCAAGGGTTACCATCGGCGGTTCTTGGTCGGCCAGATGCGCCGGGGCCGCCGCCGCCTGGATACCGATCGCTTCGCGAACGAAGACTGGCTCGACCCTTTCGGCGTCGACAGCCACAGCAAACACGAGGAACGCTGCGAACGACAGCGCGAGGCTTCGCATGGATTTGGCCCTCCTATTGGACGAAATGGACGAGCGCGGATCTAACAACTCGGCGGCAAATGCTTCCGGCGTGTTCTCTTGCGCGGAGACCCGGAACCCGGTTCCTCCGCACCCCAGCGCATGCCGGACCGAGAGCACCGCCCGCGAGAGGTCCGGCGCCGAGAGAGCCGTCGCGTCGCTTCAGAGGTGATAGCCGGTATCCGCCTCCGACAGACTCTTCCTGCCCCGGGGCGTGTGTCGTGGCAGTGACCAACGAGACGGACCCAGCAACAAGAAACTTCCAGAGTCTCAAACGACGTTGCGTTCCCCATTTTTTCTCTTCCGTTTGGGCGGGCCGTTTTCTGCCCTTGCTCGGCAAGCCGGTCGCTTCTTCTTGATTGTTCCGGAAGCGCAAGGAACGGGCCGGGTCGAGCTTGGCGGGCAACTGATTGAATTCAGAGGGGAAATCGGCCCGGTGTCGCGGATCGGGTGCCCCGAATTGTCAGTCTCGATCGACGGGTCTCGCTCGATTTTCGGAGTTGACCCGGTTTCGTGGAGACCTTCAGACTCGGCCGGGGGAAAGGGCGGGTGTGCCGGTGGTCGTGAGGAACCGAATCGTCGGGCGCCGTGCTCTCGGCGTGGCGTTCCTGCTGCTGGCGACGCGCGGGGGCTTCGGGGAAGAGAGGCCCCGCCTGCGAGACCTCGGCGTTCGGCCGGGAGTCCTGCCGCCGGGGAAGTGGAACGCGATCACGGACGTCGGCGGCGTCCGCGTCGGGCACCGCACCATCGTCGAAGGGACATCGATCCGTACTGGAGTCACCGCGATCCTCCCGCACCCGGGAGACCTGTTTCGACGCAAGGCACCGGCGGGTGTCTGGGTGGGCAACGGCTTCGGAAAGGCCGCCGGATTTCTGCAGGTGCGCGAGCTAGGCAATCTCGAGACTCCGATCGTGTTGACGAACACGCTCGCCGTGGCTCCGGCCGTCGAGGCGCTCGTCTCATGGACCCTTTCGCGGCCGGGCAACGATGAGGTCCGCTCGGTGAATGCGGTCGCCGGCGAGACCAACGACGGCCGCCTGAACGACATCCGCGCCCGGCGCGTCACCGCGCGCGACGTGATCGCCGCCATCGAGTCGGCGGCGGCGGGCCCGGTGGAGGAGGGCAGCGTCGGCGCGGGGACCGGGACGGTTGCCTTCGGGTGGAAGAGCGGCATCGGGACGGCGTCGCGTCTCCTTCCGGCAAAGCTCGGCGGGTGGACGGTCGGCGCCCTGGTCCAATCGAACTTCGGCGGGATTCTGACGATCGACGGCGTGCGCGTCGGCGAGCTGCTCGGGCGCTACGCATTCCGAAAGGAGCTCGAGGGGCTCGAGGAGGAGCCGGAGGGCGGCTCGTGCATGATCGTCCTCGCCACCGACGCTCCGCTTTCTGCGCGGAATCTCGAGCGACTCGCGCGGCGTGGCCTCCTCGGCCTCGCGCGCACCGGCTCGTTCATGGACAACGGCTCCGGAGATTTCGTGATCGCTTTCTCGACGAAGAGCCTGGAGGAGCACGGCCCCCGGGCGCGGACGCGCGAGTTCGAGGAGGTCCATAACGACTTCATGGGCCCCCTGTTTCTCGCCGCGGTCGAGTCCGTCGAGGAAGCGGTGATCAATTCCCTGACCCGCGCGACGACTGTGACGGGATACCGCGGCCGCAAAGTCGAAGCGATCCCGATCGACCGCCTCCGCGAGCTCCTCGCGCGGCGGCCGACGCCCCTGCCGGGTCGTCCTGAGTCCTGATTCAGGGGTGCGGGAGATCGCAACGTCCCCGCCAAAAGACTACTCGGACACACTCCTGGTCTTTCTCGGCTGCAGCGGCGCGTGTGCGCGGACCGGCTTCTTCTCCGGTTTGTTCGTCATCCGCGACAGCCGGCGGTGGTGCTCGACGACGATCCGGACCGCGTCCTCCGGGTCTGCGCTTCGATGGATGAGGCCGCGATCTCGCGTGTCGATCGTGCCGTGCTCGAGGAGCTTGCCGAGAAGCGGCTCGATTGCGTCCTCCACGTCCTGCCCTCCCAGGACGATCGGATAGCTGTCGATCTTGCGCGTCTGCATGAGCGTGAGCGTCTCGAAGAGCTCGTCGAGCGTCCCGAATCCCCCGAGGAACCCGACGAAGGCGCAGGACAGTTTCACGAACATGTACTTGCGGACGAAGAAGTACGTGAAGTCGAACTCGCGGTCGAGATAGGGGTTGGGCTTCTGCTCGCGAGGGAGCCGGATGTTCAGGCCGATCGAGATCCCGCCGCCCTCCTGGCAGCCTCGGTTGGCTGCCTCCATGACTCCCGGACCGCCGCCGGTCACGACGTTGAATCCTTCGAGAGCGAGCAGCTTCGCGGTCTGCCGCGCGAGCTCGTAGGCGGGATGGCTCGGGCCGAGCCTTGCCGACCCGAAGATCGTGACGGCGGGCTCGACGTCCCGAAACGCCAGTGTCGCCTCCACGAACTCACGGGTGATCTCGGCCACACGCTCGGCCTCTCCGCCGGGCAGATTCGACCAGCCGAGGTCCTTCAGAACGTGGGGGAACTCGGAAGCGGCGAGATCGGTCATGCGAGCCCTCCCATCGAAAACCTGCGTAACAGCGGCCGCCGCGGCCGGAGGAAGAGCCAGAACGTGAGAACTCCCGTCGCGAACCCGCCAATGTGTGCCCACCAGGCGATGCCGCTCACGCGGTCGGGCGACAGCAGGGCCGCGGCGCCGCTGAAGAACTGCACGAAGAACCAGAAGCCGAGATAGAGGAACGCCGGCACCTCGAAGAATACCGGCCAGAAGACGATCGGGAACATCGCCACGATGCGCGCGCGCGGGTAGAGGAGGAAGTACGCCGCCATGACCCCGGCGATCGCGCCGGACGCGCCAACCGCCGGTACGGTCGATCCGACGTTGGTCAGGAGGTGCACGAGCGCGGCGGCGATTCCGCACACGAGATAGAAGAAGAGGAAGCGAAAAGGACCCATACGGTCCTCGACGTTGTCCCCGAAGATCCAAAGCATCCACATGTTGCCGATGATGTGCAGCCAGCCGCCGTGGAGGAACATGCTCGTGACGAACGGCCAGTAGCTGGACGGGAATCCGACCCACTGCGCCCACTCCGGATGTGTATAGCGCGCCGGGACGATCCCGAAGAGGTAGGTCATCTGCTCGACGGCGGCCGCGGGGCTCGAGAGCTCGACAAAGAACACGAACACGTTCATCGCGATGATCAGCCACGTCGCGAACGGGACGTGGCTCCTCGGGACGTTGTCGCGGATCGGGAACACCAGGCGAGTATAGGGGTGAGCGTCGATCGATCCGGACGAGCAGCGCCCTCATCCCGTCCTCCAGCGACGCTCGCTTCGCGAGAAACGCGAGCGAGAAGTTCGTCCGAGTATCTGTCGGCGGGGACCTTGCGGTCCCCACGCCCCCTTGGGCCGCGGCCGGAGGAGAATAGCGCCCGCGATGAAGGCCATGGTCCTCGAGAGGATCGCGCCGATCGAGCAGAGCCCGCTGTATGCGACGGAGCTGTCCGACCCGCGATCGGCCGCCGGGGAGGTCTCGATCGAAGTCGAGGCCTGCGGCGTCTGTCGGACGGACCTCCACATCGTGGAAGGAGAGGTCTCCGCGCGGCTTCCGATCGTTCCCGGCCACCAGGTCGCCGGAAGGGTCGTCGAGTGCGGCGCCGGAGTCGAGCGCCTTCGGCCCGGCGATCTCGTGGGGGTCGGCTGGCTCTCGTGGACGTGCGGCGAGTGCATCTTCTGCCGGTCGGGGCGTGAAAACCTCTGCCCGCGGGCGCTCTTCACCGGCCGCGACCGCGACGGCGGCTTTGCGGAACGGATGACCGCGCCCGAACGCGCTGCCTACCGGCTGCCGACGGCTTTCGCCGCGACAGAGGCTGCGCCACTTCTCTGCGCGGGCGTTATCGGCTATCGGACGCTTCGCCTCTCCGGAGCGCGCCGCGGCGCTCGACTGGGTCTCTTCGGCTTCGGCGCGTCGGCGCACCTCGTTCTCCAGGTCGCGCGAAACGAAGGATGCGAAGTGTTCGTCTTCACGCGGGAAGCGCACCACCGCGAGCTCGCTCGAGAGATGGGCGCCGTCTGGGCAGGCTCGACCGCCGACGATCCCGGCATTCCTCTCGACGCGGCGGCGATCTTTGCGCCCGCGGGAGAGATCGTGCCGCTCGCTCTGGGACGTCTCGACCGCGGCGCCACGCTCGCCGTCAACGCGATCCACATGAGCCCCATCCCGTCGTTCGACTACGAGAAGCTCTATGGCGAGCGCGTCGTGCGGAGCGTGATGAACTACACGCGTCGCGACGCGGAGGAGTTTCTCGAGCTCGCGGCAGGGATTCCGATCCGGGCCGAAACGGTGATCTTCGAACTCGACGAAGCCAACGAGGCGCTTCGACGGGTAAAGCGCGGTGAGATCCGCGGCGCCGCGGTTCTCGCCGTGAGTCGGTAGAGCGGCGCGGCTCTACTCGATCCGAACGAGCAGTCTCCGCGGCCGGCTCCCCGCCTGAAACCGCAGCTCCGCGAGCGGCCTCGGAGCCGCGGCCTGCGCCCGCGACATTCGCCGCGGGGGAGCGGGTGCGAAGCCCGGAGCCTCCTCTCTCGAGACCCTCGGTGAGACTTCACGCACGATCCCCTGCGAGTCCACGAGAAGGAGGTACTCGTGACCCCGCTCGGCAGGCGGCAGTTCGATCCGCGGCTCCGAAAGGAGAGGCGGGGGAGCGCCGAAACCATCGGCTTCGTGGATCGAGAGGTGAAGCGGTGAAGGGGCCCCGGCGGGCCGGGTGACCGCTTCGCCCTCGCCTCCCGCGCTCGTCGGTTGGGGAACCCGAGCTCCGACTCCAGACATCTGCCGACGCGTCGCCGCGGACTCTTCGCGCTCGAGCGTCTTCCCGATCTGAGGCTCCACCTTCGGAGCTGCCGCCTCGCCGCCCGCGATCGGCGCATTCTCTCTGGACTCCCGGGGCGCGGCCGGCCCGGTGTCCGCCAGCCGACCCTTCTCTCGCGGAAGCGCAATCGGCGGCCCCAGAGGCGGACTCGCTGCGGGTTTCGGCGCCGGCGGCGGAGCCGGAGGAGGCGCCGTCGCGTTCTGCCGCACGGCGATGGGCGTCGTGATCAGGAGCGCAAAGAGCGCCGTCAGAAGTAGCGCCGCCCAGCCGAGGTCGATCCGGAAACGCAGCGGGAAAGGCACACGCGGGCGGTTGGTCGTCTGCACCTTTCGAAGGATCCGGGCGGCGAGATCCGAGCGTGGCGGCGTGGAGCGCGCGGACCGAAAGAGCGAGAGTGCATCCTCGAACTCGACGGCCGCGTGGCGGCACTCGGCACAGTGCGCGCGGTGCGCCTCGAATCGCGCTCGCTCGTCGGCTTCGAGCTCGCCGTCGTAGAGACGCGACAGGAAGTCGACCGACCGGGCGGGGTGCGTATATCCGTTTCCGTTCATGGGTTCTTCTCCGGGACGAGGAGCGGAGCCAGAATCGCGCGGAGCTGGCCACGCCCCCTCGCGATCCGGGACTTCACCGTTCCGAGCGGAAGCTCGAGCGACGCCGCGATCTCCTCGTAGCTCCACTCCTCGAGGTCTCGCAAAACCACTGGAAGGCGGAAGTCGAGCGGCAGCTTCTGGAGCGCTCCGAGGACGGACCGCCGCGCCTCCGCGGCCCGAGCGTCCGCTTCCGGGTCCGAGGACGTGGAGGCCCGAGCCGCGAGCGAATCCGGGGAGCGATCGGGCGCGAAGATCCTCCGGAATCGGCTTCGCGCGCGATAACGGTTCTTGATGGCGTTGTCGGCGATCGCCGCGAGCCACGCGCGCGGCGGCGCCTGATCGCGGAAGCGGGAGAGGCCGCGGTAGGCGCGCAGGAAAACGTCCTGCGTCAGGTCCTCGGCGTCCCCCTCTCCGACAGCGTGCACCATCCACCGATGCACCGCCGCCATGTGTCGGCGAACGAACTCGCCGAAAAAAGACTCGTCGCCCGCTCTCGCGCGAGCGATGAGCTCCTCGTCGGAAGCGGCTGGAGGGACGGTCTCCAAGAGGCGGCGCACCGGGGACGCCGGGATTGTACTTTCCACGCCCGACCGTCCGTCCTCCATGCGTCTTCAACGTTTCCGATACGGATCGGGGGCGTAATCCGGCTCGAACCCGCGGCTGCGTTCGCGCGCCGCGAGAGCGTCGTCGGGCCGCGGCAGCACGCCGAGCCGGACGAGTTCGCGCCGGAACTCGTAGCGCAACGCGATCCGGGCGGCGGGATCGGGATCCTCGTCGAAGTCGATCCAGCGCACGGCGAAGTCCGTCTTCTCGCCGATTCCGGTTGCGGCGAAGCGATCGGCTTTGGACTTGCGTTGATCGAGATCTTTGCCGCCCCGCGGCTCGGCCGACGCGGACTTCGGCGGACTGGCCTCACGGAGCGGCTCGTCAAAGAGACTGCTCTCGGGAGTGCCACCCTCGATCTCCCCGCGTTCGAGTGGGACCGGCCAGCGGCGCTTCTCGCGGAAGAAGATCGCCTCGATCGTGCCGACGTTGCGGGTGTCGCCGAGCCACTTCGCGTAAGAACGGGAGGCCTCCGTGAAAAAGAACTTCCGCGAAGTCTCCCCGGAGACCTGCCAGCCGGGGATCTCGATCGTCTGGCCCGGGAAGAGAACCCACTTCGCCGCTTCGAACGCCGAGGTCCGGTTTGCGTCGATCACGTTCCGTCCGTCGACGGAGAGAGCGACGGCGATTCGTTGGGGCGTCGGGTTGGAGACGCGCAGGGCAAACCTCCGACCGCGGAGCGCCTCGATGTAGAGCTTGCCCGCGTGCTCGTACTCGGGCGCCTCACATCCGTCCACGAGGACCGAGAGCGAGAATCCCTGGCGCTCCGCCGCGAGGAGCGGCGGGCCGGCGGCTACCAGGACGAGAAAGAGGGGAACGACGATCGAACGGTGTCTCAGTCTCATGGCGGCCTCCTGCGTTTGTGAGACACCGCAGCGGCCTCGGGGTTCCCGCCGAGGCGGCTCGATTCAGGGCGGGGATTTCCGCTCTCCGAGTTAAATCATGCCGAGCTGCCAGAAGACGAATGTCCAGATGTCGGCCTGCTCGTCCAGGATCTTCGTCGTCGGCTTGCCCGCGCCGTGTCCCGCCTTCGTCTCGACGCGAAGAAGGATCGGATCGTCGCCGGCCTGCGCCGCCTGGAGACGCGCCGCGAGCTTCTTACCGTGACCCGGCGCGACCCGGTCGTCGGTATCCGCGGTCGTCACGAGCGTCGCGGGATACGCCACCCCTTCGCGCACGTTGTGATACGGCGAGTATTTGTAGAGGAAGGAAAAGTCCGCGGCCGCCTCGGCGCTGCCGTATTCGGCGATCCAGTAGCGCCCGACGGTGAACCGCTGATAGCGGAGCATGTCCGCCACCGGCACCTGGCAAACGACGGCGCCGTAGAGGTCCGGCCGCTGCACCTCCACGGCCGAGACGAGCAAGCCGCCGTTCGAGCCTCCCGCGATCGCCAGCCTTTCGGACCGGGTCCAGCCACTGGCGATCAGCCACTCGGCCGCCGCGATGAAGTCGTCGAAGACGTTCTGCTTCTTCTCGCGCATCCCGGCTTTGTGCCATGCCTCGCCGTACTCCCCGCCGCCGCGGAGGTTCGGGACGGCCACGATGCCGTCCTTCTCGAGAAAGACGTAGCGCGTCGCGGAGAAGCCCGGCGACTGGCTGATGTTGAAGCCGCCGTACGCGGTGAGGTACACGGGCCGGTTGCCGTCCTTCGCCAGCCCTTTCTTGTGAACCAGGAACATCGAGACCTTCGTGCCGTCCTTCGAGGGATACCAGATCTGTTCGGTCTCGTAGAGTGACGGATCGACGTTGACTTCGGGCTTGCGGAAGAGAACCAGCTCTCTCTGATCGAAGTCGTAGCGGTAGTTCGTCAGCGGCATCGTGAAGGAGCTGAACGAGAGAAACATCTCCTTCTCGTCTGCCTCGCCCGAGATCCCGCCGACCGAGCCGATCCCGGGAAGCTCGATCTCCTTCTCGATCTCTCCGGCGAGACTGCGCACTTCGAGCGAGGTGCTCGCATTTCGCAAGCGCCGAACGATGAGCTTCCTGTTGACGATGTAGGCGGCCTGAAGCGTGTCGTCCCCCTGCGGGACCAGCTCGACGAACGGAGCATCCTTGTTGTCCGGCGGCAGACGCTCGAGGTCCACGGTGATGATCCGTCCGAGCGGGGCGTCCCGATCCGTGCGCGCATAGAGTCTGCCGTCCACGACCTCGGCGACCTGATAGGCGTTGTCGAAGCCGGTGAACACCGCCACCGGTCGCGCGCCCGGCCTTCTGCGGTCGAGGGCCCAGACCTCGGTCTTGTTGCTCGCGCCCTTGCCCGGAAGAACCACGAGCCACCGGCCGTCGTAGGAGACGAAGCCGCTCACACCGACCTCTTTCTCGGTCGGCTTTTCGAAGAACATCACATCCTTCTCCTGCGGCTCGCCCAGCCGGTGATAGTGGAGCTTGGGAAAGTAGTGCTCGTCGCCGGCCGGCACGGTGCCCGGCTCCGGGAAGCGCGTGTAGAAGAAGCCTTTGCCATCGGGCGTCCAGGCGATTCCGGAGAACTTGACCCAGACGAGCTTGTCGGGCAGGTCCTTCCCCGTCGCGACTTCGCGGACCGAGATCTCCTGCCGGTCGCTGCCGCTCTTCGAGATCGCATAACCGAGCAGTCGCCCGTCCTTGGATGGAGACGTGTTGGTCAGCGCGACCGTTCCGTCGGGGGACATCGTGTTCGGGTCGATGAGCGCTCGCGGCTCGCCGGCCAGACCCTCCTGGACGTAGTACACAGACTGGTTCTGGAGCCCGGTGTTCTTGGAGAAGAAGTAGCGGTTCCCTTTCTTCTCGGGGATCCCGACCTTCGGGTAATCGAACAGCTCGGTCAGCCGCGCTTTGATCTTGTCGCGCTCGACCCGATCGAGCACGCTCCGGGTCAGGGCGTTCTCCGCCTCCACCCAGGCGGCCGTCGCCGGGTCGTCCGGATTCTCGAGCGAGCGGTGCGGGTCCGCGACCTTCGTCCCGTGGTAGTCCTCGACGAGGTCGCCCTTCGGCGCGGCGGGATAGACATACCCCTTCGTGCGAGCCGGGGCGGGGGGCGGGAGCCCTGCCGCAATCCGCTCGGTGGAATCTGCAGTCGCGGCCGGAGCCGCGCCCTGTTGGGGGGTCGCGCACGCCGACAGCGTGAGGGCGACGACGGACAGAAGGAGAAGCGGGAAATGCCAGCGGTTGTTTCGGACACGAACGACTCGTGACATCAGGACCTCACCTTTCAGTAAGGCCGCGCTCCCCTCGAGCCCGGACCGGACTGCCACAACGCTGAGATTTCGAGAATACTCCCGCATTGTGGAGGGCACCGTCAACGCCGATGGCCCCCGCCGCTCCGATCGAGGTCAGCTCCTGAAAATCTCCCGCGGCCGTTCGATCGAGCCGGTGATGAGCCGCGCGCCCCGCTGATACGTGAAGTAGGCCCACGCCCATTCGAAGAGGACGAGCGCGCGGTTGCGGAAACCGATCAGGAAGAGAATGTGGATGAAGGACCAGCCGAGCCACGCAAGGAAGCCGGTGAGCTTGAACCGCCCGAACTGGGCGACCGCCCGCGCGCGGCCGACCACCGCGAGACTGCCGCGGTCGCGGTAATGGAACGGCCGGCGCGGCTCCCCGGCGAGGTCCCGCCGGACGTTCTCCGCGACGTGACGTCCCTGCTGGATTGCGACCGGGGCGACTCCCGGTAGGGGGGCTCCCGTCTGGTGCGGAAACGCAGCGACGTCTCCGATCGCGAAAACGTTCGCGTCGCCCGGGATCGACAGGTCGCGCTCGACGAGCACGCGTCCGACGCGATCGAGGGGAGCGCCCAAGGTGGCGGCCAGCGGGGAGGCTCGAACGCCCGCTGCCCAGAGGATCGTGGCCGCGGCGATCTTCGTCCCGTCCGCTTCCACGAAGCCGTTCCCCATAGCCGTGACCGCGCACCCGGTGCGGACCTCGACGCCGAGCGCGCGGAGAGACTCCTGCGCCTCGAGCGCGAGGTCTTCGGGGAAAGAAGGGAGAATTCTCGGTCCCGCCTCGAGCACCACGATCTGCGCTTCGCGGGGGTCGATGGCGCGGAAGTCGCTCACCATCACCTGGCGCGAGATCTCACCGATCGCGCCGGCGAGCTCGACTCCGGTCGGACCGCCTCCCACGATCACGAACGTCACGAGCGCGCGCCGACGGGGTTCGTCCGGCTCCCGCTCGGCCCGCTCGAACGCGAGCAGGATTCGCCGGCGGATCTCGAGCGCGTCCTCGAGGGTTTTCAGGCCGGGGGCGTTCTTCTCCCAGGCGTCGTGGCCGAAGTAGGCGTGCCGCGCTCCCGTCGCGAGCACGAGGTAGTCGAAGGGCAGCCGCCCGTCCGAGAGCACGAGCTCCCGCGCGGCCCGATCGACGGCGACCGCTTCCGCGAGCAGCACGGCCGCGTTCCGCTGGCGGCGGACGATCGAGCGCACGGGGTAGGCGATATCGGCCGGCGAGAGGGCTGCGGTCGCGACCTGGTAAAGGAGCGGTTGAAAGAGATGATGGTTGCGCCGATCGACCAGGGTGACACGGACGCGCGCCCGGCGCAGCGCGCGGACCGTGTTCAACCCGCCGAACCCTGCACCGACGACGACGACGTGTGGTTCA
>DASWIB010000288.1:0-18736 GCA_036397915.1 Thermoanaerobaculia bacterium | reverse complement strand
GGGTCTCGATCTCGGGATCGCGATAGACCGTGTACAGTCCGCCGTTCGATCCGCCCCCGACCGCGAGCCGCTCGATCCCTTTTTCCGGCCCGCGGTCGTAGAAGACGAGGATCGTCCGGCGTCTCGCGGCGAAGACCGAGGGCGAGACGAGAGAGAGGAACACCGGGTCCTCGTTGTACTCGCGGTTCGCGACGACCCACATTGCGACGCCGTGGCGGCGCATGACACCCGGCAGGACGCGTTCGAGGCGGGCCTTCAGCCACTCCTGCCGGCTGCGGTGCTGCTCGCGGAGCGGTGGCAGCGCCGTCGGCGCGTCCGCGGCCGCCGCGATCGCCGGCAAGAGCGAGAAAATCGCGAGAGCGGTCGCGCGCCGAGAGGAGATCATCGAATGCGCAGCACCTTGACCTCCTCGAGCTCGACGGTGTCGCCGATGCCCGACTTCGGATCGTGCTTCGTCCCGCCCGAGAGGTACTCGCGAATCCCTTCTCGAAATCCTTTCCACTCGCCCCCGAAGACCGCGATCGTCTCCGAGACGTCGGCCACGTTGTCGCGCGAGAGGCTCTTCAGCTGGTCCCGGGTCAGCGGCGGGTCCGAGATCCATCCTCGCCGCGCGAGGGACTCGAAAAAGCGCGCCAGCAACCTCCCCCACCAGAGCGGGAGATGGACGAGCGGCTTGCGGCGCCTGCCGAGCACGGTCGCGATCTCGCGGTAGATCTCGTTCAACGTCAGGACCTCGGGGCCGCCGACCTCAAACGTCTTGCCGGCAGTCTCGGGCCTCTCGAGCGCGTCGCAGTAGACCCGCGCCACGTCGTAGACCGAGACCGGCTGGAAGCGGGTCTCTCCCTTGCCGATGACCGGAATGAACAGCGGGTTCTTGGCCACGATCGGAGCGAGAAGCGAGACGAAGCCGTCGCCGGGGCCGAACACGATCGATGGCCGGAAGATCGTCCAGTCGAGCCCCGACTCGCGCACCGCCCGCTCCCCTGCCGCCTTGGTCCGACCGTACTCCGAAGGCGAGTCGTCGGAAGTCCCCATGGCGCTCATGTGGAGGAGACGCCGGACGCCGGTCGCCTGCAGAACGCCGACGAGGTTCTCGACGGCCTCCCGATGCACCCGGTCGAAGGTCTGCTCCCGCTTCTCGCTGATGATCCCGACCAGGTGGACCACGGCGTCGCGTCCGGCGAGAGCGCGCGGCAGCGTGCCCGGATCGAGCACGTCCCCGCGGCATCGCTCGACCGGATGATTGAAGCGGTTGTGCGTGTGGTCCGGATGCCGGGCGAGAACCGCGACTCCGTGCCCGCGCCGCAGCAGGGCGTTCACCAGGTGCGTGCCCACGAAGCCGGTGCCGCCGGTGACGAGGACTTTCATGCAGGTCTCCGGTGTCGGGATTCAGGTGCCGGTCGGGCGGGAAGAATACCCGAAGAGGTCGCTGACCACCGCTTCCCCCCTTTCGAGGCGCTCGTGCGCGATTCGCCGCGCTTCGGAGAGCCGCGCCAGGTCTTTCACCGGATCCGCGACGCGCATTGCGGGAATTCCGGACTGCCGGGTACCCAGCAGGTCGCCCGGCCCGCGGGTCTCGAGGTCTTTCTCGGCGATCGTGAAGCCGTTCGTCGTCCGCTCCAGGATCTCCAGCCGCTTCCGCGCCGGCTCGGCCGCGCCGCGGCCGACGACGAGCGCGCACCAGGAGCGGCGAGAGGAGCGGCCGACCCGACCGCGGAGCTGGTGGAGCTGCGCGAGGCCGAAGCTCTCCGCATTCTCGACGACCATGAAGGTCGCTTCCGGAACGTCCACCCCGACCTCCACGACGGTCGTCGAGACGAGGATACCGATGCGGCCGGCGGCGAAGTCTTCGAGCACCCGTCCTCGCTCCCGCGTCGGCAGCCGGCCGTGGAGGACGCCGATTCGAACTCCGGGCGCGAAAGCGGCGACCCGCGTCGCGGTCTCGCGCGTCGCCGCGACATCCCGCTCCCCCTCGTCGATGGCGGGCACGACGACGTACACGCGTTCGCCCGCGGCGACGCGGTCGGCCGCGAAGCGGTAGATCCTCTCCCGGCCCCCCTCTTCGCGCACCCGCGTCGTGACCGGCGAGCGTCCCGGCGGCTTCTCGTCGAGCACCGAGACGTCGAGCTCGCCGTAGATTGCCCACGCGAGCGAGCGAGGGATCGGGGTTGCCGTAGTGACGAGGACGTGCGGCGAATCCCCCTTGCGAAACAGCCGGGCGCGATGGGCGACGCCGAAGCGGTGCTGTTCGTCGACCACGACGAGCGCGAGCCGCCGGAAGCGGACCGGCGACTCCACCAGCGCGTGCGTTCCGACGAGTACATCCACCTGTCCCGCCTCGAGCGACCCGAGAACCGCGCGCCGCGCCGAGCCGCGAACCCTTCCGGTCAGCAGAGCCAGTCGCACACCGGCTCCGGAGAGGAGACGGACGAGCGTCTCCGCGTGCTGCTCGGCCAGGATCTCGGTGGGAGCCATGAGCGCTCCCTGCGCGCGGTTGCGCGCGGCGAGAAGCAGCGCGAGCGCCGCCACCACGGTCTTGCCGCTGCCGACATCGCCCTGGAGCAGACGCGCCATGGCGCGGCCGGAGCGCAGGTCCTCGGCGATCTCGCCCACGGCGCGCTTCTGCGCCGACGTCAGCGGGAACGGGAGCGCATCGCGGGCGACGCGACGGAGATCCTCGTCGGCCGCCAGCCGGATGCCGCGCCGCTCCCGGAGACGCGCGCGTTTCTCCTCGATTCGAGCGGCGAGGACGAGGAGCTCCTCGTCGACGAGCCGCCGTCGAGACCGTTCCGCTTCTTCCCGGTCGGCGGGAAAGTGCACGGTCTCGAGCGCGTGGACGAGCTCCGCAGAGCTCGCGGACGCGCCGACCGGATCGGGCGAGAGGGCGTCGAGAACGCGACGAACGAGCGTTCTCCAGCGGCGCGAAGGGATCTCCCCGGCGCGATGGTAGATCGGCACCACGCGTCCGGAATGGAGGGGGTCGCCCTCCTGCCCCTCGTCGAAGAACTCGGTCTCCGGGTTTTCGATCCGCATCTCTCCACGTGGACCAGCGATCGGGGTTCCGTAGATCGCGGCCGCCCGGTCCGATTGGAGCGCCTGCGCGAACGAGGGGTAGCGGTTGTGCCAGACGACCCGCACCGCGCCGGTGCCATCGTCGGCGAGGGCCTCGATCCGCAAGGTTCCCCGCCGCATGCGGAAGGAACGCACGCTGCCGAAACGCACGAAGAGAGTCGCCGGCTCTCCCCAGACGAGCTCCGACACCGCTCGGAAGCGGCGGCGGTCCTCGTACCGGAACGGCAGCGCGAGGAGGAAATCGGCGACGGTCGCAAGGCCCGCTTCCGCGAGCCGTCCGGCCGCCGAACCGAGGCCCGGGATCCTGGACACGGGGTCGCGCAGCGAGAGCGCGGCGCCCGGCGCGCTCAAGCTTCCGGGGTCTGAAGAGTGAGTGGCACGAGGCCGAAGCGGAGCTCGTCCCCGCCGGAGACCAACACCGGCGTTCCGGTGGCGACCCTCGAGCCGTTGACGAAGGTGCCGTTCATGACGCCGATCTCCTCCATGAGGTAGAGCTTTCCCCCCATCGGGTAGATCTTGGCGTGGCGGCGCGAGGTGGAGCGCTGCGGGTCCAGCGGACCGAGATCCACATCCGGCGTGATTCCGGTGACCGGATCGCCTCGACCGATGAGAGTGTCCCCTTCCGGATGGAGAAAGAACTCCGCGTTCCCCCCGGGCGCAACGAGACGAAACGCGTTCGGCTGCGGCACGTCGCGCCGTTCGAGCGGTTTCTCCTCTTCCGGGACCCGGCGGCCCAGCGCATCCTCGAGCATGGCGGTCACTTCGCGAAGCCGGCGCGACAGCTTCCGCATCATTCGGACGGCGATCTCGGTGTTGCTCTTCAGCATCGCGTCGAACGTCGCGCCGTTGATCCGGACCAGCTCCACTTCGCTCTTCGCTCGAGCGGAGGCGGTGCGCGGAAGGTCTTCGAGGACGCTCATCTCTCCGAAGAAGTCCCCCTTCTCGAGCGTCGCGAGCACGCGCGTCTCGCCTCCGATCTCCTTCAAGAGCTCGACCGTGCCCGACTGGATGATGTACATCTCGGTCCCGATCTCCCCCTCCGAGAAGATGATGTCGCCCATCGGGTGCGTGATGAGATAGCGCTCGAAGGGGCCCTTCGGTGTGGCCGCGCCGACGCGGAAGATCGCCTTCACGATTGCTTCACTCGACGGCGGCCTCGTGGAACTCGATCGCGCCACGCTCGAGATCGACTCGGATCCGGGCGCCCAGCGGGATCGTTCGCGTTTCCTCGAGGTGCCCGGCGGGGAACCCCATCGCCACGGGGAAGGGTGCACCGGCGAACCGCTGCTCGAGCCAGGCGCGAACGTCGTCGGGCGACTCCGCGCCGGCGCGCCGGCCCGGCGCGATCGAGCCGATGACCATCGCCTGCAGTCCGTCGAATGTACCGGACCGTTCCAACTGGGTCAACATTCGATCGAGACGATAGATCTCTTCGCCGACGTCCTCCCAGAAGAGTACCGAGCCGGCCGCTTCAACCGCCTCCGGCGTGCCGCAGAGGGAGGCGATGAGCGACAGACACCCCCCAACGAGCGGTCCTTCCCCGGCCCCGGTGGCGATCGCGTCTCTGGGAGCTACGGAGTGAGGTCGCGGGAGCTCGCCGGAGAGAACGGGTTCCCAGTCGAGCTCGCCGCCGCCGGCCATCTCGACGGCGACCATCGGTCCGTAGCCCGTCACGAGAGACGCATGCCTCCAGGCGAACGCGAAAAGCGCCGTCAGGTCGGAACCGCCGAGGTGAATCTTCGGGTTCGAACGGATCTCTGCGGGATCGAGTCGCGGGAGGACGCGCGCCGCGCCGTAGCCGCCACGGGCGAAGAAGATCGCGTCGATCTTCGGCTCCCGGACGAGCTCCCGATATCCGTCGGCGCGCTCGGCGTCGGTTCCGGCGAGAAAGCCGTCGCGACGGCGCAGGTTCGCCGCTTCGACGACGCGGTAGCCCCGGGCGGTGAGCCTCCGGAGGCCGACGTCGAGCCGCTCCTCGTCGACGGGGCCCGAAATCGCGGCGACTCCGATGGTCGCGCCGGGCCGAAGGCGGGGAGGCTTCAGCAGCGTCGTGGAGAGGTCAGATAGCTATCTGGCAAGCGAGGTCTACCAGAGGCGGCAAGCTAGAATCTCTCAGCTGCCGGTCCCGAAGGGACCGCCGCAGCTGAAAGCCCGAGCGGGCCTGTAAGCCGAATTCTGTGGCCCGGTCACCCGGGCTCGCGATCATTCCTCTCGTCCCGAGGTCTCCCTCGGGCTCGAGCAGCCGACCCGGAGACGGCCCGCTCGAGGCGGGATGGGACGGGCGCCCTCCATCTCCCTATTTGGCCTTGCTCCGCATGGGGTTTACCGTGCCCCCGCCGTTGCCGGCGGAGCGGTGCGCTCTTACCGCACCGTTTCACCCTTACCGTCCTCCCGCCGAAGCGAGAGGAAGGCGGTTTCTTCTCTGTGGCACTTTCCTTCGCGTCGCCGCGACCGGGGGTTACCCGGCATGCCGCCCGTACGGAGTTCGGACTTTCCTCCCCGGCTTTCCGGGGCGATCGCACAGCCCGCTCGGACGAGACAAATTCTAGCACGATCGAAGGTTAGGGGCAACCGGGGGTCCGAGACGTTTCGTGCTCGGTGTCTCCGGCACGGCACCGAACGGCGGCTTTCGCGGATCGTCAGCCGTCCCGGTTTTCTTCATCGGAGAACCAGCGCATCCACTCTTCGACGTCCACGGGCGGCTCGGCTCCTTGCTTGCCGCCAGACCGAGGCTCCACTCCGAACCGGTTCCAGAACTCCTCCGGCGAGACTGCGAGGGCACCGGCGTCGCGGGCCCGGCGCGCGAGCTCCCGGTCGGCGGTCACGACCGTTGCCGCGCGCGGCGGGGACGTGCGGGCGACCTCCCGCACGATCGCGTCGTCTGCGGAGACCACGCCGGAAAAACGCACCGAGAGATTCCCGAGCGTGAGCGGATCCCCCGCCCCGTCGAAAAAGAGGACGACCCTCGCCTTCGTGCGGCGAAGCCGATCCGAGATCTCTCGCACGAGCGGTTCGCGGTCGCCGGACGAGCCGCGCCGGCCGAGCGCGCTGCCGACGAGATTGTCGCCGTCGAGCAGGTACGGCACGCCCGCGCCGAGGGCCCGCTAAGGGGTTCGCGGGGCCGCAAGGTCCCCCGCTAAAAGATTACTCCGACACATTCTTAAGCCGGTTTCTGCCCGTGCCGGCGCCGCGGGTGCTGGATTCGGAAGAAGAGCACCGCGAGGGCGCGGCGCACGCGAGCGAGGTGCGTCACGAGGACCACGAGGAGACCCGCCAGAAAGAGCGCCGTCACCCACGGGACGAAGAAGACGAGTGCCGCGAGAACCACGGCGACCACGTCCTCGGCGAGCGAAAGCGCGAACTGCGTCCACCCGTGGATCGCCGCCGTCGTTTCGAGTCTCGTGGTGGATTTCGCGACGTGAGCGGCCATCGTCGCCGCGGCGCCCGCCAGCCCCGCCGCGATCTGGCGAAGGAGGGAGGTCTCCGGAACGCAGGCGATCGTGAGGAACGCCCCGACGATCGGCCGGAGGAGCGTGTGCGCGAGCTCCCAGAACCGATCGAGCATCGGGATCTTGTTGATGACGAACTCCGCGAAGAAGAGGACGAGCGCGAACCCGAGCACCGTCTGGTTGCCGAGCGTCGCGGCCAGCGCGCCCGGGAACTCCTGCGGCAGGAGCCGGTAAAGTCCGTGGTAGAGGAGCAACACGGCCCAGGCGTTGAACCCCGCGGCTGCCGCGAGGCCCAGACCGGTCAAGAGCGCCGTCACGGTCGTCCTTCGAAACTCCGCATCAGCCCCTCCTCTTCAGGAGGCGGGAGAAAAAGCCGCCTCTCGCCGGCTGCGGCTCTTCCGTCTTCGCCTTGATCGATTGGGCGGTCGCCCGCCCGACGATTTCCTGGAGAAGCGCGGAGCTCTCCGGCCCGGGCTCGATCTCCTGCGCCCGTCGCGCAAACGGCTCCGCCTCGCGCTTGCGGCCGTGTGACAGAAGCGCGCGCGCGGTTTCCCGCAAGTAGTCGGGGCGCGACGGCGCGAGCCGCGTCGCTTCCTTCAGGTTCTCTAGCCCGCGATCGACCCAGTTGGCGTTCTTGAGCTGCACTTCACCGAGCCGGAAACGGTACTCGACGCGGTCCGGCGCGAACCGAACCGCTTCCTGCAGCAGCTCGACGGCCGGGGAATAGTCCTTTGCCGTGATCAGCTCCAGCGCGCGCTCGAAGTTTCTGGCCGCGAGTTGGCGGCGGGCTGCCGGATCGGCCGTCCCCTCCTCCGCGAAAACCGCGCCGACATTCTCGTCGAGCCCCCGGTCGTACTCCTCGCGCGCATTCGCATCCGCGAGGGTGTCGTGCGCAATCTTCAGGCGCTCGAAGACCGCCGTGAGCTCCTTCTCCAGCGCGGCGAGGTCGGGACGGTGACGAAGGTCGGGGTGAAAGAGCCGACTTTTGTCGAAGTACGCGCGGCGGATCTCTTCGGCGGGCGCGTCCCGCGCGACGCCGAGCAGGTCGTAGTGCGAGAGCCAATCGATGCGCCGCCACGTGTTGCGGACGAGCTCCGCGTGGCCGGGCGTCGACTGCGGCGGCTCGTTCGACATCTCGACGTTCAGGGTCGCGACCGTGCCGACGGTCTCCCTTCGCGGGGCCCGGTCCGTCTTCCACTCCACGAGCCCGCAGGAGAGAAGCGTGTAGAGGATCTTCGCCACCGAGGTCCGCGAGGATCCCGCGATGGGAAGGAGAGAATCGACGTCCAGCAAACCGTCGATCCGGGAGAGGACGTACGCCTCCTGCGGCGCGAGCGGAAGGTACTGGTACCGCGACATCGGGTCGTGCGCGAGACGGAGCACCTGCCGCCCGTCCCCGAGCCGCTCTCGAAAGACGGGACTCTCCGGCAGCCGGCGGATTCCCTCCACGATGACCGCGGCGGTCGAGAACGACAGTACGATGTCGGGATCGAGCACGGCCGCGGACGGCTCGAATCGGTACTCGCCGGACTCCCATTCGAACGCCGAGAAGACGATCTCTTCGACGAGGCGCTTCATCTCGGCGTCGACTACCGGCCGCGAGAGTATCCCGTGCTCGACGAGCTTCTGTCCGAGGCGGGAACCTCTCTGCCGGGTGGTTTCGTGGAGCGCCCATCCGAGATCGCCTTCGTTGATGCGGCGGCGGCGCCGCAGGAACGCTCCGATCCTCTGGCCTTCGCGCGAGGACGTGGCGGTGCGCAGCTCGCCCTTCTCAAAGCAGAGGCGCCGGACCTCCTCGCCGCGCGTGAGCGTCAGCGTTCCCCGGAGCTGCTCGAGAAAGATCCGCCGCAGGACCTGGGGCAGAGGAGTCTCCGCGAGTGAGCCGCGGAAAGCCGGCTCGGGCGCCGTCGGGATGCGGGGCTGCTGATCCTCCAAGGGCGTGGCCCCTCCGCTCGCTAGGAGAGTGTCCGAGTATCTGTCGGCGAGGGACCTTGCGGTCCCCCACGCCCCCTAGCGTAGCAGAGCGCCGCGCGTCGAAACGACCACGGGCTGGTTCGTTGGCGTGAAGAAGAAGCGCGGGACGCCGGACTTCGCCGCGCGCGCCTCGTCCAGCGTCGCGTACCGTCCCCAGAAGACGCGGAAGCACTCGCGGCCGCGGTGGGGCGCGGTCAGGAGCCACATCGCGCCGCGCCGGTCGTACCTCCAGGCCTCGTCGAGCGATGCGAGCTCGCAAACGAGCTCGAGCTGGATCGTGTACCGCGTCCGGCGGTCGCGGAGAAGCAGGCGCCGGTCCCGACCCGCTCGCGCGAGCCACTGGCGCCGTCCGATGGGAGGCGGCTCGGGCGCCGCGGCGGTCGGGGGTGGCTCCGTCGGAAGCGGCCGGGGGGTCGCCGTGCGCGGCACGGGCGTCGGCGGAACCTCGGTCGGCGGCACGGGCGTCGGCGGAGCGATGGTCGGCGGCACCGGCGTCGGCGGAGCGACGATCGGCAGAGCTTCCGTGATCACAACAGCGGCGGACGTTGCGATCGCGGTCGGCGCGACCGACGGGACCCCGGCCGCTCCGGCTCCTCTTTCGCGCGCCCGGAAGAAAAGGAGCGCGCCGACGGCAGTCGCGAGGATGACGAGGAGCCAGACCGGAGTCAGACTCGGCCGGCGCGATCGGGGAAAGGCCGGCGGTTCGTGAAGCTCCAGAGGCTGATCCATCGGCCCGGCCGGCTCCTGCTCCCAGCTCGTCACGAGCGGCTCCGGATGCGACGGCTCGGGAGACGGCGCGAGTGGCAGCTCCATCTCGGGCTCGGCGACGGCCGCTTTCTCCCGGGAAGCTTCGTCGCCCGGCGGGGAGACTTCCACGGCAAGCTCAGTCCCACTCTCGCCCGGCGCCTCCGCTGCCTCGGCCGCGGCGACCGGAGCGGCGGGCGAGTGCGGTGGCTCCGGCGGCGGGGCGGGCGGCGCCGGCCCGGGTGTTGTGCGTTTTGCCGAGGGCGGCGCTTCGGCCGCGTACTCCGGATGCACCAGGCCGAGCGTCGTGAGCGCGGCGAGGAGCTTCTCGACCGAGAAGGGATCGGGCGCTACCCGCCGCGGAATCTCGGCCGCGGTCGCGCGGCCGTCGATTGCCTCGATCACCGCCAGCGCCTCGGACGTGAGCCCGAGAGCCGGAAACTCCTGGTCGAAGTCCGCCGCGCGCTGGAGCGGAGCGTCCACCGCTCCCAGCGACTGGTGGATGAAGGCGCGATCCCGGGACCGGAGAAAGAGCTCGAGCAGCAGCCTCTCGATCCCGAGGCGAAACTCGCCCACCTCGGGCCGCTCGAAGGGATCGAGCTTGTAGGTGCCCTCGAGCCAGCCGATCAGATCGGAGAGGATCTCGACGGCACGGATCTTTTCGCCCCAGCGCCAGTCGCGCTCGGTCAGGAGACCGATCTCGCGCGCAGCGCGGGCCCGGTCACGTCCCGCGGGCAGCCGCCGACCCTCG
Source organism: Thermoanaerobaculia bacterium (assembly GCA_036397915.1). Classification (GTDB taxonomy): domain Bacteria; phylum Acidobacteriota; class Thermoanaerobaculia; order UBA5066; family Gp7-AA6; genus Gp7-AA6. Next base: position 8,746 of record DASWIB010000288.1, on the reverse strand, counting down.
AGCACCGCCGCGTCGAGCTTCCCCGCGCGAACGAGCACTTCCGCGGTGTCGAATGCCGGATCGGAGGAGGAGACCTCGAGGACGGCTCCCTCGAGGATCTCGAAGCGGACGCGGTGCTGCGGCCGCGAAAAGGTGAGAACGCCCGTCGCGCGCTCGCGCCAGAGCGTCGCGAACGCTGCGAGCAGGTCAACGCTGCGGACGTCGCCCGCGCGCTCGAATGCCGTCCTCATGCCGAGCGGGCGCGTCCTCCCTCGTCCGGACGGCCGACCGAGACGAGCTCCCCGGGCGAGCGCCCGGCCTCGAGATACTCACGCACGGCGCGCGCCGAAGCCGGTCCGACCGCGTCTTCCACTTCCTTCGGGTCCGCCGCGGTGAGTCCGGAGAGCGACCCGAACCGCCGGAGGAGGATCCGCGCGCGCGTCGGACCGATCCCCGGGATCTCCATGAGGCTCGTTTCACGCATCCGCTTCGAACGGCGCCCGCGGTGCCGCGTGATCGCGAACCGGTGAGCCTCGTCGCGCACCCTCTGAATGAGCTGAAGGGCCGGGTCCTTTCGCGGAAGCCGGATCGGCTCGGGACGTTCGGGCACCCAGATCTCTTCCTCTCGCTTCGCCAGGCCGACAACCGGCAGCTCGATGCCGAGGCGATCGAGCGCCGTCAGCGCCGCCTGGAGCTGTCCGCGCCCGCCATCCACGAGGATCAGGTCGGGCATCGCGGCCCCCTCGTCCCGCAGTTTGCGGTAACGGCGTTCGACCGCTTCGGCCATGCTGCGGAAGTCGTCGGGCGCGAGGAGATGCTGGGAGGCGATCCCGAAGAGCCGGTAGTCCGACTTCTTGGGCGTTCCGTCCTCGAACGTCACGAGCGAGGCGATCGAGTCGGTCCCCTGCAGGTGCGAGATGTCGAACGCCTCGATCCGGCGCGGCGGCAGCGGGAGATCGAGTATTCGCGCCAGTCGCTCGACCCCCAGCGCCCCCTCCCCGCCCATGCGGCGGAAGCGCACCTTGTGGCGCTCTCGTGCGTTGTCCTGCGCGAGCTCGACCCGCTCGCGAGCCGGTCCACGCCGGGGAACGCGGAGACCCACCTTCGCGCCCCGGCGCGAGGAGAGAAACGTCTCGAGGAGATCGGGGTCGCCGATTTCGACCGGCAGGTGGACCTCCCCCGGAAGGAACGGGTTGGCGTCGTAGAACTGCGGAAGGAACGCTTCAAGGAACGCCGCCGGATCGACCTCCTCCGACTTCTCGAAGAAGAACTCGCGACGGTCCTGGATGACCCCGCTCCGGACGACCAGTACGCAGACAGCGCCGTCGCCGCCCGACTCGAAGAAACCGAAGACGTCGATGCTCTCCCCTTTGAGCGAGTGCACGACCTGGTGCTCGGCGACGTCCTCGACGGTCCGGAGCGCGTCCCGATACGCCGCCGCCATCTCGAAGTTCTCCTCCGCCGACGCCTGAATCATCTTCTTCTGCAGGCTGGCGGAGAGCTCCTTGTTGCGTCCCTGCAGGAAGAGGATCACGTCCTCCACCGCCTCGGCGTAGGCGGCCTTCGTGGTCAGTCCCGCGACGCAGGGTCCGAGACACGCGTGCAGGTCGTAGTAGAGGCAGGGGCGCGGCAGGGTTCCGTCGATCTCGATCGTGCAGGTGCGGATCTGGAAATGGCGGGTGATCATCCGCATGATCCGTCGCGCGAGCCCCCCCCAGAACGGCCCGAAGTAGGAGTGGCCGTCTTCCTGGACGCGTCGCGTGACGAGGGCACGCGGCCACTCTTCGCCGGTCGTGATCTTGATGTACGGGTATGTCTTGTCGTCCCGGAGGCAGACGTTGTACCGGGGTCGGTGCTTCTTGATGAGGGCGTTCTCGAGGAGGAGCGCCTCGAGCTCGGTATTGGTGACGATCGTCTCGAAGTCCCGGAAGGCGTCCAGGAGCGCCTCGGTCTTGGTCACCTCGGGTCCGCGGACGAAGTATGACGCGACGCGCCTCTTGAGCGACCGCGCTTTGCCGACGTAGAGGATCTTTCCCCGCCGGTCCTTGAACAGGTAGACGCCCGGAGCGTCGGGGACGTTCTCGGGGGATCGGCGGGGCTCGGTCACTCAAGCAGTGTAACGCGGCCGGCGTGGTGTCCGGTTCGCCGTCACGCCGCTTCGCCCGTCCTGTCGTAGGATGAAGCGAAGCGATGAAGGAGTGTCCGTACTGTTACACGCGCGTCGGCCCGAACGACGCGGTCTGTCCCAATTGTGGCCGCGAGATCGAACGGTGGCAGACGGGCTTCTACACCCGCCAGCCGCTTCCGGGGAAGAAGAAGGCGGCCGTTCGGGTGACGCTCGCCGCCGCGGTGCTTCTCGTTCTGGTGGGGTTCGCGCGCGCCTGTCACTGGATCTAGGTGTTTGAGTAATCTCAGCGGGGGACCTTGCGGTCCCCCGAGCCCCCTGGGAGTGTGTCCCGAGAGCTGTCCGACGTCCGATCTCAGATCATCCCCCCGTGTCAGCGGCAATATGGGGGCCGCGGAGAGTGTTATCAGTCTCGTATGAGGTGGCGTCGGAAGCTCTTCCTCGCGGCTGGATTCGCGGCGCTCGGCGGACTGCTGCCCGAGGCTTCACCCGCTCAGTGGACACGCCTTCAGCGCTGCGGCGGGGCGCTCCCGTGCGCGATCCCCTTCGGCGTGCGGTACTCCCCCGATCCCCTCCTCGCATCGCAGTACGGCCGCATCGCGCCGACCGCGATCTCCGGCCGCGTTTCGCTCGAGCCGAAGGTCGCCGTCGCGCTCGACCAGCCGCGGCTGTCGCTCGAACAGCGCGACTTCGCGGCAGAGGCCGCGCGGCGTTTCCTGATCGCGAATCCGCCGCCGGCTGAGCACGGAGGACTCGCTTCCCGCCCGGCGCCGACGCAGCCGCCTCCGCCCGTCGACCATTAGGAGTTTGTCCGAGTAGTCTCAGCGAGGGACCTTGCGGTCCCCCGAACCCCCTGGATCGGCGGCGGTCTCTCAGGCGGTCGCCGAACCCACGAGATCACGACGTCTCCTTCGGTGGAGACCGGGACGCCCCGCGCGGCGACGAAGCCGATTGCTCGAAGTGCGGCGAGACCGTGCCGGGTCGTGACATACCAGAAAGGCCCAGCCGGCGCGGCGGATGCGAGATCGCCGACGGTCCGGCGCGGCAAACGACGGACCGGGGCTCGACGGTCTCCGCTCGAGGCGAGGGTCTCAAAACACAACCGACAGCGGACGGCTTTCGGATCGAGGACTGTCGGTGCAGTTCCCAGAGCCCGCCGCAATCGGCCGGCTGCGCTCTCCTCTACGCAGAAGGAGCTGACGACCAATCGGTTCTCGGGCCACACCGTGAGGAATGGGATCGTCTCGCCGAGAAAGACGAGTGTCAGCCCGAGCGCCCACGCGAATCTCACGCGCACGGAAAGTGCCCGCGCCGCGGCTGGAATCCAGCGGTCGAAGGCCGAAGCGGACCAGACGGCGATCGCACCGACGACCGGGAAGATCCTCAATGTGTTCGGTACTCCGCCCGGACTCACGAGCAGGCCGGTGGGCAGGGTCGCGCCGACGATCAGCCAAAGGAGAAGTTCTCCCTTGTTCCCCCGTCGCGCCAGTCTCCAACCGATCGCAGCTCCCGCGAGTGCCGCGATACCGATCACCGGATGAACCTGAGGGCGGCCGGGCAGGCCGTGGCGCGGGTTGGGGTCGCTCGTCCAGAGAAGAACACCGGTGTGCTGGACCGCGTTGTGGAGGAGGCGAGTCGGCACGGCGAAGGGTCCGCTGGCGCCCGGAATCGTTGCATCCTTCGACGGGCCGAGGAGCGGAATGTCTCGGGTCCGCCCGCCAATTCTCTGCGGGTATTCGAGGAAGCCGAGCCCATACGGCAGAAAGGCGAGGACGCAGCCGAGAGCGGCCGCCGCGACGAGCCGCCGGTGTTGGCGGTCTCGGGCAACAAGAAGCGCGAACGTCCCGAGGCCTGCGGCGGCGGCCCATGCGGTGGGATGCGTGTGGAGGGACAGACCCGCGAGCGCTCCCGCCGCTCCCGAGTAAGCGATCTTCCGCGTGCGCAGGGCGGCCAGCGCCGCCGCGACCGCGCCGAAGAGGAGCGGCAGCAGCAGCGCCAGGGTCCAACCCCACCGGGAGAAGATGAGCGGCCACGCGCCGAAGGCGAGCAGGGCCGCCGCAATCAGTGCACGACGCCTTCCCCCGATCTCCCTCGCCGCCCAATAGACAGCAAGCAGAGAGAACGTTCCTCCGACTGCCGAAAGAGCGAGGACTCCGGCGTCTCCCGGCCCGAAGACTCGAAGAATCAGTGAGCAGTAATTGAGATAGAGGTTCGAGACGAGGGTGCTGTTGTTGCCTCCTCCCTCGATATCGAGCGGTCGGCCCCCCGCCAGCGGAATTCGGCCGGGCTCCCGCAGAGCGCCTTCTGCTTCGTACAGAACATCGGCCCACGCCCCGGGCGGGATCTGCCGGGGCGCGATCCAGCGCAGGGCCACGCCTGCCGCCAGGATCGCAGCAGCGAAAAGGGCGTGACGGACTCGCGAACCAGGGCGTTCACTCTGGGCGGGCTCGGGGAGAGCCAGGGTGGACCCGGCGATCCACGCGAACACAAAGAAGGCAGCGCTCGCGAGAGCGAGGTCTTTCGCCCAGAGCAGCACGACGAACAGCCACGTCTCGCTCGTAAACCAGAAGAGAACCGGAAAGCGGTCACGTCGCGCGAAGAAGACGAACGTCTGGACCGCGGCAAAGAGACCGAGACCCACTGCCTCGCCGCCCCATCGCCGGCCCCGTTCCGGCCATCCCGCGGTCACGAGCGAAAGATCTGCAGCTCCCGCAGGCCGCGCAGCTCGTCGCGGATCTCCGCGGCGCGCTCGAAGTCGAGGTCCTTCGCCGCCGCGCGCATGGCCTTCTCGAGCTCCGTGACCCGTTTGGCGAGCGACGGAGCATCGGGGAGATCCGGCCGCGACAGCGCGGGCGTCGGATCGTAGTAATCGAGGCTCGACATCCGGACGAGCGGCGAGTTCACCTGCTTCACGATCGAAGCGGGCTCGATCCCGTGCTCGCGGTTGTAGGCCTCCTGGATCTTCCGGCGGCGGCCGGTCTCCTCGATCGCCCGCCGCATCGAGTTCGTCACGGCATCGGCATAGAAGATGACTCTCCCCTCGAGGTTGCGCGCGGCGCGCCCGGCCGTCTGAATCAGAGACGTCTCGCTTCTCAGGAAACCTTCCTTGTCCGCGTCGAGGATCGCGACCACCGCGACTTCCGGAAGATCGAGTCCTTCGCGGAGAAGGTTGATTCCGATCAGACAGTCGAACACGCCGCGGCGGAAGTCGGTCAGAATCGCCACCCGGTCGAGTGTCTCGATGTCCGAGTGCAGGTAGCGGCACCGCACGCCGACCTCCGAGAAGTAGTTCGTGAGCTCCTCGGCCATGCGTTTGGTGAGCGTCGTCACGAGCACCCGCTGTCCCTTTCCCGCCGCATCGCGCACGACCCCGAGGAGATCGTCCACCTGCCCCTTGACCGGGCGGACCTCGATCACCGGGTCGAGGAGGCCCGTCGGGCGGATGACCTGCTCGACGACTTCGCCGCCCGTCTTGCCGAGCTCTTCAGGACCCGGCGTCGCGGACACGGAGACGACCTGGTTCAGCCGCGCCTCGAACTCGTCATACGTGAGCGGCCGGTTATCGAGCGCGGAGGGAAGGCGAAACCCGTAGTCCACCAGCACCTCTTTCCGGGACCGGTCGCCGTGATACATGCCGCGGACCTGCGGGAGCGTCACGTGCGACTCGTCGACCACGAGGAGGAAATCGCGCGGGAAATAGTCGATGAGCGTGGGCGGGGGCTCGCCGGGGCGTCTACCGGAGAGGTGCCGGGAGTAGTTCTCGATGCCGTTGCAGTACCCGAGCTCCTTGATCATCTCGAGATCGAACATCGTTCGCTGGTGGAGCCGCTGCGCCTCGAGGAGCCGGCCGGCTGCGGTGAGCTCGGCGAGTCGCGCATCGAGCTCGACGCGGATCGAGGACACGGCGCGCTCGAGCGTCTCCCGCGGCGTTGCATAGAAGGTGCGGGGGTAGAGCGCGATCCGTTCGAGCTTCTGGAGCGACGTGCCCCGAAGCGGATCGGTCCGCGTGATCTTCTCCACTTCGTCGCCGAAGTACTCGATCCGGACGCCCACGTCCTCGTATGCGGGATGGATCTCGATCACGTCGCCGCGGACTCGAAAGGTGCCACGCGCGAGGTCGAGATTCGTTCGCTCGTATTGCATCTCGACGAGCTGCGCCAGGAGCGACCTCATGCCCGAGCGGTCACCGACCCCGACGTACGCGAGCATCTCGTAGTACGACTCGGGCGAGCCGAGTCCGTAGATGCAGGAAACCGAGGCGACCACGAGGACGTCGCGGCGCTCGAAGAGCGCCTTCGACGCGGAGAGTCGGAGCTTGTCGATCTCTTCGTTGCGGGACGTCTCCTTTTCGATGTAGGTGTCGGTCTGCGGGATGTACGCCTCCGGCTGGTAGTAGTCGTAGTAAGACACGAAGTACTCGACCGAGCTCTCCGGGAAGAAGCCGCGGAACTCCTGATACAGCTGGGCCGCGAGCGTCTTGTTGTGCGAAAGCACGAGGGTCGGCCGGTTGACGGCCTCGATGACCTTCGCCATCGTGAACGTCTTTCCCGATCCGGTGACGCCGAGCAGGACCTGATTCCGCTTGCGCTCCCGGATTCCCTCGACGAGCTTCTCGATCGCCTGTTGCTGGTCTCCCTGCGGAGTGAAATCCGTCTTCAGGACGAAGCGGCCGGCCGCGCGCGCCTGCGCGTCCAGATAGGAAGACGGCTTCGCCGTCGGGCGACCGGGCGGAACCCGCGGTTTCGCCTGAGAGCCGGGGCGCGGGCTCAAGGGACGGCCGTGGCAGCGGCCGGAGGGCTCGCTCCGGAGACCGCCCCCGGGGAAGCCGCCGGAAGAGCGCCACGGGCCGCCTCCCGGAAGATCTTCGTGAGCTCGAGCACCTCTTCACGGCGGACTTGACCGCGCAGAGGAACGGTGTCGCGCACCCGCTCCATGTCTTCCTGACGGATCCGGCGGTCTTCGAGAGACTTGCGGAAGTCCGCGTAGGCCGCGTCGAGGTCGGCCTTGTCCGGCTCAGCCACGTCCGAGGCGTATCGCGCGTGAATCCGCTCCATCAGCAGGTCCGTAACGGTCGCCGGCCGCTTCTGGATGTAGACCCCCAGGCCGACGAGCGCGGCGACCACGAGGATTGCGGCCGCGCCGCACCCGAGGAGCGCGCCCTTCCAGCAGCCAAGGTTTGAGGGAAGTCCCGCGGGAGCGGGCTCGATGGGAGGCGCCGTGCTCACGAGCCCTCCGCTTATAGCACAGCGGCCAGCGATGCCTCAAAATGGCTCCGCCATGCGCCTCAACCGCCGCAAAGCCGTGATCGCCCTGACGCCGCTTCTCGCCGCGGCCCTCCTCGGCGCCGTCGCCGGGTCGGCCGCGACGAACTTCGTGCGGGTCCCGCGCGTGTCGGAGCTCGACACCTACCGGCCCGACATCATCACCGAGATTCGCGGAACCGACGGTTCGACGATCGCCCGCTACGCCATCGAGCGGCGGATTCTCGTCTCCCGCGGCGAGATCCCGGCGGTTCTGCGCAACGCGATCATCGCGACGGAGGACAAGAACTTTTTCCGGCATGGCGGCGTCGACGTCCAGCGCACGGTGTCGGCCCTTCTCGCGAACCTCAAGCAGAAGAGCTTCGCGCAAGGCGGATCGACTCTGACCCAGCAGCTCGCGCGCGCGATCTTCCTGTCACCCCGCAAGACGATCTCGCGCAAGATCAACGAGGCCTTCGTCGCTTTCGAGATCGAGCGCCGCTACTCGAAGGAGCAGATCCTGACGATGTACGCGAACGAGGTCTACTTCGGGCACGGCAACTATGGAGTCGAAGCGGCGGCGCGCTACTACTTCGGCAAGAGCATCAAGAGCTTGACGCTCGCGGAGGCGGCCCTTCTCTCCGGGATCGTGCAGAGGCCGGAAGATCAGTCGCCATTCCGCAGCCCGACGCAGGCGCGACGGCGCCGCCGGACCGCCCTCGATCGAATGAAGGCGGAGGGTTACATCACCGAACGGGAACGTCAGGCCGCCGATGCGGAGCCCCTCCCGACGAGCCCGTCGCTCGAGGAGGCCGTCGTCGGCCCCTACTTCTGCGAAGAGATCCGCCAATACCTCGAAAGGACCTACGGCGAGCAGGAGCTCTATCGGCGGGGCCTCCGAGTCGAGTCCACGCTCGACCCGCAGCTTCAGCTCTGGTCGGATGGCGCGCTCGGTTGGGGCCTTCGTCGCCTGGCGCGCCGGCACGGTTTCCGCCAGCCGCGCAACCTTCTGGCGGAGGGCTACGGCTCGCTCGACGCGTTCGTCGACGCCGCGTGGGAAGACCCCGCGCCGGGGGGCGCGGTGCGAGGCGTCGTGCTCTCCGTATCGCGCTCGGGCGCTGAGGTCCGCGTCGGAAAGAAGGTCCTCCCCCTCGCCCCGTCCGGGTTTGCCTGGACGAGCGCGTCGGACCCATCGAAGATCCTGAAACGCGGCGACATCGTCACCGTTACGATCGAGCAGAAGAAGGACGGCTCGGAGTCCCTCTCCCTCGAAAACGATCCCCGGGAAGAGGGCGCCGTGCTGATCGTCGAGAACTCCACCGGCGCAGTCCGCGCCATGGTCGGCGGGTACGGCTGGACTCGGTCGAAGTTCAACCGCGCGACGCAAGCTCTCCGGCAGGCC
>DASWIB010000287.1:0-17235 GCA_036397915.1 Thermoanaerobaculia bacterium | reverse complement strand
GACCTCGCGGATTTTCTCCGGGTACTTCGCAGGCGTCGAGAAGCTCTATCTATCCGACGGCGGCGACGCGGAGTGGGCAGACCGACTGCGCCAGGCGATCGCGCAGATGCGGGCGCGAGAGGCCGGGCCCTCTACGGTCGTGGATGCCCGCGAAGTGATCCACGAGATGCGGGTGGTCAAGGACGCGAACGAGATCGCGCTAATTCGCCGGGCGACGGAGATCTCCGCCCGCGCTCATGCGCGCGCGATGAAGGCCGCCGCGCCCGGGCGATACGAGTTCGAGGTCCAGCAGGCCCTCGACTCCTACTGCTACGCCAACGGCGCGCGGCGCATGGCTTATCCCTCGATCGTCGCTTCCGGCCCGAACTCCGTCTTCCTCCATTGGGACCGCAACGACCGGAAGATCCAGGGCGGCGACGTGATCCTTAACGACTCGGGTGCGGAATACGCCTACTACGCGACGGACATCACACGGACCTACCCGGCGAGCGGTCGCTTCAGTCCGGAACAGCGGGCGATCTACGAAATCGTGCTCGCCGCCCAAAAGGCGGCGATGGCGGAGGTGAAACCCGGCGTGCCCCACGAGCGCATCGGGCAGGCCTCGGCGCGTGTCCAGACGGAAGGTCTCGTGAAGCTCGGGCTCCTGAAAGGCGACGTCGAGAAGATCGTGAAAGAGAACGGACACCGCGTCTTCACCAAACACGGGATCTCTCATTGGGTGGGTCTCGATGTTCACGACGCGAGCAAGTACACCGTGGGCGGCGCGTCCCGCGTCCTCGAGCCTGGGATGGTCTTCACGATCGAGCCGGGTATCTACATACCGGCGAACGCCATGGGCGTCGAACTGAAGTGGTGGAACATCGGCGTGCGGATCGAGGACGTCTTGCTCGTCACCGAAAGTGGCTTCGAGTGCCTGTCGTGCTCGACTCCTCGGGAAATCGATGAAGTGGAGAAGACGGTCCAGTCGGGAGCCGCCAGGGGGTTCGGGGGACCGCAAGGCCCCCGCCGACAGATACTCGGACACTCTCTCGGGCACTCTCCTGGACGTTGAACGTCAAACGCAGAACGAGGACGAGCTTCGGCCCTGTTTTGCGTTTTACGCTTTGTGGCCGTCGGGCGGCGCGAGGATCGAGATCATCTCCTCCCCGACCCGACAGGTAACCGGGGTTTCCAGGACGCAATCGCCGTCCACCTGGACCTCGACCGGGTAGCTCTCGAGCGAACGGATCGTGGCCGTGCGACCGCGCACGATTCGCGCGAGACCCCGCGTGACGTGTCCTCCCCGCGCAATCTGCATCTGGCGGAAAAGCGAGAGAAACCGCCACCGGTTCCGCTCGGAGAAGAGCAGGACCTCCATTTCGTCTGAGTCGAGCCGGGCTTCCGGCGCGATCACCCAGGGTCCCGCATAGTGGCGCGCATGGCAGACCACGACGAACGTCGCCTCGTGGCTTTCTCCGTCCACCATGACCTCGAGCCGGGGAAACTCGTAGCGGAAGAATTCGTCGGCGACCGTGAAGAAGATCCCCGTACGCCCGAGCCAGCGCTTCAGCATGGGGCTCATGTGGCCCATGATCCGCGCGTCGAGTCCCACGCCCGCCCAGAGCAGGAATGGGCGATCGTTGGCGTAGAGAATCCGGATCTTCCGGGGCACGCCTTCGAGGAGCAGGTTCGCCGCGGACACGACCTCGAGCGGAATCGAAAGCTCACGCGCGAGCACGTTTGACGTGCCGCCTGGCAGGACCGCGAGCGGCACTGGAGAGCCGACGAGACCGCAGGCGGCTTCCGAGACCGTCCCGTCGCCGCCGCAGACGACGACGACTTCGAGCCCCGACGGAAGAAGGCTCTTCACGATCTCGGTCGCGTGACCGGGCGCGGTGGTCGGCGCGTTCACGAGTTCGAGCCCCTCCGCGCGCATCCGCTCGATCAGCGCGTGCATCTTTGCGCCCCGGTCGCGCTGTCCCGCCGTCGGGTTGTAGATCAACACACCGCGCCTCATGGACTTCGCTCCGTCATTCTGAGCCCCACGCGCTCGCCGTCACTTCCTGCCCGGGGCAGCCCGCAAGGAATCTCGAGATCCCTCGGCCTTTGGCCTCGGGATGACAGCGGGGCCCCCGGCCTCGGGATGACACGGGGCGGGCTAGAACAGCGACCCCTCTCTCCGGGGAGGCAGTATTCCCAGGTGCCGGTAGGCCTGTGCGGAGGCGATGCGCCCGCGCGGAGTCCGCTGGAGGAACCCCGCCTGAATCAGGTACGGCTCGTAGAGGTCTTCGAGCGTGCCCCTGTCTTCTCCGAGCGATGCGGCGATCGAATTGATCCCGACCGGGCCGCCGCCGAACTTCTCGATGATCGTCGAAAGGATGCGCCGATCGAGCTCGTCGAAGCCATGCTCGTCGACCTCGAGGCGCGCGAGCGCCTCGCGCGCGGTCGGAAGGTCGATCCGATCCTTCCCCGCCACCTCGGCGAAGTCACGCAGCCGGCGGAGCAGCCGGTTCGCAATGCGAGGAGTTCCCCGGCTTCTGGCGCCGATCTCGCGAGCCGCTTCCGCGGTGATCACGATCCCGAGGATCTTCGCCGAGCGGTCGACGATTCGCGCGAGAGACTCGACGTCGTAGAAGTCGAGCCGAAGCGCGATTCCGAAACGGCCGTGCAGGGGTTGTGAAAGCAATCCGGGCCGCGTGGTCGCTCCCACGAGGGTGAATGGCGGCAGATCCACCTTCATCGTGCGCGCCATCGGGCCTTCCCCGATCATGACGTCGAGACGAAAGTCCTCCATCGCAGGATAGAGGATCTCCTCGACCGCCGGGCTCAGCCGGTGGATCTCGTCCAAGAACAGGACGTCGCGCGGCTGGAGGTTCGTCAGGATCCCGGCGAGGTCTCCCGCGCGGGCAATCATCGGGCCCGACGTCATGCGCAACCCCGCCCCGAGCTCTCGCGCGATGATGTATGCGAGCGTAGTCTTGCCGAGCCCCGGCGGCCCGGTCAGCAGAACGTGATCGAGTGGCTCACCGCGCCCGCGAGCGGCGGCGAGGAAGACGCCGAGGTTCTCGCGGACTTTCGTCTGGCCGATGTACTCGGAGAGGACCTTCGGCCGGAGTGTCGGCTCGACGGCAACGTCGTCCGCCAGCGCGGTACCGGACAGAATCTCTTTCTCTTCCGACATTCCGCGACAGGTTACAGGTTACCGGTTACAGACACCACGCCGCCTCCTGACGCCTGAACCTCAGCCGCCTGTCAGCTTTTTCAGCGCGAGCTTCAGATAGTCGCCGAAATCGGCGGGAGCGCCGGCGCGACCGATCGAGTCCACCGCGCGCTCCGCGTCCCCCTTGCGGTAGCCCAGGTTGACGAGCGCGGAGATCACGTCCTCGCCCGAGACTGCCGCCGGCCGCTCCGCGGTCGGCTCCGCAGCGAACTTCGTGACCTTCTCGGAGAGCTCGAGGACCATCCGCTCCGCCGTCTTCTTGCCGACGCCGGGCACTGCCATCAGCCGGCGGGCGTCCTGGCTCCGCAGCGCCTCCACGAGTTCCGTCGGCGGAATCCCCGAGAGGACAGTCAGAGCGACGCGCGGACCGATCCCGGCGACGTCCAAGAGCATCCGGAAGAGAGCGCGCTCCCGCTCGGTCACGAAGCCGTAGAGCGAAAGGCTGTCCTCCCGGACGTACGTGTGGATCCAGAGCGAGGCGGGGCTCTCGGCCTCGGGCAGCTCGTAGAACGTCGACAGCGGTATGTGGACGTGGTATCCGACCCCACCCACGTCCAGGATCACGTGATCCGTCGCCTTGGTAGCGAGACGTCCGACCAGGCGGCCGATCACGAGGGGATTCTAGATCCCCGCTGAGTCATCCCGAGCCAAGCGAGGGATCCCTCGGCCCTTCGGGCCACGGGATGACAGTGGAGGTCAGCCCCGTCTCGTCGTCGCCGGCAGGAACGAATTCAAAAGCTCTTCGTTGATCTCGACCTTACGGTCCGCGCGCATCTGCAGGAGGACCGCGCGGATCAGGCGCTCCGCTTCCCTGGCGCGGAGCGACTCGGTGAGCTCCGCCTTCTGAGTCTCGAAGTCGGCCGGGTTCGCCTGCGTCCGGGTGAGAACCCGGAAGAGGACGAACCCCGCCGGCACGGGCGCCGGCGGCCCCGCCTGTCCGGCCGGCGTCTTGAATACGGCTTCGACCAGGCGCGGCGCCGCGCCGAGGTCGGGGACCGGGTCCTGGGGGCCGAAGTCCGGCGTCGTCTTCACCTCGGTCTCGTAGCGAGTCGCCAGGGCGGCGAGCGTTGTTCCCGACGCGAGCTCTCGCGCCGCCGGCTCGAGCTTCTCCAGGGCGTCTTTCTCGCGCCGCTCTGTCTTCCAGTCCTCCGCGACCCGGGTCCTGACCTCGTCGAACGGCTGCACCGCGCTCGGCCTCTCGGCAGTCGGCCGCAGGAAGACCGGGCCGCGCGGCGTCGCGATGGGAACCGTCGTCACGTCGCCGATCGAGAGCGTCCACGCCTCTTTCGAGAAGGCCGCGTTCGGCCCGATCCCCTCGATCGGTCCATTGCGCGAGAACCAGTCGGTGGAGTTGTAGGTGACCACGTCGCTCTGCAGCTTCCGCAGCTCTTCGTCCGACTTCGTCTTCAGCGCGCGGACCTTTCCGGCGAGCTCCTTGGCGATTTTCTCGGTCTCGGTGGTGGCCTTGCGCTCGGCAAGATCACCCGAGATGCTCGGGCGGACCTCTTCGAGCGTGCGGATCGTTGCCGACGTCTTCGCCGCGACCTTGATGACGTGATAGCCGTAGGTCGTCTTAATCGGTCCGCGGATCTCCCCCGGCTTCATATCGAAAGCCGCTTTCTCGAACTCCGGGATCATCTGACCGCGGCCGAAAGGCGGAAGCTGTCCGCCATTCTCCTTCCCGCTCGGGTCGTCGGTGTTCTCCGTGGCGAGCTTGGCGAAGTCCTCGCCCGCCTTCGCGCGCGCCAGGAGAGCTTCCGCCTTCGCCCTGGCCTTCCCGTCGGCATCGGAGCCCGCATTCGGGTCCACGGAAACGAGGATGTGCGACGCGCTCACCTGCTCGGGCACCGAGAAGGTCGCCTTCTTCGCCTCGTATTCGGCGCGAATCTCCGCGTCGGTCACCGGCACTTTCGCACGGACTTTCAGCCGGTCCACGAGGAGGTAGTTGGCGCGGCGCTGCTCGGGAGCGCGGTAGCGCTCCTTGTTCTTCTCGTAATAGGTCCTGAGGTCCGCATCCGACGGCTCGACCGCCGACTCGAGCCGGCTCGCGGGAACGACGATGTACTCGATTTTCGCTTTGTCGTTCTTCGCCGAGAATTCACGCCGGACGTCGGCCTCGGGAACGGCCACGCTCGCCTTGACGAGCGCCATGTACTTCGCCACCAAGAGGTCCTCCCGCAGTCCTTCTTCGAAGGTCTCCGGGAGGTAACCAGCCAGCCTCAACCGTTCCTCGTACTTCTTGGCTCCGATGAAGTGGCCGTTCTCCTGCAATTCGGGAAGCGACGCTACCCTTCGCGCGAGCTCCTCGTCAGAGACCCGCAGGTTCATCCGCTTTGCAGCTTCCAGTGACAGCTTGCGCTCGATCATTCCGTCCAGGACCTGGCGAGGCAGGTCGAGCGCGCGGGCGAGCTCGGGCGAAAAGCTGCCCTTGTATATCTCGCGGTACCGCTGGACCTGGTTCTGGTAGGTCCGGTCGAACTCGATCGCCGAGATCTCCTCGCCGCCCATGCGGGCGACGACCTGGCTCGAGCCATCTCCCCCCCAGTTCGACCCCGAGAAGAAGACGAATCCGAGGACAAATACGATGATCACGGCGAACAGCGTCCACTTCAGCTGGTGGAAGCTGGCGCGCATGGTTTTGAGCATCCGCAGGCTCCTTTTTTCGGACCGGCGACTATAGCAGCCGTCGGCGACCTGTCCCCGCGGAGGTGAGGCGGCGGGTGCAGGTCAGAGACCTGTCCCCGCGACGAAAGTGAGGAGGCGGGTGCAGGCCCGGGGGGCCTGTCCCCGCGACATCTCCGGGTTGTGCTATAAGCAGACACGGTAAGTCTCGCCAATCACGAAAGTTATGCGGAGACGGAATCTCGGCCGGCTCGTGGGAGCGGACCTCGACTGGTTCGTCATCCCGGTCCGGAAGATCACGACGTGGGGCCTTCTGATCGCAGTCGTCGCCGGGGCCGCCATTCTCGGCTACTGCGCGTACGTCAAGACGAAGCCGACCGCGGAGGACCGCGCCCGAGCGGAAATCGAGACGGCGGCAGTACTCCTTTCCAGGGCGGCGCGCGCCGCCGGCACGGTTCGCCCCGGCTCGAACGTCGCCCGGGCCCGCGGGCTACTGGACGACGCGCACGCCGCGATGGGCGGCCAGCGTTTCGAGGACGCCTTCCGGCTGGCGGTCGAGTCGGAGTCGTACTCGCGGCGAGTGCTCGGCGGGTTGGGAGCCGGCGAGAACGGCGACGCGTCGTTTATCTTCGTCGAGGGTGACGTGACTCTCCAGCGAGCCGGCCGCTCGAGCTTCGAGACTGCCCGACAGAGACAGCCCCTCTTCGACGGCGACTTCATCAAGACCGGCCGCAGCGGATCGGCCGAGATCATGTTCACCGACGGAACATTGTTCACGATCCGACCGGGATCTCTCTTCGAGGTGCGGCGGCCCTCGGCGTCCGAGGCGAGCGGGAGCGAGGTGAAGATGGTCTCCGGTGCGGTGAACGTGTACACGTCCGCGTCCCCCTCGACCGTCGCGACCGACGAGGCAACGGCCGCGGTCGAGCGGGACTCCCGCGTTTCGGTGGACGTCGCGCCGGGCCAGAGGACCGAGGTCACGACCTATCGCGGCAAGGCGACCGTTTCGACCGTCTTGAACACCGTGGTCCTCGAAGAGCGGCAAAGGGTCGTTGCCGCGGCCCGAACCGGAGCGCTCTCACCGCGGGTCATTCTGCCGGAGGCGCCGCTCCCGCTCCTGCCCGCCGACAACCGGACTTTCGACATCGTGAGCGGAGGAAACGTCGAGCTCAGGTGGTCGCGCGTGCCGGAGGCGACTCGCTATCGAATCCAGATCTCACGGTCGAGGCTGTTCGTTCCCGACGCGAACGAGGTGGATCTCGACGACCGCACCGGCCTGTCCGCGCGAATCAAAGTCTCCCGCGAGGGGTCTTACTTCTGGCGGCTCGCGTCGATCGACCGTGGAGACGTTTCGTCGGACTGGAGCCCGGTCCGGCGGTTCCGCATGGTTACCGAGCCAATCCGGACCGGAAGCGGCGACGCCACCCCGCCCGAGCTCTCGGTCCTGCCGCCGCAGCAGATGGGCAACCTCTTCCTGATTTTCGGGAAGACCGAGAGGGGAGCGGTCGTCACCGTCAACGCCGAGCCGGCCGATGTCGGAACCGATGGGAGCTTCAAGAAAACCGTCACGATCGAGCGAGACGGCTACGCCATGCTCGTGATCAAGGCCGTGGACGCCTCGGGCAATGAGACCATTCGCCGGATGCGGGTCTTCGTGGAAACACTCTAGAAGCCGGGGCACGGACACGAGGGTGATGACAACCGCGATGCGAACGAATATCGTCCCCATTTCTCGCGTGTTCCCTGTTCCGTTTCCCGTCGCATAGGGAGGTTTCTTGGCCTGGAGATCCGTGTTTTCCCTCTTCTCGAACGATCTCGCCGTCGATCTGGGCACGGCGAACACCCTCGTCTTCGCCCGCGGCAAGGGCATCATCGTCCGTGAACCTTCGATCGTCGCCGTCAACAATGTAACCAACCGCGTCGAAGCGGTCGGCACCGAAGCGAAGGAGATGCTCGGCCGCACTCCGGGCAACATCGTCGCGATCCGTCCGATGAAGGACGGCGTCATCGCGGATTTCGAGGTGACCGAGAAGATGCTCGATCACTTCATCAAGAAGGCGCACGGCCGCTCATTCTTCGTGCGACCGCGCATCGTGATCTCGGTGCCGTCGGGGATCACCCAGGTCGAGAAGCGCGCGGTTCAGGACTCGGCGCTGCGAGCCGGCGCGTCGGAGGTCTTCATCATCGAGCAGGCGATGGCGGCGGCGATCGGCGCGGGCCTTCCGATCACCGAGCCCGCGGGCAACATGATCGTGGACATCGGCGGCGGGACGACTGATGTCGCCGTGATCTCGCTCGCCGGCATCGTCTACAGCCGGTCGGTCCGAATCGCCTCAAACGAGATGGATGAGGCGATCATTCAGTACGTCAAGCGCAAGTACAACCTGCTCATCGGCGAGCGCACGGCCGAGCAGGTCAAGATCGAGATCGGGTCCGCGTATCCGCTCGACGCGCCGCTCACGATGGAGGTGAAGGGGCGCGACCTGGTCGAGGGCGTCCCGAAGACGCTCACGCTGACGGACGAGGAGGTCCGGGAGGCACTGGCGGAAGTCGTCGCGGCGATCGTCGAGACTGTTCGTGTCGCTCTCGAACGAACGCCCCCCGAGCTCTCGGCCGACATCATGGACGAAGGAATCATCATCACGGGCGGCGGGTCGCTTCTCCGCAACCTCGACCGCCGGCTGCGGGAGGAGACGGGGCTGCCGATCTCGTACGCGGAGGACCCGCTCGCCTCCGTCGCGCTCGGAACCGGCGCGATGCTCACCGACATGAACCTCTTGAGGAAGATCTCCATCTCCTGAGGGAGCATGAGATCCTCCTCCGCCCGAATCGAAACCGTCGGCCGCCCGCGCCGGGGCGGGGTACTCCTCGCTTTCGTTCTCGTTTTCTGCGTGCTCGTCCTTTCCGCGCAGGCGCCCGCGCGGGGGCGTCGGGGGTCGGTCCTGCAGTCGTGGATCCTGACCGCCGCCGCACCCATGGTCCGCGCGGTGGCGAGCGTGTCGCGTGCAGTCTCCGGGACGTCCTCCTCCATCGCCGAGACGTGGACCGCGCGTGCCGAGAACGAGAAACTGCGACGCGAGCTCCAGAAGCGGGACGAGGAGCTCTTCCATCTCCGCGCCGAAGTGCGGCAATTGCGCGGCGAGAACTCGCTCCGAGCGTCGGCGCCCTTCCTGCCCACGGTCGTCGGGAGCGCTCCGGTGCTGCTCCTCGAGCGCCGCGCCGGTCTGCAGAGCGCCTTGATCGGCATCGGCTCGGCGGCCGGAATCGAAGGAGGCGCGCCGCTCGCGGTGCCAGAGGGGCTGGTCGGCCGCGTGGTGATCGCCGGGCGGACGCTCGCCCGCGCCCAGTTGCTGCTCGACGCTTCCGCCGCCGCCGGCGCGCGGATCGCGCGCACGGGTGAGCTCGGGATCGTGCGCGGAGACGGGCGCGGCGCTTTGCGTCTCAACCACATCCCGACGACTTCGCGAGTTCGGCGGGGCGATCTCGTCGAGTCCGCCGGCATCGACGGCATCTATCCCCGCGGCATCCCGATCGGGCGCGTGGAGTCGGTCTCCCGCGGCAGCCAGTTCCTCGACATCCGCGTCGTTCCGACGGCGCCTTTTTCGCGTCTCACCGACGTGCTGGTGCTCGCGCCGTTCCCGGCGCGACCGGCGGAAGGGACGAGTGCCGCGCGGTGAAGCTCGGGCCGATCGCTCTCGTCCTCGCCGGGGCGACGGCTCTCGAGTTTTTCTTCGGCGGGTCGAAGTTCCGGGGCGCCTGGCCGGTCGACTGGCTGCTCGTGGGGACGGCAGTCGTCGCCCGGTGGGGAGGCTCCGGCCGCGCCGTCCTGACGGGAGCGGCGGCGGGGTTCCTCGAAGACGCGCTGACGGAAAACCTGCTCGGTCTGAACGCGTTCGCGAAGGCGGCGATCGGCTATTTGCTCGCTTTCGCGTCGGTGAGGATCATCTTCGGCGGGGCGCTCGCGGTCGGCGGCGTCATCGCTCTGTGCTCTCTCGCGAACGATGCGATCGTGGCCGTCCTGCGATTCCTTCTCCTGAACTCGCCGATCGTCCTCGGCACCCCGGATGCGTTGTGGCGGGCGGTGGCGACCGGTGCGACCGCCGGAGCTCTCGAAGCGGCCTGGAGCTTCCCGTGGCGCGAATGGCGCGAGAAGCGGCGGCAGCGGAGATTGCGATGAGAGCGCGGCCGGAGACCGCGTCATGCTGAGGGTCCGAGAGACTCGAAGAGAGCTCTCGGCACGCATCGAGATCGCGCGCATCGCCGTCGGTGCGATATTTGCCGTTCTTGCGATCTCGTACTGGTACGTCCAGATCGTCCGCGGCGACTATTACTTCGAGCTCTCCGAGAACAACCGCATCCGCTCGGTGAAGCTGACCGCGCCGCGCGGATACGTGCTCGATCGGAATGGATCGGTCCTCGTCGAGAACGAGCCCGCCTACTCTCTGAAGCTCTACCGGCGCGAAGCGAAGGACCTCAGCGCCTCGGTCGATTTCGCGGTGCAGCTGCTCGGGCTCCCGCTCGACCAGGTCCGCGCGCGGCTGACGCGGGCCCGCCGCTACCCCGAGTTCGTGCCGATCCCGATCGCCGAAAACTTAAGTCTCGAAGAGGTCGCCGCCGTGGAGGCGCGTGCCCCCGAGCACCCCGAGTTCGCGATCGCCGTCTCCCAGCGCCGCCTCTACAAGTTGGGAGGCTCGGCCGCCCACGTGCTCGGTTATCTCGCGGAAGCCACGCCGGACCAGATTCGCCGCTCGGCCAATGCGTACACGCTCGGCGATTGGATCGGCCAGAAGGGGATCGAGAGCTCGTACGAGAAGCTCCTCGGCGGCACGAACGGCGAGCGGCGCGTCATCGTGGACACGCACGCTCGTGAGATCGCCGAGGAAAACCGGGTCGAGTCGCGCCCCGGTCAGAACCTCTTCTTGACGCTCGACCGCGACCTCCAGCAGCTCGCCGAAGAATGCTTTGCCGAGAAGGTGGGCTCGGCAGTGGCGCTCGACCCGAAGACGGGCGAGATCCTCGCGCTCGTCTCCTCCCCCTCCTACGACCCGAACTGGTTCACGCGACGCGTCACACCCGAGGAGTGGTCGAGCCTGCTCTCCGACGAACGCCACCCGCTTCAGAACCGCGCGATCCAGAACACATACTCGCCCGGCTCGGTTTTCAAGATCTTCCTCGCCTACGGCGCGGCCGCGCGGGGGTGGGTCGACCCGGACGCGCGAGTGTTCTGTCCAGGGCACGCCGTCTTCTACGGCCGCACGTTTCGGTGTCACCGAAAGGGCGGTCACGGATGGGTGAACCTGCGCAACGCGATCAAGCTGTCGTGCGACGTCTACTTCTACAACCTGGGGCGCCGGCTCGGCGTCGACCGGATCGCGGAGATTGCCCGCGCGTTCGGCTTCGGTGAGCCGACGGGCGTCGATCTCGCGCACGAGAAGCCGGGCCTCATTCCCTCCGAGGAATGGGCGCGCACCCGGCGCGGCTCGCGATGGTATCCGAGCGAGACGATTTCGGTCTCGATCGGACAGGGTCCGGTGCTCATGACGTCGATGCAGATCGCGCGCGCCGTCTCGGCGCTCGTCGAAGGCGGGCGTCTACCAACCCCTCACCTCTTCTATGCCTCTCAGGACCCGAGGACCGGAGTGCGCCTGCGTTATCGCGCGCAGGTGCGGCAATCGCTCGCGATCGATCCGCGGCTCCTCGCGATCGTGAAGGACGGGATGTGGGCGGTCCTGAACGAGCCCGGAGGAACCGCCTTCGGCTCGCGAGTGCCGGGCATCGAGGCCGCCGGCAAGACCGGCACGGTGCAGGTCGCGCGCCGCGATGCGGTGCCGCGCGCGGGAGTGGACCGGAGCCGGCTCGAGGATCACGCCTGGTTCACCGCGTTCGCACCGCGCGAGGACCCGAAGATCGTGGTGGTCGTCTTCGTCGAGCACGGAGGTCACGGCTCGAGCGCGGCGGCGCCGATCGCGAGATTGCTTCTCGCGAAGTACTTCGGGGTCGAGGTCGCGCCACGGCCGGGAGAGCCCGGATTCGTCCGGGCGTCGTCGCCGATACCGGCCGTTTCGTTCCGCGCCCGGGAGGCCACCGAGTGATTCGGAGCCTCCTCCCGGTTCCGCGGCGGCTGGACGTCGCCATCCTCTTCAGCGCGATCGCGCTCGCGATCCTGGGAATCCTCTTCGTTTCCTCGACCACCCAGGGCGGCCGTTTCCAGGGGCTTGCCACCCGCCAGGCAATCTGGGTGCTCGTCGGTCTCGGCGCGCTCGTCGCCGCGGTCCTCTTCGACTACCGGGTCTTGCTGAAGTTCTCCTTCGTCATCTACGGCGTCACTCTCGTTCCCCTCGTGTATCTCCTCTTCTTCGGCGAAAGGATCGCGAACGTCAAGTCGTGGATCCGAATCGCGGGATTCCAGTTCCAGCCCGCGGAGCTCGCCAAGGTCGCGGCCGCGCTCCTCCTCGCTTATGTTTTCGAGAACGAAGACGATGCCAGAATGAGGGCCGCGACGTTCCTGAAAGTCGGTGTGATCGTCGCCGTGCCGTTCCTGCTCGTTTTCCTCCAGCCGGACGCGGGGCTGGCGGCGACCTTCCTCCCTCTCCTCGGCATGGCGCTCTTCTTCGGAGGCATTCCGGTGCGCGCCTGGGTAGCGATCTTCGTCGTCGTGGCGCTGCTCGCTGGTGTCGGCTGGTTCGTGCTCGCCGACTACCAGAAGCAGCGGATCGGGACGTACCTGAACCCGGAGTCGGACGTCCTGGGCTCCGGCTACCAGGTCCGCCAGTCGAAGATCGCCGTTGGCTCCGGCGGATTCGCGGGAAAGGGATTCCGGGCCGGCACGCAGAGCCAGCTGCGTTTCCTGCCGGTCCAGCACACGGATTTCATATTCGCCGTGATCGCGGAGGAATGGGGGTTCCTCGGCGTGTGTCTCGTTCTCGCTCTCTTCGCCATCTTGTTGCTGCGCGCGCTCACTCTCGCCCGCGTGGCGCGCGATCGGGGCGGGGCCTTCCTGATTCTCGCGATCGCCTCGATGCTCTTCTTCTCCGTCGTCGTCAACGCTTCGATGATGATCGGGTTGCTGCCGACCACCGGCATCCCGCTCCCGCTCGTTTCCTACGGAGGTTCTTCTGTCGCGACGTCGTTTCTCGGAGTCGGCCTGATCCTCGCCGTCGAATACCGCCGCTTCGCCAACGCTTGACGGGAGAACCGCCGACCCCGAGGCTAGGAATGTGTCCGAGTAATCTTTTTGCGGGGGACCTTGCGGTCCCCCGAACCGATGAGACTCTTGAGTACTTGTCGGCGGGAGACCTTGCGGTCCCCCGCACCCCCTACCCCCGCCGGTGAGAAAAGAGCTTCTCGTCAACGCCACGCCTCCGGAGACCCGGGTCGCCCTGCTCGAAGACGGCCGGACGGTCGAAGTGCTGCACGAGCGCCGGGACCGGCAGGCGCTCGTCGGAAACGTCTACCTCGGGCGGGTCCATCGCGTTCTTCCGGGGATGCAGGCGGCATTCGTCTCGATCGGGCTCGAGCGGGACGCGTTTCTCTACGTCGAGGACGTACTGCCGCGCCCTGTGGACCTCGAGTCCGAGGGCGACGACGACACGCGTGAGGAACGCGGCGAGCGCGGTGACCGCCCCCGGATCGACGACCTCGTGAAGGAAGGACAGGAGCTCGTCGTCCAGGTCACGAAAGATCCGCTGGCCGGCAAGGGCCCGCGCGTGACCGCCAACCTCTCGTTGCCCGGGCGCACGCTCGTCTATCTGCCCGGCGTGCGGGAGATCGGGGTCTCCCGACGGATCACCGACGAGGCGGAGCGGGAGCGGCTTCGTCAGCTTCTCGAGTCTCTTTCGAGCGATGGAGGATTGATCGCGCGGACCGCCGCGGCAGGGGGCTCGATCGAGGAATTCGCGGCCGACCACGGCTACCTGGCCGAGCTCTCCGCCCGGATCGAGAGGAAGGCCGGAAGCTCGTCGGGGCCGGCCGTGTTGCATCGCGAGCTCGATCTCGCGTTGCGATCGGTCCGCGACCTGGTGACGAGCGATTTCGCCGCGATCCGCGTCGACGAGGATGGGACGCATGGCCGTCTCGCCGAATTCCTCGGCCAGGTTGCGCCGTCGCTCCTCCACCGCCTCGAGCTCGATCGTGGTCCCGAACCGCTCTTCGAGAGGTTCGGCGTCGAGGCAGAGATCGAGAATGCATTGAAGAGCCGCGTCCCGCTGCCCTCCGGAGGCTCGATCGTGATCCACCAGACGGAGGCGCTGGTCGCCATCGACGTCAACACCGGCAGGTACGTCGGGAAGGAAGACCTCGAGGAAACGGTATTCGAGACCAATCTCGAGGCAATCCCCGAGGTCGCGCGCCAGATCCGACTGCGGGACCTCGGGGGCCTTCTCGTAGTCGACTTCATCGACATGCTGGACCCGGCCCACCGCCATGAGGTATTCGAGCGCTTCGAGGCAGAGCTCGCGAAAGACCGCGCGCGCTTCCGGATGCTGCCGGTATCGGAGTTCGGGTTGATCGAGATCACGCGGCAGCGCTCGCGTGGGAACCTGGAGAAGCTCCTGACTCGCTGGTGCCCGGATTGCGGAGGAAGCGGCCGGGTCAAGACCCATCTCACTGTCGCCCTGGAGCTGCGGCGCGCGCTTCTGGCCGTGCCGGTTCTCGTCGTGGCCGGGGAGACGGTGAAGGTGCGGGTGCGGCCGGCGCTGGCGAGGTTCCTGGCGGAGGAGGAACCGGATCTCCTCTCGGACGTCGAAAAGGAGCGCGGCGTCAAGGTCGAGATCATCGCTGACGAGACTCTTCCGCCGGCGCGCTATCAGATCGTCGGCCGATAGCGGGACCGCCGTCCAGAGGCGTTCGCGTCAGCCAGAGTATTCGGCAATACGCCGCGCGACGATGAACGGGAACTGCTCGAAGTCGGAGACGTTCTCCGAGATGATGACTCGTACCCCCGCGTCACGCATGGTCAGCGCGAGGAACAAGTCGTACCAGACCGCTCCACTGTTCCCGAGCCGCGTTCCCTCTCTCATTGCCCGTGCAACGGTACCCCGACGCGGGTAGATTTTCGCGAGAGTACGGGAACGGTAGAGCAGGTCGGTGATGCGATGTACTTCATCGCTGGGCAGCGGTTGGTCACCTCGCCTTTGCCGGGTGACAACCGCGGCAAACTCGACGAGATTCTGGGGCGCGATGCAGTAGAGGCCGCGCTCATTCAGGCCACGTTCGACCAGGGCTGCCGCGGGCTCATAAAAAGGAGAGTCGCGATAGGCGGCATATATGAGGACGTTGGTGTCGAGAAGGGCTGCGGTCATCCGAACTCAATCTTCATCTTCGTATAAGTCTCGGCGGGACAGCCCTGCAGGCGGCTTGGCATCGACCGCTCCCAACGGATCCGGCACTTCCTTCTTCGCTTTGCGACGCTCCCAGGGTTTGACGCGATGAGGGAGCTCCATCATCTTGTGGAATTCGGCATGGCCGAAAACGCGATTCGGCTTTCCGTTGCGGTCGAACGTCACGATCACAGGGTCGCGCTTCTCCGCGCCACGCCTCATCAGCCGCTTCGAGAAGGAGCGCGGCATGCCGTTGGTTTTCGTCGCCATTTTGACCTCGCTTCAAAATCTCATTCGCGCAATATCGTATCACGATAAAGAAAATATCGTGAGGCGACGATATCCGGACGTCGGGCAGTAGCGCTGCGGCAGGGAACGGTGCGATTACCTCCCAGGCTGTCACCAGAAGCAAGTTATTCGCCCTCAGTAACTTAGAGCGTGAAATGTTTTTCAGAACGACCCTGTTTTCTTGGGCAGCACGCGATACCTTCCTTCCCGGCCCCGACCATTTGAGTCGGGGCCGCCTTTTATGGGGCTGTGTCGCTCTCTGGGATAGGGCTCGGAAAGCTCTCTCGGGAGTCGTTTCCTCGTGGAGCCGGTCAGCCCGGGCGCCCCACGAGTCTCGAGTAGAGCTCGGCCACCGTCTCCAGCGTGTCTACTTCTTCCGGCCGCTTGTCGGGCCGCAGGCGCACGATCCGCGGGAAACGAAGAGCGAACCCCGACTTGTGGCGCGAGCTCTTCTGGATCGAGTCGAAGGAGACCTCCAGCACGACTTGCGGTTCGACCGCCCGCACCGGTCCGTACCGCGCGGTCGTGATCTTGCGGAATTGCGTTCCCATCCGGCGGATCTCTTCGTCGGTCAAGCCCGAGTACGCCTTGCCGATGTTCACGAAGCGGTCTCCGTCGCGCACCGCGAATGTGTAGTCGGAGAGCAATCCGGCTCGCTTGCCGTTGCCCTGCTGGACGGCCG
Source organism: Thermoanaerobaculia bacterium (assembly GCA_036397915.1). Taxonomy (GTDB): domain Bacteria; phylum Acidobacteriota; class Thermoanaerobaculia; order UBA5066; family Gp7-AA6; genus Gp7-AA6. The sequence goes on along the minus strand of DASWIB010000287.1, from coordinate 1,127 downwards.
TGACGACGACGTCCAAGGTCGCGAGCGCCTTCTTGTACTTGCGCCAGGCGCGCCCGCGCTTGCCCGCCTGATAGGTCGACTCGCGCCGCTTCAGCATCAGCCCTTCGTTCCCGCGCTCGCGGGCCTCGTCAAAGAGCCGGTCGAGCTCCGCGGGGGTCTCCGCACGGAACACCGGCGAGACGAGGAGCTCGCCGTCGGGCGAGATCGACTCGAGCTCCTTCCGCCTGGTACTCCACTCCTCCTCGAAGAGCGGCCGGCCGTCCCGGGCGAGGCAGTCGTAGGCCACGAAGGCGACCGGAAATTCCGCCAGAACTTCCGGCGCCGGAGCCTTGCGCCCGAGCCGCCGCTGAAGACGGAAGAACGAGTCCGGCCGTCCTTCCCTCCACGCGAGGACCTCTCCGTCCAGGAGAAAAGAGCCGGGGAGTTTCGCGAGCGACGTGGCGACTTCCGGGAACTGCTCGGTGACGTCGTCGAGCGTGCGGGAGAAGAGCGCCACACGGCTTCCCGACTTGTGAGCGTGCGCCCGGATCCCGTCGTACTTGTCCTCGACGGCGAGGAGCGGGAGCTCCCCCGCGACCTCGTCGGCGACCTCGATCGGGGTCGCGAGCATGAAACCGATCGGATGGAAGAGACGAAAGCGAATGTCCTGGAGCCGCCCGTCCCGCGCCGCGACAGCCGTCTCCCCGATGTCTCCGCAGTCGCGCCGCGCCCGCGCGACCGCCTCCCGGTCCGCGCCGAACGCCTGCGCGATCGCCTCCTCGACGGTCGTCACGTCCGCGCCGATCCGCAGCCCGCCGGAGAACGTCTTCAAGAGGTACTTCCCCTCGACCGGCGCGGACCGCCGGAGCATCGTTTCGACCGCGGCCTGTTTGCCGGCGGCCTTGCGCTCACGCGAGAGCTCGCGCACCCGTGAGTCGACTTCGAGGATCGTCATGGCGGTCCCGGCGGGGGACCTTTCGGTCCCTCCGGCCTCCGGCAGAGGCTCCTCCGTCAGGAGCAACCCGACGGCCTCGCCGAGGTCGCCGATCGCGGTGGCGCAGGCGCCGATCGTCTCCAGGTCCCATCCGGTGACCTCCGATGCCGCGCGTGCCACCGTGACCCAACCGACGGAGGTCACGGCCTGCTCC
>DASWIB010000286.1:0-3458 GCA_036397915.1 Thermoanaerobaculia bacterium | reverse complement strand
GCCGACGCGCGAAGGATCTGGCCGGCCGCGGCATCCAAAGAAAGAGACGCGAGAGACCGCTCGCGATGATTGGAATGCAGGCCTGATGGGTCCCGACGGGCGCGCCTCGCCGCGATCGACCGCGGAGGAGCGCCGGCTCGTGGACCGCATGCGGGCCGGCGAGGAGAGCGCCTTCGAAACGTTCGCGGAGTGCTACATCCCGGGTCTGTACCGCTTCGCGCGGCGGCGCCTTCACGAGGACCGGGAGCTGACGCAGGAGATCGTGCAGTCGACATTGTGCAAGGTCATCGAGAGCCTCGGGAGTTGGCGCGCGGAGGCGTCGTTCTTCACCTGGATGTGCGCCTGTTGCGCGAACGAGATCGCCGCGCACTACCGGCGAGCGGGGCGACGCCCGCGTGAGGTCGAGCTGGACGAGGGGATCGCCGAGACCGTCTCGAGATCGGGACGACTGGAAGCGGCGGAACTGGTGCACGCGGCGCTCGACCGGCTCCCGCCGGGCTACGCCCGAGCAGTCGAGTGGAGATATCTCGAGGGCCTCGCCGTCGAGGAGATCGCGCGCCGCCTCGAGCTGACCTACAAGGCCGCGGAGTCGCTCCTTTCGCGCGCGCGCAGAGCGTTCCGTGACGCGTACGAGCACCTGACGAACGTCCACGACACCGGGGAGTCGATCGGCACATCCCCGGAACGAGGGGTCGCGCAATGAGTGAAGCGGAGACGACTCGCGAGGAAGAGACCCTGCGCCGGCTGCTCCAGGAAGCCGGGCCCCGGCCCGCGCTCCCGAAAGACGAGATCGAGTCGCTCAAGGAGACGGCGCGCGCGGAATGGCGGCGGAGGTACGGCGTCCGCAGTATTTCCCCGAGACGGTTCCGCCCCTGGATGGCGGTGGCTGCGGCCGCTCTCCTCGCCGCGGCGGGACTCCTCTGGTGGGGTCGCACGCGACCTCCGGCTTTCGCCGCCGCGGTCGCGTCGGTCGAGCGCTCGAGCGGAGTCGCGCACTGGGAGATCGGGCACCCGCTGCCCGCCGGATCGGAGCTCGAGACCGGGACAGGGTCCGACAAGCCGGGCCGCATCGCCCTGCGCATGGCCGGCGGAGCTTCTGTTCGCCTCGACGCCGGGACGAGAGTCCGACTCGCGTCGCCGACGGTGGTGGAGCTCGGGCGCGGCGCGGTCTACGTCGATACCGGCGCCGATGCGGGTCGCCGCGAAGAAGTCGCAGTCCGCACGCCGGCAGGTGACTTCGAGGGTGTCGGAACTCAATTCGAGGTGCTCACGGACGGTGAGGGAGGAACGGCGCGGCTGAGGGTGAGAGAGGGGAGAGTGCGGCTGGCCCGCGGGCGCGAGGAGGTCCTGACCGGCGTCGGCGAAGAGCTCGTCGTCCGCGGCGACGGCGGCCTCGTCCGCAGTCCGATCGCCCTCTACGGACCCGACTGGGACTGGGTCCTCGAAAGCGCTCCCATCCCCGACATCGAAGGCGTGAAAGTACGGACGTTCCTCGGCTGGATTTCCCGCGAGACCGGATGGCGGGTCGAGTTCGCCGACCAGGAAACCGCCGCCGCCGCTGAGTCCGTCGTGCTGCACGGGTCGGTCGCTCACCTGACTCCGGCCGACGCGATCGGCGTCGTTCTTTCGAGCGCCGGCCTCGGCCATCGCGTCTCGGACGGGACTCTCTTGGTCTTCATTCCCAGGAAAGGGCGCTCGTGAGTCTGCGGAAGTAGCCCTTTCAGAACTCCAAGGAAACCCCTGCCGACGCGAAGAACCCGGGCCAGCGCTCCTCGCTGGCGATGATCTCGCCGGTCTCCTCGTCGATCTCCAGGTCGTAGCCGGCCACGTTTTTTCGGTTGTACACGTTCTGCGCGTCGACGAAGACGGTCAAAGACCCGGACTTCGTCGGCCACTTCCGGCTCACCCGGAGATCGAGGCGGTGGTAGTCGGGTAATCGGTCGCTGTTCAACGGCCCGAGGACCGGCACGAGGAGTCTTTCCGAGTAATCATAGCGGGGGACCCCGCGGTCCCCCGAACCCCCTGGCCCGCCGTCGGCCTCCTCGAGGGAAACCGGCGTGATCCGCCACCCGGTGTGGTAACGCCAGGCGAAGTTCACGTCCCAGTTGCGGCCGAGATGGTAGTTGACGTCGACGTTGACGGTGTCGCGCTGTTCGATCTGGCGCGGCACATCCGCTCCGTCGATCTCGTCCCGGGTCTCCGCCCGGCCGTAGTTGACCCACCAGTCCAGCCGGCTCCCGGCCCTTCCCTGAAGGAACAGCTCGACGCCCTGCGCGACGGCGCCCTCGGGCTCGATCCGATGGCGGTCGAAGGCGCCCTCGGGGAGAGGCTGGAATGGCTCGAGGAGGTTCTCGTAGCGGGGGCGTGGATCGGTGACCCGCCGACGGTAGACCTCCGCCCGCAGAGCCGCCAGCGGATTCGACGCCTTGCCGTCGAACCGGTGCTCGAACCCCGCCACCCAGTGCTCGGATCTCTCCGCCGGATAGAAGATCGTATCCGCGTCCTCCACCGCGAGCTCGTAGGCGCGCTGGCTCTGGTAGTAGTGGCCCCATCCGACGCGGGCCACGCTCGATCTGGCGAGCCTCCAGGCGAGATTCACCCGTGGGCTCCAGAGGCTGTCGTCGGTCAACGTGTGCCGGTCGTAACGGACACCCAGCTCGAGAGTGAGGGGCTCGAGAGCAGCAAAGCGGTCGGAGAAATAGGCGCCCAGGTAGTCGTCTTTCGACCGATCCCGGAAGTCGAAGACGCCGTCGCGGGGCTCGGACCGCAGTTCCACGAGGGGGCTCGTGAAAGCGCGGAAGCTCGAGTAGTCGTAGTCGGCCTGGAAGCGCCGCACTTCCAACCCCACCTTCAGGAAGTGTCGCGCGCCCGCCTGGAGATTCCACGACTGCGAGAGACCCGTCACTTCAAGCTCTCTCTCGTCCCGAACGTCGAGCTGCTTTTCCTCTTCGTCCTCCTGGCCGCGGCGATCACGGTCGATCCGGCTCGCGGACAGAGCGGTGTCCACGAAGAGCCGATCGCTCGCGACCGCCTGGTGCGTGAGCCACGCGTAGGAGCTCGTATAGTCCGTGTCGAAGCGGGTGAGCTCCTCGTCCTCTTCCTCGACGAAGTCGAGCTCGTCCGACGAATGGAGAAGGTTCAACCGCACGGACTGTCTCGACGTCGGCCGATAGTCCAGCTTGCCGAAGACGTCCCAGAAGCTCGGGTCTTCCTGGCCGAAGAGGCGCCCGGCGAGGTCCGTGTTGCCGCGGCGGACCGAGGCGAGCCACGACGCCTGGTCGCCCATCGTGCCGCTGCCCTCGATCTGCGCGTTCAGAATGCTCAAAGAGAGGAGGAACCGCCGCGACCTCGAAGGCGTGATCGTCGAAAGGTCGAGGATCCCGCCCATGCGGTCGCCGTAGCGCGACGGAAACGCCCCGGTGGTCAGGTCGAGGCTCGCGAGACTCGACGCGGCAATC
>DASWIB010000285.1:0-13213 GCA_036397915.1 Thermoanaerobaculia bacterium | reverse complement strand
GCCGAGCGTGTAGCCCGAGATCAAACCCAGAAGCCAGAGAATCAGCAGGATGAGGAAAATGGTCCACAGCATGATGTCGTCCCCTCCTCTTCGATCGAGCCGCCGGAGGCGGCCCGACAACTCCGCAGCGAATCCACAGCGAAGCTCGTGCCAATTTTTGAAGGTCCGGAACCCCGACAAAGACTCGGACACTTTTCTAGGTTTCTAGGTTAGGTCTCGAGCTCTGAGTCGCCCGGAATGGCGCTCCTCAAGAATCCCGCAGAGCTCGTCGCGCGTCTCTCCCTCGCCGAGCCGGACCGCGTCCTTCTGGTCGACCCGCCGGAGGAGCTCGTCACTCTCGTCGAGAGCGCGCGCCCCGGCGAAAAGACGACCCGCACGGCGAGCGGCGAGGCAATTCGGTCCGTCAAGGAGACCTTCGATGCCGTACTCGTCTGGAGGGAGGATCGCGCCGGTTCGCGTTCGATATTCGACCGTGCGATTAAGCGCCTCGAAACGGGTGGATCTCTGTGGGTCGTGACGGCGCTCAAAAAGGTGCGCGGCCCCTCGACGCCCGCTGTTCATCGGCTGGAACTCCCGGACCTCGTCAAAGGCTTCGCCAAAGAGGGCTTCACACACGACCGCGAGGTGCGCGTGTCGGCGTGGCATGTGGCCTATGGATTCCGGAACACGGGACAGGGAACAGGGGCCAAAGGACCGGCTTAGGGGGTTCGGTGGACCGCAAGGTCCCCCGATAAGAGATTACTCGGACACACCCCTGTTCAGCTCTCGTCCCGTGTCCCTAGGGGGCTCGGGGGACCGCAAGGTCCCCCGCTGAGATTCTCGGACAGACTATTTGTCGAGGCTCACTCGACGTAGGGATAGAACCTCCCGGTCACTCGAAAGAATCTTCCCGTTGCCGAGTCGACCGTCAATTGGCAGCGCGATACTTCGATCGTCGTCGAAAAGGACACGCCCGGGGCTTTCAGGCTCACCGGATAACGCGTTCCGACTTTGAGCGGCGTGCTGAAATCGAATCGAACTCCGGTCGGGGTCACCTCCAGGACCTGGCGTGCGGTTTCCCAGCGGACCTTGAGCTCGTACTGCTCGGGCCTCAGTCGCTTCTGCGATTTGCTGGAGTCGCTCGAGCTCGAGCGGGAAGCTCGGTCTCCTGCGACAGGCGGGTCAGTCTTACGATCGGCCATGAGCGAAATACCAGAACGGTCGGAGATTTCTGACCTTCCCTAAAAAAAGTCTTTCCTGACCCTCCCTAAAAAAAGTCTTTCCTGACCTTCCCTAGTTAAAGTTACGCCAGGCTACTTCCCTTCGGATTCGCGGGACACCGGCGTTGGATCAGGAGGACCTGGTGGCGAGGGAAGCCGCCAGCTGAATCGCGGCCGGCATCCCTTGCTTTTCCCGAACCGCTCGGACGCGGGCCTTTTCGGCGGGCTTGAGTCTCCGAACGTATCCCATGTACTTCCCCTGAAGTCGTCGGAGGGCCCGGACCTTCGGTGAGATCGCGACCGGACGCCGTCTCGCCGGACGACGATTCGCGCCTGCCCTCCGGCCGTCGCGACGGGCCGCGCGGCCCTTCATTCCTTCGAGGGTCGCGAGGCGCTGGCGGAGCTCGGCAATCTCTTTCGCGCGGCCGTTCAGCACCGCGCGGACCTGGCTCTCCCGGATTCTTCTCTGAGAAATCAGCGTCTGGAGCACATAGTACGACTCGTCAGGTGTCATCTTCATCGTTCGCATTTACCTCACTATCAAGTTCGTCACGATCTATCGGTTCGAAAGCGCCGGGCAGTTTACAACAAGTGGATAAAGCTGTCGTAAGAACGGCGACTATCTTTTGCGGATCGCCGCTGCCGCGGTCGCCTTCTGTCTGACCTTCGCCTTTTTTTTCGGCGTTCCGGTGGTCGGAATACGGCCGACGCGGGGCAGGAGGGCCAGCACGACGTCGGGGCGTATCGTCTTCCCTTCGGTCATGACATAGGCGCGATGTACGATGTTGCGAAGCTCTCGGACGTTGCCCGGCCAGGCGTAGAGCTGAAGGAGCTCCAGCGCCTTCGAATCCCAGCCGGCAACTCCGGCGCGTTCCTGTTCCTCGATCACCTTGCGGAAGTGCTCGGCGAGCAGCGGAATGTCGTCCCGACGTTCGGCGAGCGTGGGAAGCGCGATCGGAAACACGTTCAGTCGATAGAACAGGTCTTCCCGAAGCATCTTCTTCTTGATCGCATCGTGCGGATCGCGGTTCGTCGCGGAGATCAACCGCACGTCGACCTTGATCTCCTGGGAACCTCCGACGCGGCGAAGGGTCCGGTCTTCGAGCACGCGGAGCAGCTTCACCTGGAGCTCGGATCCCATCTCCGTGATCTCGTCGAGAAAGAGAGTCCCTCCGGCCGCTTCCTCGAAGTAGCCGACGCGGCGCTTGTCGGCGCCCGTGAAGGAGCCCCGCTCGTGGCCAAAGAGCTCGCTCTCGATCAGCGTCGGTGAGATGGCGCCGCAGTTGAAGGCCACGAACGGCTTCGCGGCGCGCCGGGAAAGACGGTGGATCGTTCGCGCGGCGACCTCCTTGCCGGTTCCGGAAGCGCCGGTGATGAGGACAGGCGCGTTCGACTTCGCGACGCGCCGGATCACGTCGAAGATCGCCGTCATGATCGGTGAACGGCCGACGAGGTCCCCGAGCCGCCCGGTCTCCTGCAGCTCGGCCCGCAGAGTCTCGACTTCCGATTCGAGGCGCCGGCGGTCCGCCAACCGGTTGAACACGACTTCGAGCTGCGCCGGCCGCAGGGGTTTCAAGAGGTAGTCCACCGCGCCTGCCCGGAGAGCTTCGATCGCGTTGTCGATCGAGCCCTGCCCCGTGATCACGATTCCTTCGCGGTCGGGGTCCGTCTCCCGCGCCGCGCGCAGGATATCGATCCCATCCCCGTCGGGAAGGTGGATGTCGACGACGAGGAGGCGCGGATCGAACTCCTCGAGCGCGCGCGAAGCTTCCTTCACCGTTCCCACGGAGCGCGTCTCGCCGCCGAGGTCTTTGACCGACTCCTCGAGGCCTTTGCGGGTCGCCAGGTCGTCTTCGACGATCAGAACCTTCAACTCGGCTCCTCCGGCAGAGTCAGGACGGCGGAAACTCTGTCGCCATTCTGACAGAGTTGCACGGAACCTCCGGCATCGGCGGCGAACAACCGCGCGCGCGCGAGTCCCATTCCCCACTTCTTGCCGGCGCCCGCCGCTCGCGGCGCGAACAGTTTCTCCGGATCGTCGCCGGGAAGCCGACCCACGTTCTCGATCCGGACCTGGAGGCGATTGCCGTCGCGCTCGCGGAATACCCGGACCGGCGCGGAAGATGCGTGCTCGAGTGCGTTGATGAGAAGCGAGGAGAGCGCCTCGGCGAGTTTCTCGCGATCGCCCTCGATCCGGCCGCCGGTCGAACCTTCTACTCCGATTCCGTCGCCCCCGACCGCGCGGACCGCGGCCTCGACCCACTCGTCGAACGCGAAGTTCTCGGCGTCCCTCGGCTCGGACAGCAGCAGCTCTCGTCCATCTTCGAAAAGCTCGAAGACGCGGCCGAGCTCCGTCCGCGCGACGTCGAGCGATTCTGCCGGATTGTCGCCGCGCGCGAGGCGGCGGATCGCCCCTTCCAGATGCAACGAGACCGCGGACAGCGGTGTCGCAACATCGTGGAGAAACGTGCGGAAAAACTGCCTCCGCGCGGTGTCTCTCGAGAGGATCGGGGCGCGACTCAACCGGGTGTCCTTTGTGCTACAACCAGTGCTTTCAGCGGAGCCACCGCATCGTATGTCAAAACGGAACGACCCCGAAGACCCCTCCTCCCAGCCACTGCGGCCGATGGCGGTCGCGCGCTCTTCCCTCAAGACGCGGCTGAAGGTCTCCGCGTTCGTGGGTCTCGCGATCATCGCGGCGTGGCTCTACTACGCGGTCATTCAGGTCCTGACGCTCTACGACGTCACCCGCGACATCCAGCGCACGACCGATCTTCGCGAGCGCGTCGGCGACGCGAAGAACGCGCTCGCGGAGGCAGAGGACGCCCTCGATCGATACACACAGGAGGGTCAGGGCTACGATCTCTCGCGCCATCACGCCGGTCTGACGACGATCCGCGCCGCGCTCGCGGCGATCCGGAGGCGGATCCTGACGGAGAGCTCGCGCGGATCGCTCGAACAGGCCGAAGCCGCGGAGGAGATCTACTCGAAGGCCGCCGATCGCGCGATCGCCCGCTGGGCTCCCGGAAGTCCTTCCGCGGCGCGGAGAGAGCGGGACGACGTCGTCCAGCCGGCAGCGGCGGCGCTGCGAGAGGTCCTTCTCGAGCTCGAGAGCCGATTCGGCGGGAGCGAAGTGATCGCCGAGGGACGGTTGCAGGGCGCGCGCGACTCCGCAACGGCGGCGCTCGTCATCCTCGTCGGGCTGATCATCGCCGGCTTTCTCTGGCTGTTGACCGACGTCGACCGACGGATCCTCTCGCCCGCCGTTTCCGCCACACGTGCCCTGTCGGCCCTCGCTTCGGACCGGGAGCCGCCGCGGCTCTCCGATGCCTCGGGAGACGAGATCGGAGAGCTCGGTCGGCAGTTCAACCGCGCGGCAGCGCTCTACGTGGACCGCGCGCGCGCGCTCGGAGAGCGCGATATCCAGACCTCGGTCAACGCGGTGCTCGCCGCCGCCGCGACCGTCAACGACCTGAAGGGTTTCGGCTCCCGCGTTCTCGAGACCGTTCTCGACGTGTCCGGCGCCGCGGCGGCCGTGCTCTACCTGCCGGAGCCGGACGGCAGGTTTGTCCCGAGCGAGGCGGTCGGCTGGACTCCGGGACCGGAAGAGGCAGTCGGTCGAGACGAGGCGCGGCGTGCGGCCGCGGAGAAGAGGCCGATCTTCGTGTCAGTCGGTTCGCAGACGCCGACGATCAATGTCTTCGACGGCCGGATCCTTCCGCGGGAGAGCGCGCACATCCCGCTGATCTACTTCGACCATGTCGTCGGCGTGCTCGCGCTCGGAGCCGCGAAGCCGTTCACGGCGAACGCACGCAACGTTCTCTCCGCGATCGCGCCGAGCCTCGCAGTCGCGCTGGCGAACGCCTCTGCGAACGAGCGCGTCGCGGAACAGACCCGCCGTCTCGCCGAGCAGAACGAGCTCCTCGAGGAGCAGCGCAGCCGGATCGCGCGGACGAACCTCGAGCTCCAGCGCGCCTCGGCGTTGAAGGACCGTTTCCTCGCGTCCGTCTCGCACGAGCTCCGCACTCCGATGACGGTCATCCTGGGATTCACCGGCGCGCTGCTCAAAGGCGGCCAGGGGAACCTGAACGCGCAACAACGGGAAAGCCTCGAGCGCGTTCAGCGGAACGCGAAGCTGCTCCTCGGCCTGATCAACGACGTGCTCGACATTTCCAAGATCGAGGCGGGGAAGGTCGAAATCGACCGGCAGGCGGTCTCGCTTCCCCTGCTCGCCCTGCAAATCGAGTCCGATTATCGGGAAGCGGCGCGGAACAAGGGTCTGAACTTCCGAACCGAAGTCGCGCCGGGCCTCGCCACCTTGACGACCGATCCGGCGCGGATCCTCCAGATCGTCGCGAACCTCGTCGGCAACGCGCTCAAGTTCACCGAGCGCGGCTCGATCACCGTCCGATTCGAGCCGCGGGAGGAGGACCGGTGGGCCATCGTGGTATCCGATACGGGCATCGGCATCTCCGAGGAAGAGCACGCGGCGATCTTCGACGAGTTCCGTCAGGGTGAAGCGCCCGAGCACCGCGGCCGGGGCGGGACGGGCCTCGGCCTCGCGATCGTCAAGAAGCTCGCCTCCATCCTCGGGGGAACCGTCTCGGTCGTGAGCGCTCCCGGCAAAGGATCGCGGTTCACGGTCGTCTTTCCTCGGGACGTTCCCCCGGAGAAGCCGGCCGCCGCGCCGGTCGCCGGGCCTGCCGCCTGGCCCGTTTCGGCGCGCCCTCGTCGCTCGGTTCTCATCGTCGACGACGACGAAGGCGTTCGCCGGCTGCTCGCCTACGAGCTTCAGCCGATCGGAGTGCACATCTTCGAAGCCGAGGATGGAGCGACAGCCCTCGAGATCGCGTCCGCGGAGACCCCCGACGCGATTCTCCTCGATATCCTCATGCCGGGTCTCGACGGATGGGCGACTCTCCGCAGCCTCAAAGAGCGGCCCGAGACCCGCAACATACCGGTCATCATCCTCTCGGTCGTCGAGAACCGAGCGTTTGGACTCTCGCTCGGAGCATTCGACTACCTCGTGAAGCCGGTGGACGTCTCCCGGTTGCTCGAAACGCTCTCGCGCGCCGGAGTCCTCGCGTCGCGCGGGCACCTGCTCGTCGTGGACGACGACCCCGATGTTCGGGAACTCTTGACCCAGGGACTCGTCAGCGCGGGTTACCGTGTGCAGAGCGTCGAGGGCGGCGCCGAGGCGCTCGAAGCGATGTCACAGGATCCCCCGAGCGCGGTGCTTCTCGACCTGATGATGCGGCCGCCGGATGGATTCGAGGTTCTCTGCCGGATGCGCGAAGATCCGGCGCTGTGCCAGGTGCCGGTCGTGATCGTCACGGCCAAAGAGCTCACTCCGAGGGACCGCGAGATGCTGAACGGCTCCGTGCAGCGGATAATCCGGAAGTCCGATCCGTCGCGGCTGGTCGCCGACGTGATTCGCGCGGTCGAGGAAGAGAAGACGGCTTGATGGGCCCGCACCCGGCACGGGCTTTCTGCCGGCTAGGGGGTGTGGGGGACCGCAAGGTCCCCCACCGACAGATACTCGGACAGACTCCTAGCGGTCCTCTTCTCGCACCGATACGAGATCCGTTCTTTTCGAAGATGCGCCGAACCTGAGATGCTCCTCGATCTCCTGATCGATTTTCCGCGCTCCGGCACGAGGTCCAGGCGGAGTCCGGGTTAAATGGCCCGCATCCTGGTCGTCGAGGACTCGCCCGACATCCGCGTTCTCATCCGGATGCTGCTCGAGGCGGCCGGTCACGACGTGCTGACCGCTTCGGACGGGCGCGCAGGCGTCGATAAGGCCCGCGCCGAGCGGCCCGACCTGGTGCTGATGGATCTGTCTCTGCCGGTCGTTTCGGGATGGGAGGCGGCGCGTGAGATCAAGGACGACCCGGCGACGGCGTCGATCCCGGTCGTCGCCGTGACCGCGCACGCGATGCACGGCGACCGCGAGCGGGCGCTCGCCGCCGGCTGCGACGGCTTCATCGCGAAGCCGATCGACGAAGAGACTTTCGAGCCGCTCGTCCGTTCGTGTCTCCGCCGCCCGATCGAAGAATCGGCGACTCCGGAGCCCGTGCCGGCTCCGGCGGCGCCTGCGACCGTCTCCGACTCCGCGCGCATTCTCGTCGTGGACGACCACGAGGAGGTGGCGCAGCTCATCAAGAACGACCTCGAGAACGAGGGCCACGAGGTAATCGTCGCGCGCAAGCGCGAGGAAGCGGTCCAGGCCGTCACCCAGGAACGCCCGATCGACCTCGCGATCGTGGACGTGATGCTCGGCGCCGACTCGGGATACGACCTGACCGCCGACCTCGTCTCCCGCTCCGTCGAGTACCTTCCCGTGCTGCTGATGACCGCCGGCGAGATCGACCGCGAGAAGGGCTTCGCGGCGGGAGCCGATGACTTCATCGCCAAGCCGCTCGACGCGACGGAGTTCGTCGCCCGCGCACGTTCACTGATTCGGGTCGGCCGGGCCATCCGCACGCAGGGACGCGCGGCGCGCGAGCGTTCGGAGGCATACGAGAAGCTCGCCGAGCTCGATCGGCTCAAGTCCGACTTCCTCTCGACCGTCTCGCACGAGCTCCGGACTCCGCTGAATACGATCATCCTGCTCTCGCATCTGATCGAGCGCGAGGGAAAGACGCCGGCCGACGAGGAGCGGCGGCTCCACGACATCCGGGTGATCCGCGAGAGCGGGGAGACCCTGCTCCGGATGATCAATAACATCCTGGATCTCGCGAAGCTCGAGGCGGGGGACCGCGATCTCCATCCCCAGCGCGTCCCGCTGCGTCCTCTGCTCGAGGAGACTGCAGACATGCTCGAGCCCCAGGCTCGCGCCAAGGGACTCGCGCTGGAGACCGAGATCGCTCCCGACCTGCCTGAAGCGGCGGTTCTCGATCGGGAAAAGGTCGCCCGGGTGCTGATCAACCTGCTATCGAACGCGGTCAAGTACACGCAGAAGGGGCGCGTGGTGCTCCGCGCGGCGCCCTGGCAGGAGAGCATCTCCTTCGAGGTCGAGGACTCCGGCGGCGGAGTGCCGGCGCACCTCGTCGCCACCGTCTTCGAGCCGTTCCGCCAGATCCGCACCGGTGATGGTGAGGCGCCGCGCGGCACAGGGCTCGGGCTGACCATCTCGAAGCAGCTCGTCGAGCTGATGGGCGGCGACCTGATCTTCGACAGCCGCGAGGCGATCGGGACACGGGTCTCGTTCACGCTGCCGCAGCTCCACGACGTGGCGGAGGAGGTGCCTGCCGACTCCTCGGCGGCCGGCGCAGCGCTCGAGGGCGAAAGGGGCAAGGGAAGGAGAGTTCTCGTCGTCGAGGACGATGCTTCCTCGCGCTACGGACTGAAGAGCCTTCTCGAGTCGGAGGGCTACGAGGTCGCCGAGGCCGGCGCGCTCTCGGAGGCGGAGGAGTCCGCGCGGCGCGCCCGCCCGGACGTGCTCATCCTCGACATCACGCTTCCCGACGGCGACGGCGCCGAGTGGCTCCGGCTGATGACGAAGCGGGAAGGACGCGTGCCGTTCCCGGTCATCGCGCTCACCGGAATCATCGCCGACGAGGACACCCGTCGGATCGAGCAGTCCGGCGTCTGCGCGGTCCTCCAGAAGCCGGTCAACGTCGGTTTGCTTTTCCAGGCGTTGCGAGACTGCCAGCCGGCGCCCGCCTAACACGGACTATTGGATCTCGGCGCTGCCCGGAGCTCGTCACGCGAGAACGTCTCGGCGAAGGAAGACGGCGTAGGCGACCCCCGCCGCGGCGAGCGCCCAGATAGCGAGGACGACGACCGAGAAGGGCAGCGTCATCCCCGTAATGGGCGGCGGAGAACCCGAGTAGTAGTCCGGAAGCGGCAGGTTGGTCACGAAGAGATAGCGCTGCGCCTCCCAGGAAGGGGCGACACGCGGCAGGATCGTCCCGGCGATCAGAGCGGCGAGCATCGTCCCCATCGCCGCGGCCGTCGAACGCAGAACGACCGAAGTCAGGAACGCGATCGCACCGACTGCGAGGGTCGCGTACCACGCCAGGCCGAACGCGAGCAGCGCGTCCTCCCAGAGCGGGAGCGCTCGCACTCCGGCGGGATCGAACGTGTCTCCGGCGATCCGGAAGCCGGAAAGAACCGGCGCGCCCCAGCCGCGATAGCCGAAGGCGAGCCCTCCGAAAAGATACGCGACCAGTCCTCCGAGCATCACCGTGAGAGTGATCGCGACGGCGAGCGCTGCGAATTTGGAAGAGAGGACGCGCGCGCGCCCGACCGGACGCGTCAACAGCAGCTTGATCGTTCCCTGAGCGAATTCGGAGGAGACGATGTCCGCCGCGAAGAGGATCGCGAGCAGCGGCAGGAGCAAATAGCTCGAGGCGTTTGCGAACGCCCGGGAGAAGAGCGGGCCAGAGATCGCCTCCGGGTCCATGTTGCGGTCGAGGTGGTACTGCGTGCGCGCGATCTCGAACCTCACCCACCGGAGCTGGGTTTGCGGAAGCCGTCCCGAGCGCTCCCAGTTCTGCATGCGCGCGATCCGCTCCTGGGCCTCAATCCGCCAGTCGCGCCGGGGACGCCGATCGCGCGCCTGCGTCTGCGCGAAGACGATCAGCCCGCTCAGGGCGACCAGGATGAGGATCGCGACCCGGAATCGCCGCCGCTTGAGCAGCTTCAGGATCTCGTTCTCCACGAGCGGCATGAACTTCACACGGTCTCCCCGCCGGTGACCTCGAGAAAGATCTCCTCGAGCGTCGACGACTGCCGCTCGACTCCGAAGACCAGGACGCCGGCCGCGGCGAGCGCCGCGAGCGCCTCCGGCACCTTCTCGCGCGGCACCTCGGACGAGACAAACTCCTCCCCCTCGAGCCGCGGCAATCCGCCTCGAGCGAACGACGCGAGAACTTCGGCCGCGCGGTCGGCGGGCTGGGCTCGGAACACGAGCCGCTCCGCCCCGCGCTTCTCGAGCAGCTCCCGCACGGGGCCCATCGCGAGAGTGCGTCCCCGGTGGATGATCGCGACCCGATCGCACATCTGCTCGACCTCGGACAGCAGGTGGCTCGACACGAAGATCGCGATTCCACGGTCGACGGCGAGGTGCCGGACGAGTTGGCGGATCTCCCGGATACCGGCGGGATCGAGTCCGTTCGCGGGCTCATCGAGCACGAGCAGGTCAGGCGCGCCCAGAAGCGCCTGAGCGAGACCGAGCCGCTGGCGCATGCCGAGTGAGTACGTCGCCACTCGGTCGTCGAGTCTCCCGTCCAGGGAAACCAGCCGCGCGAGCTCCGGGATCCGCGACTCCGCGCCGTTCGGAAGCATCCGGGCGAAGTGGAAGAGGTTCTCGCGACCGGTCAGATACGGATAGAGGTCGGTCGATTCGACGATGCAGCCGACGCGCGACATGGCCTTTGCGAAGTCGCGGGCAACGTCGAAACCGCCGATCGTCACCCGACCGCGGTCCGGCCGCGCGAGCCCGACCAGCATTCGAATCGTGGTTGTCTTTCCGGCGCCGTTCGGTCCGAGGAAGCCGAAGACCTCGCCGGCGGCGAGCTCGAAGGAGACATCGGAAACGACTTCGCGCTTCCCGAACCGCTTGGTGAGCCCCTCGGCCGACAGAACGACGGGCCGACTCACGCGCTCCGCCTCACTTCTCACGACCCACGCCTCACGAACGTATCATCCGGCCGTGCCGCGCTTTTCGCGGTTCTGGCTCTGGCACGTTCCCGCGGCTCTTGCCGCGGCCGCGGGCGCTCTCTTCGCGGTCGGGTTCTGGCTCGCGTTGCGCGGTCCGGCGGGCGCGCCGCTCGGCGCGCCTCCTCCCGACCCGGCGCCGCGCGCGGCGTCGAAAACGGCGGGGCGCCGGGTGGTCCTCGTGCTCGGCGACTCGCTCTCTCACGGGACCGGCGATCCGACGGGCCGGGGTTATGCAGCCGACGTCGCTGCATTTCTGCGACGACGTGGTCCGGTCGAGTCGGTCAACCTCGCGGTCCCCGGAGCGGAGTCCTCCGATCTGCGGCGGCTCGTCGAAAGCGCAAACGTGCGCTCTCTCGCCGCATCGGCGGATCTGATCTTCTTCTCCGTGGGGGGCAACGACCTCTCCCATTCACTCGCCGCCGCCGGGGCGCCCGCCGAGGCACTCTCGAGCGTCGCTTCGGCGCGGGCCCGGTTCGCGGCAAATCTTCGTGCGATTCTGGCGGATCTCCGCACGGCGAACGCCTCCGCCCCGATCCGCGTGCTCGGCCTCTACCAGCCGTTCGGCGGCGAAGGACGCGAGGCGCGCATCAGCGCATCGCTCGTGCTCGGGTGGGACTCGCTCATCGGAGAGACCGCTCTCGGCTATGCGAACGTGTCCGCGATCCCGGTGTTCGATCTCTTCCAGGGCCGTCCCGACCGACTCTCGTCCGACCGGTTTCACCCGAACAGCGACGGTTACCGCGCGATCGCGGATCGCGTGATCCAGACGCTGCCGCCCTAGGAGCGCGGGGGACCGAAAGATCCCCGCGGACAAATACTCGGACGCTCTCCCGCCCGGACTTTGAACCTCGAAAACGAAAAAAGGCCGCCCCGATAATCGAGGCGGCCTGCCGGGAAGGAGGAGTGCCCGGCTACTCAGGGCAAGGTCGAGGTTCGGCACTCCTGGGGCCGCGCGTCACCGGTACCGCGGACGCCGGTCGCGATACCGGTCGTTCAAGTACGGATTGCGATAGCTGCGATCCCAGTACTGGCGGTTGAAGTCGTAGTAAGGATCGCCGCGCCCCACGTATCGCTCGACGACCACCGGCCGCTCCACTACCACCCAGCGGGAGCGATACTGCCTCACCGGAACCCAGTGGGAGTGGTAGACCCGGTGCGACCGGCACGCGAAGCTCGGGCTGTAGAAGCCGTAGCCCAGCCGCGATCTGTGGATCACCCGATAACCGTACGGAACGTAGGAGCCGATGGGATAGTGCGGGCTGCCGTAATAAACAGGGGCGTACCGGTCGCCGACTCCGACCGCAATCTCTCCGTGAGGCAGCCGGAAATGTCCTTCGAACCTGACTTGCGCCTGCGCCGTTGATGGCGCGAGAAAGACGACCACCGCGGCCACTGTGGCGGCGACCATCGCGACTTGAATAGCTTTCTTCATCATTGACCTCCAGAGCCGCGCCCTCCTGCGCGGGCATCCAATGGAAAGGCAACCACGGTGCCAGAGCGATTTGGCTGAAGGGAAAGAAGTTAGCTCGCACAGAACCCGCGCCGATGTCCGCGGATCAGGTCAGATCGGCGTCGAAAGGCAACAGTCCCGGAGGTTCGGGAGATCGCAACGTCCCCCGCCGAGAGATGACTCGGACGCACCCAAAAACTCGAGACTCGCGCTACAGGACTTTCCGGATTCGACCGACCGCCTTTCCCAGACCGAACACGAGCTGAGCGACCGAGGTCGCGCGCCCGAGCTTGGCGGAAAGGGAGCGCCTTCCGAAGAGCTTGCTTCCGACCGTCCAGGCCGCGGCGAGGACCCCCGCGATCCAGCCCGCGGTCTTCCAACGCGCCCGCTTGCGGTCGATGTCCGCGCGAAATCCCGCGATCTCGCGCACGAGCGTATCCCGCTCGAATTCGCCGCGGCGGCGGAGGCCTTCGAGCCGTTGCGCCCGGCGCTCGCGCCGCTTTCGGGTCACTTGCGGGCTCATTCCGATCCTGCGCGGAACCGCTCTTCGAGACTCTCGGTGACCCGCGCTTCCCCCATTGCCTCTTCGTCGCCGTCCGGGTCCTCGCTCGAGTGAACGCTCGCTCGTCCCGCCGTGAGCACTTCCTCGCCCGCCAGTCGCTCCTCGTCCGTCTCGTCCTCCTGCTGGAGCGCGTCGAAGTCCTTTCGCAGCTCGTCGCGCGTGACGGGAAAATCGAACGGCCGGACGGCAACGAGCTTTCTCGATCCGAAGATCGCCGCAGCCGCCGCGATCGCGAGATAGAGAACAAGGGCCGCCGCGAGACCCGCGATCGGCCCGCCGAGCAGCCGCGCGAGGAGCGAGGCCACCAGCGCCGTCGCGATCAGCAGGGCGAGCCCG
>DASWIB010000284.1:0-6795 GCA_036397915.1 Thermoanaerobaculia bacterium | reverse complement strand
TACAACGAAGCCTCGCAGGGATACAACACGGCGCGGCTGCGCTTCCCGACGAACCTCTTCGCCTCGATGTTCGGGTTCAGGGAGAAGGCGTACTTCAAGGCGGTGACTCCGGGGGCGGAGCGTGCGCCGGCGGTGCAGTTCGACTTCAAGAGCCCGGCGCCCGCCGCGACGCCCTGACGCCGGGAAACGGAAAACGGGACACGGGACCGGGAACACGGGACGCGAACGCGGGATGAGCCGGGCCGGCTCGCGGACCGCGTTCTTTCTCGTTCTCGCGGCTCTCTCTTCGCTCCTGGCGGCGGCGCCGAAGATCGAGGAGCAGCTTCCGCCCAAGCCCGAGAAGTACGTCACGGATCGGGCGGGAGTCCTCGGCGGGGATCGCGTCGATGCGCTCTCTCGCAAGCTCGAGCAGTTCGAGCGCGACACCTCCAACCAGATTCTGGTCTGGATCGATCGCCGGATTCCGGAGAACTTCACCCTCGAGGACTTCACTGTTCGCGCTGCGGAGAAGTGGGGCGCCGGGCAGGCGAAGACCGACAACGGCGCCGTCCTCTTCGTCTTCGTTGATGACCGGAAGCTGCGGATCGAGGTGGGCTACGGCCTCGAGGGCGTTCTTCCCGACATCACGGCGAAGCGAATCATCGACCGCGAGATCGTCCCCCGATTCCGAGCGAACGACTACCCCGGCGGGGTCGAAGCAGGAGTGGATTCGATGATCGCCGCGACGAAAGGGGAATACCGCGGGACCGGCAGGACCGTGGACGAACGATCGCGCCGCCGGAGCAATCTCCCGAAGGGCTGTGCCGCTCTGCTGTTCTTTCTGTTTGTCTTCCTGATACTGCCGCTGATCGCGCACCGCAATCGCCGGCGCTGGCGGACGTTCGGCGGCAGCGGCTGGTGGACGGGTGGCGGCTCCTTCGGCGGCGGAGGAGGGGGCTGGTCCGGCGGCGGAGGAGGCGGCGGCTTTTCGGGCGGCGGCGGATCTTTCGGCGGCGGCGGCGCCTCAGGGAGCTGGTGATGGCGTCTTTCTTCTCGAAGCTCGACTCCGACCGAATCGTGGCGGCCATCGCGGAGGCGGAGCGCAAGAGCTCCGGGGAGATCCGGGTGCACGTGACCCGCCGGAAACCGGAGAACCTCGAGGAACGCGCGAAAAAAAGGTTCGAGCTGCTCGGAATGACCCGAACGGCCGAGCGAAACGGCGTGCTCTTCTACATCGCGCCCGCCGCGCGACGCTTCCAGATCCTCGGCGACACGGGCATCCACGAGCAGTGCGGCCCCGACTTCTGGAAGGAGGTCGCCGCCGACATGGAGGAGAGCTTCCGGCACGGGGAGTTCACGGAGGGAATCATCCGCGGCGTGAAGAAGGTCGGCGACGTCCTCGCGCGACACTTTCCCCGCTCCGTGGCGGACAGAGACGAGCTCCCCAACGTGATCGACGAAGAGCCGTGAGAGCGCAGCGATGAGGAATGTCATCCTGAGGAGCGAAGCGACGAAGGATCTCTCCCTTCGGAGCAAGAGATCCTTCGCTTCGCTCGGGATGGCCGCAGCGGTCAGATCCTTCGCTTCGCTCAGGATGACAAATGCTGGCGACGCTTGACTTTCCGGCTCCAACCCGTATGATTCCCCGTTCCTTTCGGGAGGCCTCGATGTACGCCATCGTCCGTGCAGGCGGCAAGCAAGTGAAGGTTTCGGCAGGCGACGTCGTGCGCGTCGAGAAGCCCGCGGGGAAGGCGCCGTCAAGGGGCGAGGAGCTGACCCTCTCCGACGTCCTTCTCGTCTCGGGCGAGGAGGGAGTGCGGTCGGCGAAGGACGATCTCGCGAAGGTCTCGGTCAAAGCGACCGTGATCGGTTCGGTCCGTAACCGGAAGGTGCTGGTGTTCAAGAAGAAGATCCGCAAGCAGTACCGGCGGACCAAGGGGCATCGCCAGACGATGCTCGAGATCCGCATCGATTCGATCGAGGGGTAAGAGATGGCACACAAGAAGGGACAGGGCTCCTCGCGCAACGGGCGCGATTCGAACGCTCAGAGGCTCGGCGTCAAGAGGTTCGCGGGGCAGGTCGTGCCCGGCGGCTCGATCCTGGTCCGGCAGAGGGGCACGCGATTCCTTCCCGGCGACAACGTCGGCCGCGGCAAGGACGACACGCTCTATGCGCGAGTCTCGGGTATCGTCCGGTTCTCCAACCGGGGGCGCCAGGGGCGACTCATTTCCGTAGAGCCCGTCGAAGCGTAGTTCGACAGACGGCAACGGAAGACGGCAGGCGACGTCTTCCCGGCCTCTCTTCCCTGTTCGTCTCCCGTCTCCTGTCTCCCGTCTGCCGGTCCAGGCATGTTCATAGACACCGCTGAGATTCACGTGAAGGGCGGCGATGGCGGCAACGGCTGCGTTGCCTTTCGTCGCGAGAAGTGGGTCCCCAAGGGCGGCCCCTCCGGAGGAGACGGCGGTCACGGCGGTTCGGTCTGGGCGGTCGCGGATCCGGCCCTGAACACGCTCTACCACCTGCGCCACCAGATCTCCTACCGGGCGAGGCGCGGCGAGCACGGCATGGGATCGAATCGCCACGGCCGCTCGGGCGAGGACGTCGTCGTGCCACTCCCTCTCGGCTCCGTAGTCCGCGACGCCGAGTCGGGCGAGCCCATCGCGGAGCTCCTCTCCGCCGGCGAGAGGATCCAGCTCGCGAAAGGCGGAAACGGCGGCTGGGGAAACCAGCACTTCGCGACGCCGACCCGGCAAGCGCCGCGGTTCGCCAAGCCCGGTCAAGCCGGCGAGGAGCGCCGGCTCGCAATCGAGTTGAAGCTTCTCGCCGACGTGGCCATCATCGGGTTCCCCAACGCCGGAAAGTCGACGCTGATCTCGGTGATCTCCGCCGCGAAGCCGAAGATCGCCGACTACCCTTTCACGACGCTCGTCCCCCATCTCGGCGTCGTCGCCGGCGATGATCTCCGCACGCTCGTGGTCGCCGACATCCCCGGTCTGATCGAAGGCGCGCACCGGGGAGCGGGACTCGGAATCCGTTTCTTGAAGCACGTCGAGCGCTGCCGCCTCCTCTGCCACCTCGTGGACGCCTCCGGCGCGGGCGACGCGGAGGAGGACATTGCCGTTCTCGAGCGGGAGCTCGAGGAGTTCTCGCCCGAGGTCGCGGCGCGGCCGCGGGTCCTGGTCGCGTCCAAGGTGGACGCTGTCTCGGACCCCGAGCGGCTGGAGTCGATCCGGCGCGCGGCGGCGGCGCGCGGGCTGCGCTTCTTCGAAGTCTCTGCGGTCACCCGCGGCGGGCTGGCGCCGCTCGTGCGCCACTTTTTCGAGGCCGTGCCGCCGTCGGCGGGCACGGGGGCCGCGGCCGGTTAGGGGGAAGAGTGTCCGAGTATTCGTCGGCGGGGGACCTTGCGGCCCCTGCACGCCGTAGGAGTTTGTCCGAGTAATCCTCAGCGGGGACCTTGTGGTCCCCGAACCCCCCGGGGTCCGCTACTCTCTCCCCGTGCGAATCGGCGTCTTCGGCGGAACGTTCGATCCCGTCCACGACGGCCACGTGAAGCCGGTCGCGCGCGCGGCCGACCTCTTCGGTCTCGAGCGCGTGATCTGGGTCCCCGCTCGCCTGTCGCCGCACAAGGGGTTTCCGCCGACCGACGCGCGACACCGCGTCGCGATGCTCGCGCTCGCGCTCGATGGCCGGCCGGACTGGTCGATCTCCTTCGATGAGCTCGACCGCGAGGCGCCGTCTTACACGGTGGACACTCTCCGCGTGCTCTCGGCCCGGTTCTTGCGAGACGAGCTGTGGCTGCTGATGGGGACGGAAGCGCTCGCGGGCTTCGGGCGATGGAAGGACCCGGAAGAGATCGTCCGGCTCGCCCGAGTCGCCGCGTTCCACCGGGAGCCCTTCGTCGGAGAGCGGCTGCGGATCCCGAAAGTCCCCGGCCTCGAAAATCGTCTGGAGGTTTTCGACGGCGGCTCGTTTAGAATCTCTGCGACTGAACTGAGAGACGACCTCGGCCGCGGAGGCACCGCGGCAGGCCGTGTTCCAGAGCCGGTCGCGGAGTACATTACGAAGCATCGCCTCTATCGCGGGGTCGAGGGTTGACGGCGGATCGGACCTCGCAGGACAAAGTTCGGGAAGGTTTGACTGCCGCCCTCGACCGAAAGGCGTCGGCCGTCCTCGTCTTCAACCTGGCGGAATTGACCACCATGGCGGACTACTTCGTGCTCACGACGGCAAGCTCCGACCGCCAGGCCCGCGCGATCGCCGACTCGATCGTCGAGAGGATCGGCCGCGCCCTGTCGGTCGAGGGCCTGCAGACGGCGACCTGGATCCTGATGGACTACGGCGACGTGGTGTTCCACATCTTCCAGGCAGAGGCGCGGCGCTTCTACGCCCTCGAGCGGCTCTGGGGCGACGCGGAGAATGAAACGGGCCGCTTCGCCGCCTCCTCCTGAAGGGCGCGAGCGGCCTTCCGCCGCCCGGCGCCGGGGTTCGCTCAAATCCCTGATCCGCACGCGCAACCGGGCACTCGCGCGCGAGATCGCGATGCTCGAACGCGCGATCGATCTTCCGACCACGATCCTGATCGTGGGCGAGAGCGGGACCGGAAAGGACCGCCTCGCGCGAGCTCTCCACGACGCCTCGAATCGGCGCGATCGTCCGTTCGTGCGGGTCGAGGCGGCAAACCTGTCGGACGACCTCTTCGAGAGCGAGCTCTTCGGACACGAACGCGGCGCGTTCACCGGCGCCGTCTCGGGGAAGCGCGGCCTGCTCGAAGTCGCCGCGGACGGGACCGTCTATCTGGACGAGGTCTCTTCTTTGTCGCTCGCGGGCCAGGCGAAGTTCCTGCGCGTCCTCCAGGAGCGCACGTTCCGTCGGCTCGGGGGCGTCGTCGTCCACCCGTTTCGCGCGCGCCTCATCGTCTCCAGCCGGCGGGACCTCTCGACGCTCGTCCGGGAGAAGGCATTTCGGGACGATTTCTTCTACCGAATCGACGTCGTTTCCGTCCGCCTTCCGCGGCTAGCCGACCGGCCAGAGGACGTCCTTCCGCTCGCGCGCGGGTGTCTGAAGCGGTCCGCGCTCGAGTACGGGCGCCCGGCCAGCCGCTTTTCCCGCGAAGCCGAGGAGCTCCTCGTACGGCATCCGTGGCCCGGCAACGTGCGGGAGCTGTTTCACGTCGTCGAGAAAGCGGCGCTCACCGCGGACTCGCCGGTCATCTCGGCCACCGACCTTCCCTTCGGGGCGTTCGGCTCGGCCGACTCACTCCTCGCCGCGGCAGTCGAAAGGCGGTGGACGCTGAAAGAACTCTCGGACGCCTACATCGACGAAACGCTGCGCCGCGCGGGGGGCAACCGGTCCCTCGCTGCCCGGCGGCTCGGCGTCTCGCGGAAGTTCCTCTGGGAACGATCGCGAGATCGCGCAAAAAGACTGCGCGAGGGGAAGCCCGAACCAGCACGCTGATGCGGGAAATATGCGGCCCCGGCGAGGAGTTTTCTTTGTTCCGGTGCGCTGGATCGGCACCGTGATCCGGATCACCGAGGGAATCGGGTATTATCGCGGGTTCAAAAAACATCCCGAAGCCCCATGGCGGGGTGAGAAGGAGAACCGAATGCCCACGAGCACGGCTCGCGTCCCGAAGCGAAACAAGCGCGAGCTGGAGAAGTACCGGCGTTTGCTGGAGCAGAAGAAGGCGGAGCTCTCGACCGAACTCGCCAAGGCACGCAGCGCGGAGGAGGAAACGAACGAGGAGGCCACGCAGGACATCGCCGACAAGGCCGTCTCGTCCTACACGCGGGAGTTCCTCTACTCCTTGACCGACGGCGAGCGCACCGTGCTCCGCCGGATCGACGAGGCGCTCGCTCGAATCGACGAAGGCACTTACGGCTCGTGCATGAACTGCGGCGTGTCGTTGAGCGAGAAGCGCCTGAACGCGGTGCCCTGGGCGCCGCACTGCGTCGACTGCCAGGAGCTCGCCGAGAAGGGGCTGCTCGGGGGCTGAGGCTCCTCTTTTCCGGCGCCTCCCAGCGTCAGCCTCGAAGTGAATCCCTCGGTGCCGCAAGGCGCTTTCTGTTACTCGTAGTGCGTCCACATGCGAATCACCTTGACCGTGTGCTCGTCGTCGAGCACCTGGTAGACAAGTCGGTGCTGGATGTTGATGCGACGGGAGTAGGCGCCAGCGAGATCCCCAATCAGCTTCTCGAAGGGCGGAGGACTCTGCATGGGATCGGCGCGAATGAGATCGAGCAGCTTCTCGGCCCTGTCTCGAAGCCCGGTGCGGGCAATCTTCCGCGCGTCTTTTTGCGCCTGCTTCGTGAAGACGACGCGCCAGGGCGTCGCGGCTCTCACCAACCCGGCTTGTCGGACGTCTTCGAGAGCGGCGTTCGCAAGCCTTTCCGGATCGACTCGCGCATGCCGGGAACCGACAGAAGATAAAGAGTCTCTTCAATCGCGCGCCAGTCCTCTTCGGCGATCAGGACTCCGTTGTGACGGCGTCCCGTGATCGCGATCGGCTCGTGCGTCTTCGCAACCTGGTCCAACAAGCGGTACAGATTCGCTCGGGCCTCGGTCGCCGTCTTGGTCGTCATCACAATATCGTACGTGATCACGTACGCTCCGTCAACTTTCGTGCTCACGGACGTCTGGGCGCCGCACTGCGTCGACTGCCAGGAGCTCGCCGAGAAGGGGCTGCTCGAGGGCTGACCATCCCGGCTTCGGCGACCCTGATTTCCTAGTCCCTGATTCGGACGGCACGCCGATTGCGGCCGTATGACGGGACGTGTCTCGTCTTGTGGAGGGCCTCATGTTCAAGAAAGCCGCCTTCGG
>DASWIB010000283.1:0-23822 GCA_036397915.1 Thermoanaerobaculia bacterium | reverse complement strand
CCTGAAACGTCTCGTGCTCGCCGGGGATCGAACGGGCCTGGCGGACTTCCTCGAACAATTCCGGCGTACGAGTGGCCTGGACGGTTGCTCCGTCGGGGTCGGCGGGATCGACGTCGTCGCGGGGCTCGCGCCACCCCGGCCGGATTCCGGCTCGCCGACCGACGCCGCCGACCAGCTGCGGCCCACCGACGGCGGCGAAAGGCTCGTGGCGACGCGCGTTCCGGTCGGTGACACCGGGGCCGTGGCCGTGGCGGTGCGGCGCCTGGACGCGCGGTTTCTCGAAGATGTGGGGCGGCGACTCGGCTTCGACGTCACGCTCCTGCCCCGTCGGGAGGTGGAATCCCGCGCAGCCGGGACGGCGGGAGCGCTGCTCCTCTCCGCGTTTGCCGGCGCGAAGCCCTCGCCGGTGCGTCTCGCGGAGGGCCGATACCTTTCGCTTCAGCCCCTGCGCTCCGACACCCAGGAGGTCGTCGCCGTGCTCGTCGCGAGCCAGTCGACCGCTGCCGTCGACGAAGGGCAGCGCCGGATCGCTCTTCGCCTTCTCTCGATCGGACTCGTCGTCGCGATTCTGGTGACTGCGGCGAGCCTCGCTCTCGGCCGGTGGCTCGCGCGC
The DNA here is from genome assembly GCA_036397915.1 of Thermoanaerobaculia bacterium. Lineage (GTDB taxonomy): Bacteria > Acidobacteriota > Thermoanaerobaculia > UBA5066 > Gp7-AA6 > Gp7-AA6. The sequence continues at coordinate 23,209 of DASWIB010000283.1, read as the reverse complement.
TCGGCGAAGGCGCTGACCGACGCGGCGGCGCGAATCGGCGCCGGCGACCTCGCGACCCCGCTGCCCTCGGCTGCCGGCGCCGAGCTCGGCACCCTGGCCGAGACCATGGACGACATGAGGCGACATCTCTTCGCCTTGACCTCCCAGCTGCGCCGGCGCCAGGCCGAGAGCACGGCGATCCTCTCGGAAATCGCCGAGGGCGTGCTCACGGTCGATCGCGACCGCCGCATCCGCTACCTGAACCCGCAGGTCGCCGCGCTCCTCGGCGTCGATCCGAATGAGGCGATCGGCCGTTTCTGTGGCGATGTCCTTCTTCCGCACGGCCCGGACGGTTTGCGACCATGCGAGGAGAGCTGTCCGATCGTGCATGCCCGATTCCGGGGGGCGGCGAGCGCAACGGAGATGCTGACCCCTGCAGACGGTCCCGGCCGGCGAGTCGTGGTCACGAGCTCGGCACTGACCGAGGACCGGCAGGTCGTCGTGCTGCGCGACGAGACCGCCGTCGAGGCGGCACGGCGGCTGCGCGACGCGGTTCTCGCCAACGTTTCCCACGAATTCAAGACCCCGCTTGCCGCGCAGCTCGCCTCCGTCGAGCTGCTGCGCGAACGCCTGCTCGAGCGCGGCGAGGCCGAGACCGAGCGCCTCGTGCAATCGCTCGAGCGCGGGGCCCTGCGTCTCACCCAGCTCGTCGACAACTTGCTCGAGAGCGTGCGGATCGAGGCCGGACGCGATTCGATTCGGCTCCAGCCCGTCGCCCTCGACCAGGTCATCGAAGAGGCGCTTGGTCTCACCCTGCCGCTCCTCGAGCAGCGCAGCCAGCGGGTCGAGATGGACCTGCCCTACCCGCTCCCGGCGGTCGACGGAGATGCGGCGCGACTGACGCAGGTCTTCGTCAATCTCTTAGCGAACGCCAACAAGTTCGCCGACGCCGCCTCGACGATCACGGTCGGCGGCGAAGTGTCCCCGCAAGCGGTTACGCTCTGGGTCGAGGACGAAGGCCCGGGCCTCCCACCGGCACCGGGTGGCTCGATCTTCGAGCGATTCGTGCGTGCTCCCGGCGCGGGCGAACCGGAGCCCGGTGGAATCGGCCTGGGCCTGGCGATCGTGCGCTCGATCGTCGAGCGCCACGGCGGGAGCATTCAAGCGTGCAACGTCAGCGGAGGAGTGCGCTTCAGCGTCATCCTCCCGCGGACATCCACCGAGGTGGCGACTTGAAGATTCTGGTCGTGGACGACGACCTCGAGCTCCTGGGCTTGATCGGTTACGCGCTTCGTCAGGCAGGGTATCTGGTCGTTGAAGCAACCGACGGCCAGTCCGCCCTGGAAGTCGCGGCGCGCGAGCAGCCGGCGCTGGTGGTCCTCGACGTGAACCTACCCCGCCTCGACGGCTTCGAGGTCTGCCGGCGACTGCGAGAGCGCTCGGCCGTGCCGGTCCTGATGCTCACCGTTCGCGGCGGCGAGGAGGACATGGTGAAAGCACTCGATCTCGGCGCCGACGACTACCTCGCCAAGCCCTTCAGCCCGCGGATCCTGACCGCCCGTGTGCGAGCACTGCTGCGCCGGGCGGGCGGAGAGAAGCCGGCGCAGATCGAGGTCGGCGCATTCCGGCTCGATCCCGATGCGCAGATGGTGAGTGTCTCCGGGGCAGCCGCCGTACACCTGACGCAACTCGAGTTCCGGCTTCTCCAGCTCCTGATCGCCAACGCCGGCGCGCCGCTGCCCGCAGAACGTCTGCTGCGCCACGTCTGGGGATTGCGTGGCGAGGGCGATCGCCAGCTCTTGAAACAACTGGTCCGCCGGCTGCGTCAGAAGATCGAGACCGATCCGGCGGCACCGATCTACTTGAAGACGGTTGCCGGCGTGGGCTACTCGCTGCAACCGGACGGCGAGCCCTGAGGGGGTCAGGTCTCCACTTGCCACATTGAGGGTCAGGTCTCCACTTGCCACATTGAGCGGGCGGTCGCTCAAGCACGTCCCATCGCCTCGATTTCCCAGAAACCGGGATACCGAATCACGAATCCGTTCCGCTCGACCTGGAGCTCCGTCTCGAACCCGCCGGCGCTTCGATAGAGGTATCGGTCCGCGGCGAGCCGGCGATAGCTCTGTTCCAGCGGCTCGATTCGAAAGCTCGGAAAGCGCAGCCAGGCGGCGTGAACCTCCTTCTCTTCGCCGACAGCGAGGTTCAGGCGCCGGATCGGAAGAAGGTTGGTCGAAGGACTGAAGTTTAGGTCGATATCGATGCAGCCGGCGATCTCGGCGACGTCGTGACCGCCGACGCGCCAGGCGCCCGCACGCTCGACCCGAGTGTCCACGTGAATCGCCTCCACCCCGAGCCATCCCCGGACTTCGACCGACCGGGTTCGCCACTCGGAATCGCATGCGATCCGATAGTTGAAGCAGCACGGCTTTCCCTCGTGGGCGAATACGGACGTGCCGGCGAGATCCCAGCCCGCCTTGAGGGCGAGCAATCGCGCGGATTCGTGACCGGGTCGGTCGATCCGCCGCCACAGGATGGTCGCCGTCTGCGCCCCGCTCATTCCGTCCTCCGCAGCGGGGTCGCGGGCGAAAGGTAGTTCGAGCGCAACCTCGCCGTCTCTCTCACGGCATAGGCGCCGGGTCTCGTATGACGAAGGCGCAGCATACAAGCGGAGCTCACGATCACCTCCAGGAGAAGCGCGGCGAAGAGCGCTCGCAACGCGAGGCTCGGACGCTCCCGGATTCCCCGCCACAGCAACCGGAAGACGAGGACCATCGAAAGGATCACGGAAGGCAGGAAGTAGAACTGCCAGTACGGATGGGTCTTTGCCCACCAAGGGGCGGCGATCACGTAGGCGAGTGGCGCCGCGCCTGTGACGATCAGGAGTCTCCGAGTCACACAGGGCTCCGGGACGTCGAAAAGGCGGTTCGACAGGCGCCGGGAGGGCCGTATCAGGCACAGGAAAACCACGGCACTCGAAAGGAGGCCCGCGTGAGTCAGATAGCGCCGGAAAGTCTCGAACTGCGTGCCGAGGAATCTTCCAAGGCCGACGCTCGGCGGGCCACCCGAGGAGTCCCGGAAGAAAAGATGGCGCAGGGGAGCGAGCGTGCCATGGGCCGCATACCAGAGATGCAACAGGTCGAACAGGAACACGGCGACGATTGCGCCGGCGATCACGAGGAGAGGTGTGATCGAGCGAGAACGCCGCCCGATTGAGTCGATCGCCTCGGCGGCCGCGATCGCCGCCGCGAAAAAGAAGGACGCCCAATCGATGAGGCCCCCCAAGACGATCCCGGTGGCCAGCCACGCGAGGATTCGCCTTGAGCCGTTCCGCCGAAAGGCGACGTAGCCGGTCAGCTGAACGAGAACGGCGAACAGGCAGAGAGGTTCGTAATTCACCATCCGACCGAAGTAAGCGCCCATCGGGAGGGTGGCCATCAGGAAACCGCCGAAGAGAGCCGATTCTCTCGAAAACAATCGGGAAACAAGCGCCACGAGCAGGGCAAGGCTCCCGAGCTGAAAGGCAATGGGAACCAGGCGGGCGATCTGCGGGGAGGCCGAGCCGGTTGCGCTGAACACGGCCGCCAGGATCAGCGCAGTTCCGGGCGGATGGTGGCCGTAGAGCGTGGCTTCGCCGGTCCCGGGATTGAAGAAGACGTCGTGAGCACGCGTGCGCGCGAGTCCGAGCCGGATGTGACTCAGGGCCAGACTCGTTTGAAAGGCCCCGTTGTCCTCGTGAAGGAGGCGCCAGTCCGCGTGCGTTCCGATCGAAAGAATCACGGCGGCATAGACGACCAGCGCGAAGAAGGCGAGCCCGAAGGGGACCCGGGACGCCGGCCCGGGGCCCGGCACAGCCCGCTCGAACGTCGTGATGGATGTCTCCTAACGGATCCGCTCGAGCGGATGGGCTTCCGTGTTGAACACGACTCGACCGAGATCGAGCGTCGTATCCGGCGCGAAGAGAAGATAGAGGTACTTGAGCGTCTCGGCCAGGAAGTAGCTCGGCATCAGGTCGCCCTTCTCTTTCGTCACGACGTCCTTCAGGACCGTGTAGCCCGCCTCGGTACGGCAGCTCGCGACGAGCGCTTCGAAGAACGTCCGACCCATTGCGAGGTACTTCGGGTCCTTCGTGTAACGGTAGAGATAGTAGGCCGACTCGATGATCTCCGGCCGCAGCGGATAGCCGGCGTGCACGACCTTCATCGTGCGGTAATCGATGACTTCGGGCTCGATCGCGTGGAGCTTCCACATCCTGAAAGCGGAGTCCTGAAGGCGCCGCGCCCGGCGGAGATCGCCCCCGAGCGCGAGCACCGCGGGCAGAAACGCGTGCAGCGCGCCGAACTCCGAGGCCGTGCGCTTTCCCGTCGTCATGTCGACCTGCCCGTACCAGAAGCCGCTCGGTGTGCTCTCCGCGAGCCGGCGGTTGAGCGCGCGGACGCTCTCACGCCACATCCCTGCGCACTCCGGGTCGCCGAAGAGGAGCGAGCACTTGAGCAAGTACTCGTAATAGGAATCGATCCCACCCCCGACGTGGCTCGCCCGACTCCTCCACTCCCCGGTTTCCACGTCGATCTCTTCGCCGACGAGGCCGATCTTCGAGCGGCGGCGGTGGAGATCGACGAGCGCGCGCTTCGCCCTTTCGAAGAAAATCGGCTTGTTCGTCAGGCGGGCGAGCGTTCCGATACCGCGCCGTTCGTCTTGCCGGTTTTCAGGTTGATGTACATGTACGGCATGCCGGTCGGCGAGTCGAATACGGGGAGAAGCCGCTCGCCGAGGTCCTCCGCGAGGCGCAGGAGCCGGTTGTCGCCGGTCATCTGGTAGCCGGAGAGGAGGCCGCCGAGGATGCGGATCGTGATCTCGAAGTTCTTGACCGAGACGTCTTTGTCGAATGAAAGGCGCTCGACGATCAGAGCCTGCGCCTTCTCCGCGTCGTCCTTCAACCCGGCGAGAAGGAGCGTGTCGAGCGCGTCGACCGGCATCATGAGCAGCGGTTCACCGTGCCAGTCGTGTGCGGTCTTCGTCACCGGCCGCAACTCGTCGTGTCCCCACGCGTACCGCTCGTAGCCGCGCCAGGAGTGGAGGATCTCGGCCTTGACGCGCTCGGCCATTCCCACAGGTTTCGGCGGAGTCGCGGGCGGTTTGACCGCGCCGATGTGGCCAACGATCGACACGAGGACCGCACCGACCGACACCATCAAACGTTTCTTCACGCCGCTCTGCGGAACGTCAGGACCGCTACGGTTTGGCCCCGCTCTTTCCATGCAACCTCGCGATCTCCTCCGGCGTCAGCCGCAGGAACCTGGCGGCATTCTCGAAGAGGATTTCCCTCTTCTCTTTTTCCGACAGGAACGGCGCGCTCTCGATCGTTTCGATCGCCGGCTCGATGACACCGGGCCAGTTCATCTGGTCGGAGCCGAACATCACCCGCTTCACGAAGCCGGCCTCCACGATGCGCTGGAGATAACGATGGAACTCCTTGCGCGGCAATACCCAACTGATAACGCCGACGTCGACGTGGGTCTGCGGGTGCGCCCAGAGCACGGCTAGAAGATCGTCGAGCATCGGCCAGCCGGCGTGCATGATCCAGACGCGAAGCCGCGGGTGGCGCGCGAGAGCCTCCTCGAGCACGAGCGGACTGTGCAGGCGCGCCCGATAGTTCGGAAACGGGGGCAGATAGCGCGCGCCGGGCGGACCGGTACCGATGTGGATCCCCATCGGCACGTCCATCTTCTCGGCGACTGCCAGGTACGGCTCGAACCGGGCGTCGCTCGGCGAAACCCCCTGGTACTGGATTCCGACTTCCGCAAACGCGCGGTATCGCTTTTCCCGAAGGGATCGGCGGACCTGCTCGGGAGAGGGAACCGGCTTCTTCCCGAAGTCGAAGCCCAGGGCGGGGAGGATTCGGTTCGGCTCGGCCTCCATCCACCGGTCGAGTTGCGGTCCGCTCGAGACTGCGGTGATGTTGCGACGGCGGAGTTCCTCGATCGTCTGTCGCATGACCTCGATGTCCGTCGTCGGGCTCCAGATCGGTTCGGAGCACTCCGGATTTTTCGTCCATCTCATGAAGGCGACCGGCCAGCTCTCCTTCGGATCCCACGTCGGAAGCTCCGCCGGCGGCGCGCAGATTCCGAGCGGCGGCGGCCCATTGACGTCGGCTGCGTGCGAATGGAGGTGCATGTCGATCACCGGGGGCTGCGGCGATTGTGCCGGCGAGCGCCACGCCAGCAGGAGAAGCGCGGCGGCGGTCGCGAGGGCCCTCATCCGACCTTCCTTCGCGCCAACGGCAGGGTGCGCACTGCGAACTCGATCCGGCCGCGGAGGAGGTGGAACAGAAACGAACCGAGGCAGAAGCCGCCGAAGGCGAGCGCCAGGACCGCTGCGAGGAAAAGCCCTTCGAAGATGAAAGCGGCCGCTCTCCAATCGAGAAGAAGAAACGTGCCGATCGCCAGGGCAAAAGTACCCGCCATACCCTGTGAGAACCGACGCGGCGCGGGCGCCGGAGTCGCTCGGAGCGCTCCCGGCTTCTTTCCAAACTTCGCGTTATAGACGGCGTCGAAGGGATTCCAGCGGGGAAAGAGCGCGCTCCACCAGAGCACGACCGAGAGGACCAGAAAGAGCACAGCGGATTGCAGCAGGATCCCGACCAGCACAACCCCGAGAATCACCCGCGGCTGGAACATCAGCGCAGAGTATCGGAGGCCGCAGCTCTCCCGGTCCGGATCGTCGAAGCCCTGCTGGAGGATGAAGTTGCGCTCCACCGTCGTGTGTCCGTTTCTCACGTGCTTCCCCCCTTCTCGTCAGTCGTTGTGTCTCAGTCGTTCGGAGAGTCTGTTGATCAGGACGTCGGACCATAGCGGCAGCGACGCGTGCCCTCGGCTCATCCCGGCCTGTGCCGCGCGGTTGTAGTCTCGCAGAAACATCGCTGAATCGCAGAGCGACTCGACCAGACGCTTCCGACCGAGCTCGCGCTCGACGACCGACGACATCAGCCATCCGATCGTGTAGTACGGGCCCTGCGGCACCTCGTCCGTCGACACGAAGCTCATGCCCTGCCGGGTTCGCTCCTCTTCCGTCAGTTTTCCATCGATGATCGCGGTGAAAAAGGACTCGAGACGCAGGAAGTCCGGGCCGACTTTCGCGAAATCCCGCTCCCAGACCGCGCGCTCTCCCGCTCCGCTCGTCGCGTGCGGGTGAACGTCCGGGGCTCCGGCGGCCGCGAGCACGGCGCGCCCCTCCGCGAACCCGCTCATCCACGAGAGCGCCATCTTCGTGTTCTCGGGGAGGCCGGCCGGCTCGTCCGGGCAGACGCTCCCGACCCCGATGTGGTGGAGCTCGTGCGTCAGGATGTTCTCGAGCTTCGCCGGGGCGACCTTCGGATCGAGGTAGAGGAAGATCGCGGGATTGGTGCGCGGCTCGAAGACGAAGGAATTCGTCCGCGGCTTGATCACGGGGTAGACCTTCGCGCGGATCACCGCGGAATCCGGAAGGTAGGCGAACGCGCGCCGCGCCGCTTCGCCGGGATCGACGCGGACCCAGGCGCCGAGAGTCCCTCGGAGCGCCGGAGCGCGCTCGAGGAGATCGGCCGAGAGGACGAAGTCTCGGAACGTCGAGTCTTCGAAGGGGCGCTGGAGGGATGCCTCGCGCTGCTTCAGTCGGCGATAGCCATCGCTCGAGAAGAGCCGCTGCCAGTCCGCTTCGGCGGGCGCCTGTCCGGCCGCGCGCTTCTCCAGGATCGCGAGCACGGCCTCCGCCTCGTCGGTGACCATCGGCACGTGGAGGCGTGCGTCGGACGCCGCGTGCCGGCAACCCGCCGCGGCGAGGAAGAGGCAGGCAGCGTGAGAAACCCGTTTCACCCGGATCGAGGGACGCTTCATCGCTGCTTGATTCCGATCAGGCGACGCGCACCTGCCTCCGCGTCGTCGGAGCGACGCGCTCGTCCGGCGTGAGGATCCCGCGGAAATTCAGGGGATCCGCGGCCGAGACGGAGAGCGGTGAAAGACCGGGGGCCGAGATCGCTCGCCTGCGGACCTCCCGGAGGAGGGCGACCGCCTCGGGCAGTGCGTACTGCTCGCCGTCGAAGCTGCCGACGAAACGCCCGCCTCTCACCTCGCCCCGCGCTTCCAGCACGCGGCAGGCGCGGGCGATGTCGCGCCAGGGCAGGGGCTGCTTCTCTCGGACGACTGTCTTGCGGAAGACGACGCCGGTCCGCAGCAGCAGCTGCCGCGCGACGAACTCCGGCGAGACGGTAGAGGTCGCTTCGCGCGAGAGGATGCTCCATCGCCCGGCCGTGAGGCCTTTCGCCCTTCGCCTCCACGGCGGTACGAAGAACCATCGCAACCCGCTGAACGAATCGCAGGTCGCCCGGCCCAGGGCGATGAGCTCCGTCAGGCCCTCCTCCACGAGCGCCGGCAGCAGTTTCGTCTCGCGGGCCACCTCCTGAAGGAACATCGCCCCGCGGCGGAGCAGCGCCTCGTAGACGACGAGCGCGGTTCCGGAGGGCTCCCGAGGCACCCCCTGCGAGGCGAGCGCCGCCCAGTTTTCGAGGTCTTCTCTCATCAGCAGGCAGACCGGCGTCCGTCGAATCGAGCTCGAGCCCGCGCCCCCCGCGCCCCAGAGCCGCCCCCACGTCACCTCGCCCGAGTAGGTCAGCTGATCCAGCCATTGGCGCCGGTAGCCGCGCACCCGCGCCGGAAGGATGCTTCCCTCCCAGGCGGCGGCGGGGACCTCGAAGCCGGCGAGCTGCGCCACGACCTGCGCCACTCCCCGCGGGCCCTCCAGCTGATGCTCCGGATCCGCGTGCTGCCAGCACGTGAGGAACCGTAGAAACTGCGTGGCGGTGACGGGCTCGATCTCCTTGCGCAGGCGATCGAGCGTGTACCGGTGAATGCGGGCCAGCAGCCGCCGGTCGCACCAGGCCTCGCGTCCGCCGATCCGGGTGCGGAGCACCACGCCCTCAGCCTCGAGCTCTCGGAGCAGGGGCTCGTCGCTGACGACCGGGCCGAGCGCTTCCAGCCGTCCCCGCAACACCGCCTTGGGGTCGCGCGACGCTTCCGCGGCGAACCAGCGCTCGCCCTCGCAGACGACGCGCCCCGAGGCGGCGAGCTCGTCGAGCCACGTTTGCCACGGCCGCCCCTCGTCGAGCGTGGCGTATCCCATCCAGAGGAGCGATTCGTGGACCTCTTCGGCATTCGTTGGCTGGGGCCATGCCTCTTCGCGCACCCGCGCGATCGCGTCGGGATCGAGCGTGCCGAGCTCGTCGGCGGTGCGGACGTCGAGGACGCGTCGGGAGTGGACCGCCTGCGTGCGCCGCTCCTCGAGAGGAGCGTCGTCCAAGAACGTGTAAGGCTGTGAGGACAGGATGCCGCGCGCGAAAGCCGAAGGCTCCACCGTATCGACAGCTCTTCGCTCGATCGAGCCGTCTTTGAGGGCGCGGAGAACCTCCAGGAAGCCCTCGACGTCCATGGCCTCCGTCAGGCAGTCCTCGATCGTCTGCCGGACGATCGGATGTTCCATCGGAACCGGAATCGGGCCGCCGGGCAGAGTCTCCGGGCAGGCGAGGACCTGCGGAAACGCGGCGGCCAGGAGGTCGTTCGCCCGCATCCGGAGGAGACTCGCCGGGACCCTCTTGCCGTTCTTCGACCGCTCGAGAAGAAGGGAGCGCTGCGCGTTCCAGCGCCACCGCGTCTCGAACATCGGAGAGGCGAGGAGCGCCTGAACGAGGACGTCGCGCGCGCTCGACGGGTGCAGGTAGTCGAAAACCGAATCGAGCTCGAAGCTGTGTTGCTGGCCGAGGGAGAGGACGATCGCCTCCTCGTTCGCCGCCGCCTGCAGCTCGAAGCCAAAGCCGACGCAGAAGCGCTTGCGCAGAGCGAGGCCCCACGCGCGGTTGATCTTCGATCCGAACGGAGCGTGCACGACGAGCTGCATGCCGCCGCTCTCGTCGAAGAACCGCTCGAGGATCACGCGCCTCTGCGTCGGCACCTCGCCCAGGACGCGCCGCCCGGCGTCGACGTATTCGGCGATCTGGACGGCACCGCCGTCCGGCAGGGCATCTCCACACGTCGAACGGAGGAATGCCGACCCGTCGCCGTCGTGATCCGCGCATTCCTCCCGCAGCTTCCCGATCTCGGCGGCCAGCTCCCGGGTTCGACCCGGCCCTTCGCCGAGCCAGAATGGAACGCTGGGCGGCTGGCCCTTGGCGTCCGCGACCCGCACGACGCCCGGCTCCACGCGGAGGATGCGCCACGACGTGTTCCCGAGCTGGAAGATGTCGCCGCGGTTCGACTCAATCGCCCAGTCCTCGTTCACCGTTCCGACGAGAGTGCCGTCCGGCTCCAGCCGTACCTGATAGTCGGCGGTGTCCGGGATCGCGCCTCCGGACAGGAGCGCGGTCAATCGCGCCCGGCGCGTGGCCATGAGGCGTCCGTGGACGCCGTCGCGATGGAGCAGCGCGTGACGACCCTGTGCGTGGAGGAGTACGACGCGGTCGAAATCCGATCGCTCGAGTCCTCGATACGGCCAGGCGCGCCGGAGGAGCGCGAAGAGCGTTCCCTCGTCCCACGCTTCGCTGACACAGGCGGCGACGATCTGCTGGGCCAGGATGTCGAGCGGGCGGGGGGGCATCGGCGTGCGGTCCAGCACGGCGCCCCGGATACACCGAAGCAGCGCCGCGCCCTCGACGAGCTCGTCGAGCGTGAGCGGGAACAGCCGTCCCTTCGGAACCTTGCGCAGCGCGTGGCCCGCGCGCCCGACGCGCTGGAGGAAAGTGGCGATCGACCGCGTGGCGCCCACCAGGATCGCGAGGTCGACGTCGCCGATGTCGATCCCGAGCTCCAGCGACGCAGTCGCCACGAGCGCGCGGAGCTTGCCCGCCTTGAGACGCTCCTCGGCATCGAGTCGTCGCTCGCGCGAAAGGCTGCCGTGGTGGCTCGTGACGGCATCCTCGCCGAGCAGCCGCGTGAGCTGCCCGGCGATTCGCTCCGCCATCTTGCGCGTGTTCACGAAGACGAGCGTGGTTCGGTGCTCTCGAACGAGATCCGCCATCCGCCCGTAGATCTCCTCCCACTGCTCGTGAGAGCACACCGTGCCGAGAGGAGAAGGCGGGATCTCGATGGCGAGGTCGAGCTCGCGGAAGGTGCCGGCGTCGACGAGCGTGCACTCGCGTCCCGCGCCCACGAGAAAGCGGCCGACTTCATCCAGCGGCTTCTGGGTAGCCGAGAGGCCGACCCGTTGCACCGGCCGGCCGGCCAGGTTTGCGAGCCGCTCGAGCGAGAGCGCGAGATGACTTCCGCGCTTGTCGCGCGCGAGAGCGTGGATCTCGTCGACGATGACGGTCCGGACCGTCCCGATCATCCCCCGCCCGCCGTCACTCGTGAGGAGCAGGTAGAGCGACTCGGGCGTCGTGACCAGAATGTGCGGTGGCCGGCGCGTCATCGCCGTCCGATCGCCCGAAGGCGTGTCGCCCGTGCGGACGAGAACACGAACTTCCGGAAGCGACGCGTCCGCGGCGCGGATCTCCGCCAGCGGGCCCTGAAGGTTCTTCTGGACGTCGTTGGACAGCGCGCGGAGAGGCGAGACGTAGACGACCTGCGTCTCGTCCCCGAGTCGCGTCCCCTGCCGGATCAGCGAATCGATCGCGGAGAGGAAAGCGGCGAGAGTCTTGCCGGAACCCGTGGGCGCCGCGATGAGGGTGTGCCGTCCCGCAAGGATCGGCGGCCAGCCTTCGCGCTGCGGAGGGGTCGGGTCACCGAAACGGGCTTCGAACCACCTCCGGACGGAGGGATGGAAGGGAGCGAGAGAAGCCACCGCGACGAATCTTATCCGCGCTACCCGGACACTCTTCTGGGGGTGCGGGGGACCGCAAGGTCCCCCGCCGACAAATTACGTGGACACTCTCAGATCACCCCGAACCGCTTTCCGACTTTCCGAAACGCCTCGACCGCACGGTCGAGATCCGCGTGCTCGTGCGCCGCGGAGACCTGACAGCGCAGCCGCGCCTGGCCCTGAGGCACCACGGGGAAGCCGAAGCCGGAGACGTATACGCCCTCTTCGAAGAGCGCCTTGCCCATCGCGAGCGCCTTCGCCGTGTCTCCGACGATGACCGGCACGATGGGATGCGTGCCTTGCGGAATCCGGAAGCCGGCATCGGAGATCGCCTTGCGGAAATAGGTCGCGTTTTCCCGCAGCTTTCGCACGGGCGCGGTGTCCTCTTGCAGCATCCGAAAGGCCTCGAGCGAGCCGGCGGCGACCGCGGGCGGAAGCGAGTTTGAAAACAGGTAGGTCCGGCTTCGCTGCCGAAGCGTCTCGACGAGCGACTTCGGCCCGGCGACGAACCCGCCCGCCGCGGACCCCATCGCCTTGCCGAGCGTCCCCGTCGTGACCGGGATCCGGTCGAACACCCCCTGCTCCTCCGCGGTCCCGCGGCCCCGCGCGCCGAGCACGCCGGTCGAGTGAGAGTCGTCGACCGCGAGGAGGACGTTCTTCTCCTCGCAGATCCGCACGAGCTCCCGCAGGTTCGCCTCCTCGCCCTCCATCGAGAAGACGCCGTCGGTGATCATCAGCCGGAACCGCGACGTCGAGTCCTCCTCGAGCATCTTCTCGAAGGCGCGCATGTCGTCGTGCGGCACCCGAAGGCGCTTCGCCTTGCACAGCCGCACGCCGTCGATGATCGACGCGTGGTTGAGCTCGTCGGAGTAGAGCCCGTCGTTCTCGTCGAGGATCGCCGCGAAGAGACCCTCGTTCGCGTTCCAGCAGGACATGTAGAGGATCGCGTCGTCGACCCCGAAGAATCCCGCAATCTCCGCCTCGAGCTGCTTGTGGAGGTCGTTGGTGCCGCAGATGAACCGGACCGAGGCCATACCGGCGCCCCAGCGATCGATCGCTCTTTTCTGGGCTTCCTTGACGCGCGGGTGGTTGGCGAAGCCGAGATAGTTGTTCGAGGTCAGCATGAGGACTTCCCGGCCGCCGACCTTCACCCTCGCGTCCTGCGGTGAATCGAGGACGAGCTCTTCTTTGTACGTGCCGGCCTGCCGGAGCTTTTCCATTTCGGCGGCGAGATGGGAGATCAAGTCAGGCATAGAACTCGTCCTCGGGAATTCCGGAACCGTCGATGATCGCCCGGACTGTCTGGCGCGGAAGGTCGTGACCTTTGTGTTCGTACACGATCACCGTCTTTCCGGTCGCCGGATTGTGCCACTTCTCGTGGCTGCCCTTCTGGTGAGTTCTCTGGAATCCGTGGCGGGCGAGCGTTCCTCGAATCTTCCGGGCGTTTACTCGGAAACGCTTCGGCATTCAGACGTTGAGTTCGACCACCATCGCATCCTCGGGCACCGGCTCGTCGGGTGAAAGGTAGAGATCGATTGCCTCGCGAACGTTCTCGAGAGCCTCTTCCTTCGTTCCACCCGCCGAGGCACATCCCGGAAGCTCGGGACAGGCTGCGGACCAGGAGCCAACCTCCGGATCGTACTTCAGCACGACGCGCAGCTTCACCGGATCAATCTTACTCGCGCATCGCGGTCCACTAGAGTGTCCAAGTATTTGTCAGTGGGGAACCTTGCGGTGCCCGCAGCCGACAGCGACCGAGGACGGACTCCTCAGCTTTCGTCCGAGAGGATCTTCCCCGCGACACGGCCGCCCGGGAAAGCCGCATCGAGCGCCGCCAGTGCCCGCTCGAACCCGCCGGCGTCGGGCGCGATGATTTCCGCGCAGAGAGTCGGTCGGTTGATGATCTCCGAGGTCCCGCCGGCGCCCCGCACGATGATTGCCTGCGCGGGTCTCTCCACCGTGTAGAGGAGGTCGTCCAGGTCTCCGAGCGCCCGCGAAGCGATCTTCTGCGCGTCACCCGCTTCCTCGCGCAAGAGACACACGCCGGCAAGCCCGAGCACGCGATAGTGGTTCGGCGCGAACTCGGTACGGTCCCAGTCCTTCCAGACGCGCTCGCGCGGCCGGAGCTGGAACCGATACGCGACGTTCGACAGTCGCGACTCCTCGAGCGCAAACTCGGCGATTCGACGCTCGGTCAGCTCTTGAGACAGGTCGGGTTTCGGTGGGCGATTGGTCGGCATCGAGCTCTCCTCGTCGGGCTGAACCCAACTTCACGGCCTTCCATCGGGGTAGAAGACGATCTTCATCCCCCGTCGGCTCTCGAGGAGCGCCATCGCGTCATGGAAGCCCTCGAACCCCTCGAACTCGTCGGTGACGATGTCCTCGACGTCGAGACCGGCGCGGAGCAGGTCGAGCATCTTGATCCAGGTCTCGAAGATGCGCCGGCCGATGACCGCGCGGAGCGTCAACCCCTTGAAGATCAGGCATCGCGTGTAGTCCTCGATCGTAACCGACCTCTCCTTCGGCAGTCCCAGGAGCGAGATCGTCGCGCCGCTGTGGGCGACCGCGAGACCCAGGTTGATCGACGCCTCCGCTCCCGAGAGCTCGAGAACGACGTCGGCACCGCCGCCGAGCGACTCGCGAATACTTCCGGCCGCGTCTTTGGTGCGGGTGAGGTCGATCACCGATACGTGCGAGAGACGCCGCGAGCTCGCCCACCGGCGCGCATGCGCGGCGGCCTGAGCGTTCACCTCGGTGATGGCGATCCGCGCCGCGCCGGAAATCCGCGCGATCTCGGCGCACATCGCGCCGATCGGGCCGTAGCCGAGGACGGCGACTGACTTTCCGGACAAGTCGGCCACCTGAGTCGTGTGGACGGCGTTCCCGAGCGCGTCCAAAAACGCCCCGACGCGAGGAGGAACGACGTGCCGGTCGAGCGGGATCACGTTGTACCCGGGGACGACCACGTACTGTGCGAAGCAGCCATCCCCGTGGACGCCGAGGATGCGCGTGTTCTCGCAGATGTGGCGTTGCCCGGTGAGGCACGGCCGGCAATGGCCACAGGTGACGTGCATCTCGGCCGAGACGTACAGGCCTTCCCCAAGGTGCGGGCGCTCCGCTCCCGGACCGAATCCGGCGATCTCACCGCAGAACTCATGGCCGTAAATCCGGGGCGGCTTCACGATCGACGCCATGGACTCGTCCCACTTGTAGATGTGCCGGTCGGAGCCGCACACCGCGGTCGCGAGGACCCGGATCAGGACCTGGCCCGGTCCGGGCTTGGGCACAGGGACGGACTTGACCTCCGTTCCCGCGGTTCCCGCGACGGGCTTCGTCTTGACGACGGCGGTCATCCGAGCAGGGACGCGGGACACGGGACCGGAGACGGGAGACTTCCGCGCGGGGCGGCCTCTCCGGCTCGTCACGGGTTCCGTGTCCCCTGTCCCGTTTTCCGGCTCGTCACGGGTTCCGTGTCCCTGTCCCGTGTCCCGGCTCAGTCGCCTGCCTCGTCATCCCGAACGTAACCCGCGCGCGGACCCGGGGTGGCCCGGGCAACCCCGGCCCCGGCGACCGGCTTGACGTAACGCGCCACGAGGTCGCGGGTGTTCGTGACGGCGAGCTTGTCGAAGAGAAAAGCGAACTTCCTTTCGAGCGTGTCGCGAATTGCTTCCCGCGTGCCGGCCGGGAGGTTCCAGACCTGTTCCTTGAACGGTCCGATCGCCTGCTTTCGCGTCTTGTAGAGGAACTGGCTCTCGGTCTCGCCCTTCTTCTTCTGGTCTGCCATTTTCTCGAAGAGCCAGCGCTCGACCGCACGCTTGAAGGGCAGCGGGAACGACGGATGGTCGTAGATCATGTTCTGGAACTCGGTCGCGAGATGGATTTCCGAGCAGTCGTGCTCGGGAAAGCTTCCGAAGAACTCGGCCGGCAGCGTGGAGGCGCCGTGCTGGACGGCTCCTGCAAGTCCGTACTCCTCTCGCGCGACCTTCGAGATCCGCCGGAGCGTCTCGAAGTCGATCTTTACGCGCTGAACGGTCCCGTCGGGGCCAACGACGCCGCCGTGGGAGCTCCCGGTCTGAACCGAGACCTTCGCGATTCCCTTGACGCCGCCGAGCTCGCGCAAATAGCCGTCCATGTACGCACGCAGCTCCTCGGGCGTCGAGTTCGCCTTGCCGACCTCTCCGATCTCTCCGCCGATCGAGATCGGCAGATCCTTCGGCTCGCGCGCGCGGATGAACTTCGTGAAACGCGCCGTGAGACCCGAGTTGACCGCCTGCTGCTCCTCGAGTGTCGGTTTCGAAAGATCGACGAGCGTCGACGTATCGATATCGATCTGGTAAAAGGCGGCGACGATCGCCTCGTCGATCAGCGCCTCGATCGCGGCGATCTCCTTGTCCGGGTCCGACTCCATCTTCTTGGGATTCGTCTGAAAGTGGTCACCCTGAATGAAGAGCGGCCCCTCCCACCCTTCGCGGATCGCCGCGCCGAGAACAACCGCAGCGTACTCGCCGGGACGCTGGTCGGTATACCCGATCTCGCTCCGCGCGATCTCGAAGATGAGAGCGCCGACTTCGAGACTTCGAGCGGCGCGGCAGGCGGCGCGCGCGGTGTCGTACGCGAGCATCCGAACGTTGATCGCCGGTACCGTGAAGCCGGAGATCTCGCCGCGCCCGCGCGCCTCGTAGAGGGCGAGAATCGAGGCGGGGAGGATCCCGAGAGAAGCCGCCGCCTCACGGATCGCGCGCCGCGCCGCCTCCTTCGCATCGCGGCCGCCGAAGACCGCCGTCCACACGAGTCCGTCGAGCGTCTCCTCGCGGAACCGCGCGGCGTTCGTCACCGAGAGAGCACCGTTACGCCGCACCGAACCCGATTCGGCGAGACCGGCATCGAGCTCCGCAGCAGTCGAGTAGAGATTCATGAGCCGGATTCTATGTGCTAGCTTGACCGCGTGATCCGCCTCTCGCGGACGGTCCACTTCAACGCGGCACGCAGTCTCTGGCGGAGTGAGTGGTCGCCCGAGAAGAACCGCTCTGTGTACGGCGATGAAAGCCCCCACGGGTACGGTCACAACTTCGAGCTCGAAGTTTCCGTCGAGGGTCCGATCGACGCGGAGTCGTCGATGGTCGTCAACCTGACGGATCTCGACCGGGTCCTGAAAGAGGAGGTGGACGCGCCGCTCGACCACAAGAACCTGAACCGCGACGTCCCCGACTTCTTTCGCGTTCCGCCGACTGCCGAGAACGTCGCGGTCTGGATCTGGAAGCGGGTCTCGTCGCGCATCGGGCGGGAGGGTTGGCCCTGCCGGCTCGCGCACCTGCGTCTGCGACTGACGCCCGACTTCGCGGTGGAGATCGAAGGCCCCTGAGAAGTTGCGTTAGGATCGCCGCGAATGTACTTCAAACAGTTCTATCTCGGCTGCCTCGCGCACGCTTCCTACATGATCGGTTCGAACGGCGAGGCGGCTGTCGTCGATCCCCGCCGAGACATCGACACGTACATCGACGAGGCGCGCGAGCATGGGCTCGTGATCAAGCACGTCGTCGAGACGCACCTCCACGCCGACTTCGTCTCCGGCCACCGCGAGCTCGCCCGCCGGACCGGCGCGAAGATTTACTTCGGTGAAAAGGCGGGCGCGAAGTTCGAACACGTGCCCGTCCGTGAGGGCGACGAGATCCGCATGGGCGACGTCGTTCTGAGGTTCCTCGAGACCCCCGGGCACACGCCGGAATCCGTGTCGGTCCTCGTGATGGACCACGCGATGTCGGACGTGCCGAAGGCCGTCCTCACCGGTGACACCCTCTTCATCGGCGACGTCGGCCGCCCGGACCTCCTCGGCGCGAAAATGAGCGCGCAGGAGCTCGCGGGAATGCTCTACGACTCGCTTCACGACAAGCTACTCGCGCTGCCGGATTCGGTCGAGGTCTACCCCGCGCACGGCGCCGGCTCTCTCTGCGGGCGGAACATCTCGAGCGAGACGAGCTCGACGATCGGTCAGCAGCGGCAGTTCAACTATGCCCTGCGGCCGATGTCGAAGGAAGAGTTCGTCCGCATGATGACGACGGACCTTCCCGAGGCGCCGGCTTACTTCGCCCGCGACGTGGCGATAAACCGCGAGGGCGCCTCCGAGCTCGGCGAGCTCCCCGACCCGGCGGCGCTCGGAGCCCTCGATGTCGAGGCGCTTCAGAAAAAGGGCGCGATCGTCCTCGACACGCGCCCCGCGGCGCAGTACGGCGCGAGTCACGTGCCCGGGTCGCTCCACATCGGCCTCTCGGGCCAGTTCGCCTCCTGGGCCGGCGCATTGATCTCGCCCCGCGCGCCGATCATTTTCGTGTCCGAGGAGGAAGAACAGGTCCGCGAGGCGCGCACGCGTCTCGCTCGCGTCGGACTCGAGAACGTCGCCGGGTATCTCTCGGGCGGACTGCTGGAGTGGCATCGCGCGGGGCTGCCGCTCGCGACCATGGAGCAGATCACCGTCGAGGAGCTCAACGCGCGTGTCCGGGAAGGCGTCGTGGGCCGAATCGTGGACGTGCGCCGTTCTGGGGAGTGGCAGGCGGGGCACATCCCGGGTGCGGTCCACAGGCCGCTGAACACGCTCGTCGAGCATGCGGCGGTGCTCCCGAAGGAAGAGCCCGTCGCCCTGATCTGTGCGAGCGGCTATCGTTCCTCGATCGCGACGAGCATCCTCGAGCGGCAGGGCTTCACGCTGGTGACGAATGTCGTCGGCGGAATGACGGCGTGGCGCGGCGCGAACCTCGAGGTCGCGGCCTGACGGGGGTCAGGTCTGACGGGGGTCAGGTCTCCACTTGCCACTTCGCTACCCGCCGACAAGTTTCTCTGCCACCCGCTTTCGCGAATGACCCTTACCTCGACCCGTTCCGCAGCGACCCGGGATTCCAGGCCTTTCTTTTGCTACGAGGAACTCGCAGGAGCAATAAGGTGCGACGCTCTGACACGGCGCCGCCGGGAAGGCAATGAGGCGAGACGTGCTACGCTCCCCGGAAAGGAAGACTCGTTGATCGCCCGCGTGCGGACCGTGGATGCCATCCTCCAGCAGGTTGGACACTTCGAAGCCATCCGGAAAGCGGACCTGCGCCGTGGAGACCGCGTCATCGTGGCGACCGAGAACTCCCTCTACTCGATTCATGTCGAGGACGAAGGTACCTATAGGGTCTCGGGCGGCTGGTTCGACCGCAACGGGATCTCTCCCACGACGATGTCGATCAGCGGCTGCACCTGGGGCGGTACCGCGATCAAACGCGACCTCATCGCCGCGCGTGGTCTGCGCCTCGAATTCGGCAACCGGGTCGTGACGAGCCCGATTCGGGAGGTCCGCGTGATCCGAGGCGGCGCCCGCGACGTTGCCGGTCTTCGCCCGGTCACGAACGGCGAGCTCTTCCGCGCCTGCTACGGAGAACCGGCCGCTCACTCCTGAGGCCGCGCCTCGCGGGGTCAGGTCTCCACTTGCCACATTGAGGGTCAGGTCTCCACTTGCCACATTCGACGGCCGCCCGCACAGCTGTGCCTATGCACCGAAAACGCTCCTCAGAACGAAGAGCACGTTCGCCGGACGTTCCGCGAGCCGGCGCATGTACCACGCGAACCACGCCTCGCCGTAGCTGATCAGAACGCGGAGCCGGTAACCGGCGGCGGTGAGTCGCTGCTGCTCGGCGCGTGCAATGCCGTAGAGCATCTGGAACTCGACCTGCCCGGGCGACAGGCCGCGAGAGCGTCCGAGCTCCTCGATCCGTCGGATCAGGACGGGGTCGTGCGTTCCGAAGATCGCGCGCACGCCTTTGTCTCGGGCCTCCGCCGAGAGGAGCCGCTCCACCAGGCGGTAGAAACTCTCGTCGACGTCCTTCTTCTTCGGAAACGCCTTGTCCGGCGGCTCCCGGTACGCGCCTTTGACGAGCCGGATACCGGACCCGAGCGCGATCAGCGACTCGACGTCGGCGGCCGTTCGGTACAGATAGGACTGGACGCAGACGCCGGTATTCGGGAAGGCGCCGCGCAGTCGCCGGTAGAGGTCGAGGGTGGCCACGGTGTACGCGGTCGACTCGATGTCGACCCAGACCCAGTTGCCGTACGATCGCGCGCGCTCCGCCAGCGCGTGCAGGTGGCGCTCGCACTGCTCCCGAGAGAAGTCGAGGCCGAGCTGGGTGGGCTTGACGGAGATCTCGACGTCGAGTCCCTCGGCGCGCACGCGATCGAGGACCTCGAGATAGTGACGTGCGACGCCGTCGGCCTCATCCGCGCTGCGCAGATTTTCCCCAAGCCGCGTCAGAACCGCTCCGATGCCGAGCGCCCGCGAGGCGGCGAGGGCGTCATCGAGCGTCTCTCCCGGCATGAAGCGCGACACGGCGCGCCGGACGAACGGAAGCTTCACGGCGCGCTCACGCAGCCAGCGGCTCTCCGACGCCGAGAGGAGAACGTTGCGCACGATAGTCATTGGACCGCCAGAGCCGGGTTATATCCTGTTGGGAGCCTCCAATGACTCTCTCCGCCGGCACCCGCCTGGGCCCGTACGAGCTCGTGCATCCCATCGGGGCGGGCGGAATGGGGGAGGTCTATCGGGCTCGCGACACGCGTCTCGATCGCACCGTCGCGGTCAAGGTCCTGCCGTCGCACCTCTCCGCTTCTCCCGAAGTCCGCCAGCGGTTCGAGCGCGAGGCGAAGACGATCTCGCAGCTTTCGCACCCGCACATCTGCGCGCTCTACGACGTGGGACACCAGGACGGGGTCGATTACCTCGTCATGGAGTACCTGGAGGGAGACACGCTGGCGGAGCGGGTCGCGAAGGGTCCGCTCCCTCTCGAGCTGACGTTTCGGTACGGGATCGAGATCGCCGACGCCCTGGACAAGGCGCACCGCTCCGGGGTGGTCCACCGCGACCTGAAGCCCGGCAACGTGATGGTGACGAAGTCCGGGGTGAAGCTGCTCGACTTCGGTCTCGCGAAGGCGCTCGCCCCGGTTTCTTCGGCGTCTCAGTTCACCGCTCTGCCGACCCAGGCCGCGCCGATCACTCGAGAAGGGTCACTTCTCGGGACGCTCCAGTACATGGCTCCTGAACAGCTCGAGGGCAAGGAAGCCGACGCGCGCACCGACATCTTCGCCTTCGGAGCCCTGCTCTATGAAATGGCGACCGGAAGGAAGGCTTTCGCGGGAGCGACGCAGGCGAGCCTGATCGGCGCGATCCTGCGTGACGAGCCGCGCTCGATCTCGGAAGCCCAGCCCCTCACACCCCGCGAGCTCAACCGGCTCGTGAGGATCTGCCTCGCAAAGGATCCCGAGGACCGCTGGCAGACCGCGCACGACGTCGCTCTCCAGCTTCGCGAGATCGGGCGGGGCCGCGAGCGCCCGGAAACGGTGATGGATCGACCCGTGCGGGCCAGGATCTCGAGAGCGGTCCCCTGGGTGCTCGCGCTCATCGCTCTGGGGATCGCGGCCCTCCTCGGAAGAACGGCCCTCTCGAAAGGTCCACGGCCCGAGGTCATCCGATCCACGCTCCTTCCGCCGCCGAACACCGAGTTCCACTTCCTGGACGCGAACAGCGGGACACCCGCGGTCTCGCCCGACGGAACCCGCATCGCGTTTTCGGCGAGGAACCTCGACGACCAGATCCTTCTCTGGGTGCGCCCGCTCGATTCGCTCGACCCCTTTCCCATCCCGGGATCGAGCGGCGCCACGTTCCCGTTCTGGTCCCCTGACGGCCGATCGCTCGGATTCTTCGCTCAGGCCAAGCTGAAAGTGGTGGAGGCGTCCCCCTCCGCCTCGCCGGTGTCGCTGGCGGACGCCGAAGAGGCGAGAGGAGGGACGTGGGGCCCCGACGGGAGCATCCTGTACTCAGCGGGATACCACGCTCCGATCCTGCGCGTCTCGGCTTCCGGAGGTTCCCCCACGCCCGTCACGAAAGTGAAGCGCCCGGAGCTCCACCGGTGGCCGGCCTTCCTCCCCGACGGCCGTCACTTCCTCTACAACGTTCGAGTTCAGGGCGAAGAGAACGCCGTCGTCTACGCGGGCTCGCTCGATTCGAAGGAACGCCGGGAAATCCTCCGAGAGCATTCCGACGCGGTCTATGTGCCGCCGGGGTACCTTCTTTTTCGGCGCGCCGGTCGGCTCATGGCGGTCCGGTTCAATACGGACCGACTCGCGGTCGTCGGAGAGCCGGTCGAGCTCGTGGAGGGGATCGACTATCTTCCACCGACCGGCAGGACGGCGTTCGGCGTGGCACCGAACGTCCTCGCGTACGCGCCTAGCTCGGATGCCCGGCTGTCACGGCTCGCCTGGTTCGATCGAACGGGGCGGGAAGTCGGGGGGATCGGGTCGCCGGGAATGTACGTCAGCCCGCGATTGTCACCGGACGGCCGACAACTCGCGGTCGCAGTTCTCGAACGACTGGCGGTACCGCCAGACGTTTGGGTCTTCGACACTCGGCTCGGAACCGGAACGCGTTCGCCGCTGCCGTTCCCGGATCTCAATCCGATCTTCTCCGCGGACGGGGAACGGATCTTTTTTGGAAACACCAGCGAGGGCCGGTGGAACATTTTCGTCAGGGGCGTCTCCGGCGCGGGGGAGCCCGTGTCTCTTCTGCCGTCGACCCGTCCTCGCTGGCCGAGCGACGTCTCGCCCGACGGGAGTGTCCTTCTTTACCGCGAGTTCTCGACGGCGACCCGCGGCGACCTGAAGGTACTTTCACTCTCCGGCGAGCGCCGTCCGCGCGATTTCATCGCGAGCACATTCGACGAAGACCAGGGGGTGTTCTCCCCGGACGGCCGGCGAGTCGCTTACGTCTCGGACGAGTCCGGGCGCAAAGAGATCTTCCTGGTTTCGTTCCCGGACGCATCGCATCGAATTCGAGTTTCCTCGGAGGGAGGAATTCAGCCGCGCTGGAGCCGAGATGGCCGTGAGCTCTACTACATTTCGAAAGGCAGGACGATGATGGCGGCCGCGGTCGAGCCTTCGAGCGGCGTTCTCACGGGCCCGCCGGCGCGGCTTTTCGACGTTCCGATTTCCTACGCCTTCGGGTCGCACGTCCCTTTCAAGTACGACGTCGCGCCCGACGGCCGCTTTCTGATTGTCGTCCGCGCTTCGGAGGCGCCGCCGCCGCCACTCGTCCTGGTGCTCAACTGGCAGGCGGGCCTGGGGAAGAAATAAGAAGAATCATTGACTCATTGGAATGAGTAACATAGACTCATATATATGAGTAGGCGCCTGCAGGTCCTCCTCGAAGAGCGGGAGCTCAAGGAGATCCAGCGCGCCGCGCGCTCTCGACGGATGACCGTGGCCGAGTGGGTCCGGCAGGCGCTTCGTGCCGCCCGCCGCCGCGAGCCGACGAGAGACGCGGAGAGAAAGCTCGCTGCGGTTCGCGCCGCCGCCCGACACTCTTTTCCGACCGCGGACATCGACCAGATGCTCG
>DASWIB010000282.1:0-3956 GCA_036397915.1 Thermoanaerobaculia bacterium | reverse complement strand
TTCATCGTGCCCTGTCATTCCGAGGCCCGAAGGGCCGAGGAATCCACCGTCCTGAGGAGCGCAGCGGTCCTGAGGAGCGTAGCGACGAAGGAACTCCCCGGATCACGGAAGAGATCCCTCGCCTGCTCGGGACGACGGCTTCGCCGTCGGATCCTTCGCTGCGCTCGGGACGACTGCTACGCTGTCGGATCCCTCGCGGAGCCTGTCCCGAGCGAATGCGAGGGGCTCGGGACGACGGCTTCGCCGTCGGATCCTTCGCTGCGCTCAGGATGACAGGAGGAGTCACAGGACCTTCGCCGCTTCGCGCAGCAGGCGAACGAGCTCCTTTGCGGCGGCGGCGGGATCGTCGGACGGGATCATCCGGCACTTCTCGCGCGGCGGCGGGAGCTCGAGCTTGCGCCAGCGGACCTTCGCGCCGGCCGGGTCCGCCTCGGGGATCCCGAGGTCCGCCAGCTTCTTCTCGGCGATCGGTTTCTTCTTCGCCCCCATGATGCCCTTCAAGGACGCGTAACGCGGCTCGTTCAAGCCCTTTTGCGCCGTCAGCACGACCGGCAGCGACGACTCGACGACCTCGTGCGCGCCCTCGATCTCGCGGTGCGCGGTGATCTTCCCGCCCGTCACCTCGAGCTTCACCACGCTTCCGACGTGCGGCAGGTCGAGTAGCTCCGCGACCATCGGCCCGACGAGCGACTCGTCGTGGCCGACTCCCTTCTGTCCGAACCAGAGGAAGTCGTATTGCCCTTCGCGCGCGACCGCCGCGATGGCCTTCGCCGTCGCGAGCGCGTCGAGATAGCGGGAGTCGCCCGAGTCCACCCACACCGCCGCGTCCGCCCCGCGGGCGAGGCATTCGCGCAACCCCGCCTTCGCTCGTTCCGGACCGACCGTCACGACGGTGACCGCTCCCGCGCCCGCCGCCTCCTTCGCACGCAGCGCCTCCTCGAGCGCGTACTCGTCGTACGGCGAAACGATCCACTTGACGTCGGTCTCGTCGAGTGAGCGCCCGTCGGCGGCGACCTTGATGCGCGTCTCGGTGTCGGGGACGGACGCGGCGGCGACGAGCGAGTTCACGCGGCGGGAGGGATCCGGCTCTCAGACGGCCTTTAAGACCAGACAGGCGTTCGTCCCGCCGAAGCCGAAGGAGTTCGAGATCGCGTACTCGAGGCGCGCCTCGCGGGCCTCGTTCGGGACGTAGTCGAGGTCGCACTCCGGGTCCGGGGTCTCGTAGTTGATCGTCGGCGGGAGGACACTCTCATGGAGAGCGAGCGCGACGATCGCGGTCTCGAAGCCGCCGGCGGCGCCGAGAAGGTGACCCGTCGAGGACTTCGTCGAGGAGACCGCGAGCTTCTTCGCGTGCGGTCCGAAGACCATTTTGATCGCGACCGTCTCCACTTTGTCGCCCATCGGCGTCGAGGTGCCGTGCGCGTTGATGTAGCCAACCCGTTCCGGGGCGATCTCCGCGTCGAGGAGCGCGTTCTTCATCACGCGCGCCGGCCCGTCGCCGTCTTCCGAAGGCGCGGCAATGTGGAAAGCGTCCCCGGAGAGCCCGTAGCCGGCCAGCTCCGCGTAGATCCGGGCGCCGCGCTTCTTTGCCGCTTCCATTTCCTCGAGCACGACGAGCCCCGCTCCCTCGCCCATCACGAAGCCGTCGCGGTCCCGGTCCCACGGACGAGAGGCGCCCTTCGGGTCGTCGTTGCGGGTCGAGAGCGCGCGCATGACGGCGAAACCGCCGACGGCGAGAGGCGTGATGACCGACTCCGTCCCGCCCGCGATCGCCGCGTCGGCGTCGCCGTACTGGATCATCCGGAACGCCTCTCCCACCGCGTGCGCGCCGGTCGTGCACGCCGTGACGGTCGCGAGGTTCGGCCCTTTCAGTCCGTACTTGATCGAGACGTTGCCCGCCGCTTCGTTTGCGATGAGCGCCGTGATGAAGAAAGGCGAAATGACACGGGGACCGCGCTCGAGGTAGTTCTTCTGCGTCTCCTCGATGATCGGCAGCCCGCCGATTCCCGACCCGATGACGACCGCGATCCGTTCCCGGTTCTCGTCGGTGACCGGGAGGCCCGAGTCGTTCATCGCGAAGTGCGCCGCCGCCATCGCGTAGTGAATGAAAGTGTCCATCTTCTTGATCTCCTTCTTCTCGATGTAGAGAGAAGGATCGAAGCCCTTCACTTCCCCGGCGATGCGGCAGGTGAGCGCGGAGGCGTCGAAGCGGGTGATCGGACCGACGCCGCTCTTTCCCGCGATGAGGGCTTCCCAGTTGTCGTCGTTACCGATGCCGAGAGGGGAGACGAGTCCCACCCCCGTCACGGCCACGCGGCGTGGAGAGGAGAGGCGCGGCATGGGTTTTCAGTTTTGCGGGGAGTTCTTCTCGATGTACGCGATGGCGTCCTTGACCTTCTGGATCTTCTCCGCGGCCTCGTCGGGGATTTCGATGTTGAAGGCCTCCTCGAATGCCATCACGAGCTCGACAGTGTCGAGAGAGTCTGCGCCCAGGTCGTCCACGAAAGAAGCCTCGGGGGTCACTTCGTTGGCATCGACGCCGAGCTGCTCGACGATGATGCTTTTCACCTTTTCTTCGACACTCATCCATCCTCCTTATTCGACGAGCGGAGAAGCCGCCGTATTCTAGTCGGAAACACCAAAACGCAAGAAGCACGGTCGGGACACAGGGAAAGGGAACACGGAACGCGAGAAGAGGGCCTTTCCCGTCCGGTGTCCCGTGTTTCGAGTCCCGGCTACATGTAGAGTCCTCCGCTCACGTTCAAGACCACTCCCGTGACGTAGCCGGCCTCTTCGGAGGCGAGAAAAGCCACGGCGCTCGCAACGTCCTCGGGCCGTCCGAGCCTCTGCACCGGAATCTGGCTGGAGAGGCTCTCCCGCGCCTGTTCCGTCATGCGGTCGGTCATCGCGGTCGCGATGAACCCGGGCGCGACGGCATTGCACGTGATGTTCCGAGAGCCGAGCTCGCGCGCGACCGAGCGGGTGAGGCCGACGAGACCCGCTTTGGCGGCGGCGTAGTTGGCCTGCCCCGCGTTCCCCATCAGTCCGACGACCGACGTCACGTTGACGATGCGCCCGTAGCGGCGGCGCACCATGCCCTTGACGACCGCCTGAATGAGGAGGAACGCGCCGGTCAGGTTCGTCAAGAGGACCCTGTCCCAGGCCTCGCGCGACATACGGAGGATCAGGTTGTCCTCCGCGATCCCCGCGTTGTTGACGAGCACGTCGATCTGACCGTGCTCCTCGAGGGCGCTCTTCATGGCCGCCTCGATCGAGGATGGGTCGGAGACGTCGAGGGCGATTACCCGTGCGCGACCGCCGGCGGAGGAGATCTCGGCGACCACGCGTTCGAGCGCCGGAGCCGAGCGCGAGGCGGCGAGGAGAACAGCCCCTTCCGACGCGAGCCGTCGCGCGATCGCCTCGCCGATTCCGCGCGAGGCGCCCGTGACGAGAGCAACGCGGCCTTCGAAGCGATTCATCCGGGCGGGGAGTCTATCTTCCCCTCCCCGTTGTCATTCCGAGGCCCGAAAGGCCGGCCTGTCATTCCGAGGCCCGGAGGGCCCGCATGTCCTTCCGAGGCCCGAAAGAGCGGCCTGTCATTCCGAGGCCCGGAGGGCCGAGAGAACCGAGCGTCTTCTGCGGACGTGAGCTTGCGAACGGCCGCAGAGCGCGACAAGCGCCGTCGTCGAGACGGCGCTAATCCGTCGTCCTGAGGAGCGTAGCGACGAAGGAACTCTCCGTAGGAAGAGATCCCTCGCTTCGCTCGGGATGACAGCGGCGGAGGCTCGGGATGACAGCGGCTGCGCTCGGGATGACAGCGGCTGCGCTCGGGATGACAGCCTGCGGCCGTCACTTCGGCTCGCCGGGCACGTCCGGCAGATTCCGGCTCCACTCGTCCACGATCGCGCGCGCGATCTCCCCCATCGCCTCGACCGCCGGGTGAATCGGGGTGTTGT
>DASWIB010000281.1:0-6930 GCA_036397915.1 Thermoanaerobaculia bacterium | reverse complement strand
GGGGACGGAATGCCGACCTCGATCGTCGAGCAGAAGAGCGAGGCCTTGTCGAGCGGGAAATCGATCTGCCCGAACGGCGCGAGGTTGCTCCCGTTGTTGATGACCTGAACGGTGCGGGATCCGATGACCCGGGAGGCCCCCTCGTTGTCCGTCACGCGAACGGAGATCTGGTGGACGCCGTTGACGAGCTTCGTGGTGTCGATGTTCGCCTGGAAGCCGGAGTAGAGCGAGTTGGGCACGTCCGGGAACGCCGCGGCGACGTCGGGCCGGGTAGTGCCGTAGATCGCGGTCGAAGGCAATCCGCGGCCGACCGCGCCGGCAACGATCTGGCCGTCCATCAGGAAGTCGATGTGATCGACGTCCTCGTCGTCGATCGCCCAGCCGGAGACCGGGAACGCGCCGTTTGCCCCTTCGACGCCGCTCGGCCCCGGTATGTCGATGAATCCGAAGGGGGCCTGGTTGACTGTGTTGTCGACGATCACCGTGATCGGCCCGATCACGAAAGTCGCCTGGCTCGATTCGGTGACGCGGATTGAAATCGCATGGGGGCCGTCGGCGAAGAGACTCGCCAGGAAGGAGGAGACGAAGCCGGGGTTGGGGGTCGCGCTGTTGGCGTACGTCGGGAAGACCTCGAGCACGTCCGCGCGTGGGATGTTCGTGTCGGCTCGGTTTGCGACGGCTCCGTCGACGAGCAGCTCGATCTTGTCTACCTGGTTGAAGTCGAGGACCCAGCCGGTCACTTTGACGACTCCCGAGACCTGCTGGCCCTGGATCGGTTGGTCGATGACGCCGATCGGCTGAGCGGAGATGGACGGCGCGAGCAGCCAGGCTCCGACGACGAGAAGTGCCAGAAGCCCGGGCGACTTCCTAAGCATTCGCTTCCTCCCGAAAATTTGACGAAAAGAATGAGCAAATTGGGACGGAAAGTCAAGCTCCGTCAGAACTTCGCCTCATTTTTTTCGGCAAAATCGCGGCGCGAGATGTGAAAAGCTCTGCCCAACTGATGATCCGCGCGCGCTCCGTTCGGCGGGAGAAATCCATGGACCCGAGTCTCCTGACCCGGCGAGCCCCTGGCCCGGTCGCCCACTCGGGAGAGGCGGCTCAGGAATCTCGATTGAGAGGCTCGTGAAGCGGGCCCTGAAGTCCCGTCCCGTCCAGATCGGTCTCTCGGTTCTCCTGGCGGCGCTTCTCCTTGCGATCTTTCTGCGCGGGCTCCGGATTGGCGAAATCACCCGGCAGGTCTCATCGGCATCCGGCGCCTGGCTCGCGGCGAGTCTCTCCCTCGCAATCGCGACCTTCGCTCTGCGTGCGCTCCGGTGGACCTGGCTGCTCCGTCCGGTTGCGCGAGTCCCCTTCTATCCGGCTTTCGTCGCGACGGCGTTCGGTTTTGCGGCAAACAACCTGCCCGGAAAAGTCGGGGAGATCCTCCGGCCGGCTCTGCTCGCGCGGTCCCGGAAGCTCCCCTTTTCGCCGCTCCTCGCGTCCGTTCTCCTCGAGCGCGTGTTCGACGGCGCGTCCGTGCTCTTTTTCTTCCTGCTCGCCGCCAGCGGCGGGATCCCGAACTCCCGCGGGACGGGCAAGCTGATCATCCCGGCGGCGCTCCTCCTCGTGCTCGTCTGCGCCGTGCTTTTCTCGGTCTTCCGGCGCGAGCAAACCGAACGCCTCCTCGAGAAGCTGTGGAGGCGCCTTCCCGAGAAACTCCAGCCCCGGGCGCGCTCCTTCGCCGAGACGTTCGTCGATGGCTTCGCGTCGCTGCGCAATCCGAAGTTGCTTCTCCTCGTCACCGCGGGGTCGCTCGCGATGTGGCTCGTGATCAACGTTCAGATCTATGCGGTGCTCCGCGCTTTTCATCTCGAGCTGCCGTTCTCGGCGAGCTTCGTCGTCACCGCGGCGGCCGTTCTGGGTCTCATGTTCCCGACGCCGGGAGGCCTCGGTTCCTACCACGTGGCGGTGCAGCTCGCGCTCACCGACGTGTACGGCGTCGCGCGAGATGCCGCCTCCGGAGTCGCTCTCCTCGCGCACGTGATCTCGTTCGTCCCGATTACCTTCATCGGCCTCGCTCTCTTTGCGGCGACGCCGATGACCCTCCGAAAGATCGAGGAGATTGCCGAAAGGGAAGTGGGGTCAGGTCTTCACTGATACGGAAGGCGTTCGACAAGAGAAAGTGCCCTTGCCATCATCGCGAAGCGATGTGGCAAGTGGAGACCTGACCCCGTATGTGGCAAGTGGAGACCTGACCCCATAATATTGGCTGATGAAATGCCCCTTTTGCGGCGCCGTGGACGACCGTGTCGTCGACTCGCGCGAGAGCCGCGAGGGCGAAGTGATCCGCCGCCGCAGGGAATGCGATTCCTGCGGACGCCGTTTCACGTCGTATGAGACGATCGAGGAGATCCCGTACATGGTCGTCAAGAAGGACGGCCGCCGTGAGAGCTTCGATCGAAAGAAACTCCGCGCCGGGTTGGTGAAGGCCTGCGAGAAGCGCCCGATCTCTCCCGCGCAACTCGACGCGATCGTGGACGAGGTCGAGACACACCTCCACGACACCGAAGAACGCGAGATGTTGACGAGCGACATCGGCGCGAGAGCGATGGAGCGACTCCGGGAGCTCGACAAGGTCGCGTACGTCCGCTTCGCGTCGGTCTATCGGAAGTTCGAGGACGTGGATGAATTCCTGCGCGAGCTCAAGAATCTTCTCGAGCGCGCCGACGCCAAGGTCGCGCCATGAGCAATAATCGGCTGCCCGAGGCCCGGCATGCGGGATTTTGGACCCGCGGTCTATGCGCCGGCTGAGGTTGTTCGGACCGATGGTCGAGCTCTCGCGCCTGCAACGCGAAGTCAACCAGCTCTTTTCCGCGTTCGTCGAGAACAACAACCCGGTGACCGCGCCCGCGTCGGGGTGGGACCCGAGCGTGGACGTCGTCGACGACGGAGAGACGATCCGCGTGCTGTTCGAGCTCCCCGGGATCGAGCCCGGCGACGTCAAGGTGACCGTACGGGGACGGGTGGTGACGGTCCGTGGAACCAAGAGGGGCCGGACCCGACCGCGAGAGGGACTCCGCTTCTTCTGCATGGAACGCTACTTCGGGTCCTTCGTCAAATCGGTTCCGATCCCGCGGGCCGTGAACGCCCGCCAGGCGAAGTCGAAAATGTCGCGCGGACTGCTCGAGGTCGTGCTTCCGCGCGTTCCCGACCTTCGGGAAAAGGAGGTCGAAGTTCTCGTCAAGAGCGATGAGGAGCCCGAGAAGTGACGGAGATCGAAGAGAAAGAAACGATCGCCGAGCGCGAGACGGACCTTCCGATCCCGGACATCCTGCCGGTCTTGCCGCTGAAGGATGTCGTCGTCTTTCCCTACATCATCCTGCCGCTCTCCGTCTCCCGCGAGAAATCGATCAACGCCGTGGATGCCGCGCTCGCCGAGCAGCGGATCATCATGCTCGTCGCGCAGCGCAGCGCCCAGACCGAGACCCCGCGTCTCCCGGACCTGTATCCGGTGGGGACGGTCGCGGCGATCATGCGGATGCTGAAGCTTCCGGACGGCCGCACCCGGCTGCTCGTACAAGGCGTGGCGCGCGCGCGCATCGACTCCGTCCTTGCCGAGGAGCCATACCTCAAAGTGAAGATCACGCGGCTCGACGAGTCGGAGTCTCCGAAGGAACTTCCGCCGGAGCACGAGGCCCTCGTGCGGAGCGTCAAACAGAATCTCGAGAAGTCGGTTTCGCTCGGCAAGAGCATCTCGCCCGAGGTCATGGTGATCGCCGCGAACCTCTCCGACCCCGCGCGTCTCGCTGACCTCGCCGCCTCGAACCTGGAGCTCAAGCTCGAAGAGGGGCAGCGAATCCTCGAGAGCACGGACGCGATCGATCGCCTGCGTCTCGTCAACGAGAACCTCTCGCGGGAGATCACCGTCCTCTCGATGCAGCAGGAGATCTCGACTCAGGCGCGGGGCGAAATGGACCGCTCGCAGCGTGAGTACTACCTGCGCCAGCAGCTCCGCGCGATCCAGCAGGAGCTCGGCGAAGGAGAGGAGATCGCCGAGGAGCTCGAGGGCTACCGGAAGATGATCAGCGAGAAGAGGATCACTCCCGAGGCCGCTTCGGAGATCGAGAAACAGATCAAGCGCCTCGAGAGAAGTCACCCCGATTCGGCCGAGACCGCGATCATCCGCACCTACCTCGACTGGATGACCGGCCTCCCCTGGGGAAACCTCTCCGAAGACTCCGAGGACATCGACCGCGCCCGCTCGATCCTGGACGAGGACCACTACGACATCGAAAAGGTCAAGGAGCGCATTCTCGAGTTTCTCGCCGTTCACGCCCTCAAGAAGACGCTCAAGGGTCCGATCCTCTGTTTCGTGGGGCCGCCCGGCGTGGGGAAGACTTCGCTCGGCAAGTCCATCGCGCGGGCGCTCGACCGGAAGTTCGTCCGACTGTCGCTCGGTGGCGTTCGCGACGAGGCGGAGATCCGAGGACACCGGCGAACCTATGTCGGCGCGATGCCCGGACGGATCATCCAGGCGATCCACCAGGCCGGGACCTCGAACCCCGTCTTCATGCTGGACGAGATCGACAAGATCGGCTCGGACTACCGCGGTGATCCGAGCTCCGCGCTGCTCGAAGTCCTCGATCCCGAGCAGAACTTCTCCTTCCGCGACCACTACCTCGGCGTTCCGTACGACCTCTCCCGCGTGCTCTTCATCGCGACCGCGAACATTCTCGATCCGATTCAGCCCGCCTTTCTCGATCGCATGGAGGTCATCCGGCTTTCGGGGTACACGCTCGAGGAGAAGCTCGCGATCGCGCGGCGGCATCTCATCCCCAAGCAGATGGAGGAGAACGGGGTCAGCGAGGCGAACGTCGAGTTCACCGACGGCGGCGTGCGGAAGATCATCGAGGCGTATACGCGGGAGGCGGGTCTGCGCAACCTGGAGCGCGAGATCGGCGCGATCTGCCGCAAGGTCGCCGTCGCCGTCGCGAAGGGCAAGAACCGGCGCTACCGCATCACTGGCGCCTCGATCGAGAAGATGCTCGGAGCGGTCAAGCACTTCAAGGATGAGCTCCTGAAGAAGGACGAGGTCGGCGTCGCGACCGGTCTCGCCTGGACCTCGGTCGGCGGCGACGTGCTCTTCGTCGAAGCCCTCGCCGTCCGCGGGAAGGGCGGCCTGCGCCTGACGGGACAGCTCGGCGACGTGATGAAGGAATCCGCCCAGGCGGCGATGTCGTACGCGCGCGCGCACGCTCCCGAGCTGGGGATCGCGGCGGACTTCTTCGAGACGCACGACGTCCACGTCCACGTCCCGGAGGGCTCGATTCCGAAGGACGGGCCGTCGGCCGGCATCACCATGGCGACCGCGATGATCTCCGCATTCACGCAGCGAAGGGCGCGCCGCGACGTCGCGATGACCGGAGAGATCACGCTGCGCGGGGAGGTTCTGCCGATCGGCGGAGTGAAGGAGAAGGTGCTCGCCGCGCGGCAGGCGAAGATCACCATCGTCATCCTGCCGAAGCTGAACCGCCGCGACGTCCTTCAGATCAGCCCGCGGATCCTTCATGGCATCACGTTCCGGTACGTCGAGTACGTGGAGGAGGTGCTCGCGATCGCGCTGCTGCCGCCGGAGGTGGAGCCCGCCGCCGGCGAGGCCGGGAAGGAGGAGCCGCCGCCCGCGCCGGAAGGCAGACAGATCGCCGTGCAAGCGGAACCGGCCGGCCGCCGGGCGCGACCCGCCGTTCGGGCCGAGGGGAAACCGGGAGCCTGAATCGAAATTAGGAGAGTTGTCGGGCCTCTTCGTCCGTTCCGTTTTCCCGTTATCCGTTTCCCGTGTTCACGTCAATAATCCGGTCCGTGAAGCCCGAGGACCGATTCGTCGAGCGGCTTCGCGAAGCCTTGCCCGGAAGAGAGGGACTCCTCGTCGGCCCCGGAGACGACGCCGCGGTCCTCCGCGGTGAGGCCGGGCCGCTCGTCGCCACCACGGACACTCTCGTGGAGGGCATCGACTTTCTTTCCGGGGAGGATCCGGGCCGCCTCGGCCGGCGTGCGGTGTCGGTGGCGCTCTCCGATCTCGCGGCGATGGGAGCGTGGCCCGATTTCTTTCTCCTGACCATCGGGCTTCCGGGATCCGCGGGGGCGGACGTCGCTTTGAGCATCGCGCTCGCGGCGGCGAAGCGCGGAGAAGAGTTCGGCGCGACCCTTGCCGGCGGGGACCTCTCGCGAGCCGCGGAGATCTTCCTGTCGGTCGCCGCGTGGGGACGGCCGGCGGGCAACCCCATCGCCCGCTCGGGCGCGCGGCCGGGTGACGTTCTCTTCCTGTCCGGCTGGCCGGGGGAAGCCGCCGCGGGGCTCGTGCTCGCGCGCGTGCGCGCGGGTCTCGACCCCGGGCGGGGCGCCGGCGGCTGGACGCCCGAGGAACTCGCCGTTCCCGTGGAGACGCGGCTCCTCGCCGCCTACCGTGATCCCGAGCCGCGCCTCCCGCTCGGCCGCTCGCTCGGGCAGGAAGGGCTGGCCACCGCCGCCATCGACGTCTCCGACGGGCTCGGCGCCGACGCCGCGCGGCTCGGGCGGGCCTCCCGGGTCCGGCTCATGATCGAGCGCGATGAGCTGCCACTCTCCCCCGCCCTCCGTTCGTTTGCCGCGCTCGCCGGCCGCGATCCTCTCGAGCTCGCGCTCGAGGGAGGCGACGACTACGAGCTGCTCTTCACGGTTGCTCCCGAGAAGGCCGGCCGGTTCGCAGACCCGCCCCCCGAGTGGGGAGTCAGCGTGCGGCGCATCGGCCGCGCCGAGGCGGGCGAGGGTGTCTTCCTCGAGGAGGAATCCGGCCGTCGGCCGATCGGTGACCTCGGCTTCGACCACTTCGAAGAGCGACGATGAAGTGGCAGCTCCCCCGCGCCTTCCGGCGGCGGCGCAAGCACCCGCTGAAGCTCTCGCGCCGGCTGA
>DASWIB010000280.1:0-2538 GCA_036397915.1 Thermoanaerobaculia bacterium | reverse complement strand
GGAAGTGGTTCTACGAAGGCGACTCGTTCGCCAACCGCAATGCGCGGCCCGTCCGCTCGGCGGCGGACCTCGGCTGGATTGTCTCGCGGTATGCGAACCTCTTTCACGCGAGCGTTCGTGGGAAGCTCGAGCCTGAGCGCGACGCGGCCGGACTCAAAGGAATCTCAATCGCGCTCGAGACCGGCTTCGGCCCCGTTCGCGTCCCGGGCCTCGTGACCTCCGACGGCAGCGCCTTCCTCTCCGGGACGCTCTGGGACTTCCAGTCGGACCCGCGCGCCGAGCGCCGCCGTCGCGTCGACCTGACGGCGCAGCGGGCGCAGGGGAACGCGGACGCTCCGGTCACGATCGTCGAGTTCGCGGATATGGAGTGCTCCTACTGCCGGTTCCGTGGACGGCATCTCGACAAGCTGCTGGCGGCGAACCGGGGCATCGTGAACGTTCGGCGCCACTACAAGTTCTTCCCGCTGTGGTCGCACCACGCCTGGGCGATGAAGGCGGCCTCCGGGGGCGACTGTCTCTTCCGGCTGGCGAGCCCGGCGGCGCTCTTCCGCTTCAAGGAGCTCGCCTACAGCCGGCAGGAAAGCCTGTCGGTCTCCGCCATCGACGAGCTCGCGATCACGTCGGCGGAGGGGGAGGGCGTCGCGCGCCCCGACTTTCTCGAGTGCTACCTGCGGGACGAGAGTTTCGACCGCATCCGCAAGGACATGGAGGAGGGATACCGGCTCGCGGTGAACTCGACGCCGACGTTCTTCGTCGACGGGACGCAGATCAACTGGATCGAGGACAAGGTAATGGAGGACTACCTGCGGACGAAGTTTCCGCAGATGAAGTCGATCACCTATGAGAAGTGAGTCTGGGGGTCAGGCACATGGTTTCGTGTTTCGGAGCCGGAAATGCCGGAATGCCTGCCTGACCTCGTCATTCTTCCGAGCCGGATTCCTTCTTCTCCTCTGAGGGAGTGACCGGCGGCGGAGGCGGCGGGCCGTAGGGCACGGGTATCTCCTCCCGGGCGCGACGCGCCATCGCGATCGCGAGGAGATGGTCTTCGAAGCTCGTCGAAAAGGTATGCCCGCCGGTCAGGGGATGGGCTACGAAGTAGAGGTAGCTCGTCCGAGCCGGCGTGACCGCGGCGCGGAGCGCGTCGAGCCCGGGGCTGCAGATCGGTCCGGGCGGCAACCCGGCGTGCATGTACGTGTTGTACGGCGACTGGTAGTCGTAATCGGAGCGATAGAGCAGACCGTTCCAGCGGTGGTCTCGCCTCAACGCGTAGATGACGGTGGGGTCCGCCTGGAGCCGCATCCCGCGCCGCAGGCGGTTCCAGTAGACGCCGGCGATGAGTGGGACCTCGGCCGTGATCGCGCTCTCCTCCTGGACGATCGAGGCGAGGGTCACGGCCTGCCGCGTCGTCAGGCCTCGCGCGGCCGCGCGCCGCTGGAGCTCCGGAGTGAAGTGCTCGCGAAAGTTCGCGACCATGCGATCGACGATCTGGCTCGCGGACGTCGATCGCGTGACGAGATAGGTATCCGGGAAGAGAAAGCCCTCGAGGTCCGTCACCCCGTTCGTCAGCCCGGGCACGAGCTCGGTTTGCACGAGCACCGCCTTGAATGCATCCGGGCCGCCGATCCCCTGTTTCCAGAAGAGCTCGAACGTCTCCTCGACCGTCAGGCCTTCCGGAACAACGATCACGTGACGGACGACTTCGCCGCGCCCCATCTGGTTGATCACCTCGTCGACCGGCATCGGCCGGCGGAATCGGTACTCGCCCGCCTGGAGCGGCGTCTTCCGCCGGTGCAGCCGGTAGTACACCTCCGCCAACCGGCCGTCCTCGACGACGCCGGCCTCGTCGAGGCGCCGGAAGATCGCTGAGGTCGAAGTCCCGGGAGGGATGTAAACGACGACCTCGCCGGCCGGCGGCCGCGGGATGGGAGGGTTCTTCATCCGATACTCGAAGTAGAGGGCCAGCAAGGCGACGAACAAAACGGCGAGCAGACCGAGTCGCAGGAGACGGCGGGGCGCGCTCACGCGGTCTCGCGTCCCCGGTGCGCGAGCCAGTCCTCCAGGAGTACTGCGGCCGCTTCGGCGTCCAGCCCGGCGCGCGATCGGCGTCCGCGCAGACGCCGGGCCGCTTCATCGGAGCTCAAGGTCTCCTCGTGCAGCTCGACCGGGAGTGAGGTCGCCCGGGCGAGCTTCTCGGCGAAGGACCGGATCCGCGGAGTGATCGCGCTCGCCTCGCCCTCCGGGGACCGCGGAAATCCCACGAGGAGCCGCTCGATCTCCTCCTCCCGGCAGAATCGAGCGATCTCGCCCGCCGCCGCGTCGTCGCTCGAGCGGGAGAGAGTCCTTCGCGGGGTCGCGAGACCGAGCGATGTGTCCGCGGTCGCGAGGCCGATGCGCTTCTCGCCGAAATCGATCGCGAGGACCCGAGGCACGAGAAAAGGTTAACCGACGCCCGTGTGATTCCAAGGCCTTATGTCATCCCGAGTGTCATTCCGAGCGAACCCGAGTGTCATTCCGAGCGAAGCGAGGAATCTCTTCCTC
>DASWIB010000279.1:0-11375 GCA_036397915.1 Thermoanaerobaculia bacterium | reverse complement strand
GCGAGGCGATACAGGTGTGGTCGGCATGGCGCGGCGGACTCACACCTTCGCCCGAGGATCGATTCAAGACAGTCATGTTCTTCTCGCAACACGGCGCCTTCTTCCCACTCGAGTCGGATCGCGAGGGCATGTAGCGGAGCTGGCGCTGGGCGCCCCCGACGAACAAACCCTAAAACCAAGCCGGGGGTCTCGTCATGAGGGCTGGAATCCGCGGGAATACGCGAACGTTCTAACTCTGAAGGAGTTTCTCAGGCCAGCAGCCAGCAGAGTGACCATGCGGTCGCTCGGTGAGTAATCGGCTCCCCACGTGGCGGGCCGAACCGAACCGAGGGCCGGGCTCGTATTTGAAAGTCGCGGGGACAGGTCCTGCGGACCTGCACCCGCCGCAGCTGCTTGGGGAATGAAAGGAAATTCTGAATGGCTGAGTCTTACAACCTGCCGGTCGTTCCGATGAGGAACTCGGTTCTCTTCCCCGGCGTCGGCCTTCCGATCAACGCCGGACGGCCGGGGACTCTCCGCGCGATCGAAGCGGCGGTAAAGGGTGCGGATAAGCGCGTCTTCGCCGTCTCCCAGCGTCAGGACGGCGACGAGGTCGCTCCGGAGAACCTCTACACGATCGGGACGATCGCAACGATCGGCTCGCTGCAAAGGGGACTCGGAGGCATCCGGCTCCTGCTCGAAGGCCAGTCGCGCGGCATCGCGCTGC
This sequence comes from Thermoanaerobaculia bacterium, assembly GCA_036397915.1. Lineage (GTDB taxonomy): Bacteria > Acidobacteriota > Thermoanaerobaculia > UBA5066 > Gp7-AA6 > Gp7-AA6. The sequence goes on along the minus strand of DASWIB010000279.1, from coordinate 10,669 downwards.
GCTATGCCGCGAAGATGGGGTATCTCGAAGCGACCGTCCAGGAAGCGCGCGAGATGCTCCCGCTCGACGCGCGCGACGCGGCTTTTCTCGCGCTTCACCGCGAGGCGCGGGAGCGCGCGGCGGAGCTCGCAAAGAAGATCGGGCTTCCCGAGGAGGCGGTCAACCAGATCCTCGCGGAAGTGAATGAGCCGGGGCGGCTCGCCGACCTCGTCGCGGGGTACATCGACATCCCGGCGGCCGAGCGGCAGGCGCTGCTCGAGACGCTCTCGGTCGAGGACCGACTGCGCCGCGTTCTCGTGCACGTGCAGCGGCAGGTCGACGTCCTCTCCGCTCAGGAAGACATCCAGGAGAAGGTGAAAGAGGAGCTCGGCGGTCGCCAGCGTGAGATGTATCTGCGAGAGCAGCTGAAGGCGATCCAGAAGGAGCTCGGCGAGGGAGAAGGCGCGGACGACGAGTCTTTGAGGGAGCTGCGAGCCAAGCTGGATGCTCTCGAGCTCCCCGAAGAGGCGCGCAAGGAAGTCGACCGCGAGTGGGCGCGGCTGACGCGCATCGGCCGTGAGTCCATGGAGTCTCAGGTCATTCGCACCTACCTCGAGACGATCGCAGAGCTCCCCTGGAACGAGCGGAGCGAAGAGCACCTCGACATTCAGGCGGCCGCGCGGATCCTCGACGAGGACCACTATGGATTGAAGGACGTCAAGGACCGGATCCTGGAGTTCCTGGCCGTCAGGCAACTGACGGCCGATAAGAAAGAGAGCGAAAGCTCCATCGTCAACGAGCCGTCGCCGGGGCCGGGCGCCCCGAAAGACGCTCTTCGAAAGTCGGCCCGCGCGCGCGGACGGATCCTGCTCTTCGTCGGACCGCCCGGAGTCGGCAAGACCTCGATCGCGAAGTCGATCGCTCGCGCGATGGGACGCAAGTACGTCCGCATCTCGCTCGGCGGGGCGCGGGACGAAGCGGACGTCCGGGGCCACCGGCGGACCTACATCGGCGCGATGCCCGGCCGGATCATCCAGGGCATGAAGCAGGCCGGCACGAAGAACCCGGTGTTTCTCCTCGATGAGGTGGACAAGCTCGGAGTCTCTTTTCAGGGCGATCCGGCATCCGCGCTCCTGGAAGTCCTCGACCCGGCCCAGAACGACAGTTTCACCGACCACTACCTGGCTGTGCCGTTCGACCTTTCCGAGGTCCTCTTCATCGCGACCGCGAACTTCATCCAGAACGTCCCGGTGCCGCTGCTCGACCGGATGGAGACGGTCAACTTCGCGGGCTACACCGAGGAGGAGAAGCTCCAGATCGCGAAGAGCTATCTCATGCCGCGGCAACTGGAGGAGAACGGTCTGGAGAGGGCACAGCTCACGATCGAGGATTCAGCGATCCTGGAGGTCGTGGCGAGCTACACGCGGGAGTCCGGCGTCCGGCAGCTCGAGCGCGAGCTCGGCAAGCTCGCCCGCAAGGTTGCGCGCCGTGTCGCGGCGGGCGAGGTCGCGAGCCTCGCCGTGCGACCGGAGGACATCCGCGCGCTGCTCGGGCGGCCGCGCGTCCATCCCGAGAAGATGGCGCGCGAGGACCAGATCGGGATCGCGACCGGAATGTATTACACGCCCGCCGGGGGCGACATCATGTTCGTCGAGGCGTCGCTCATGCGCGGCAAGGGGGAGCTGATCCTCACGGGACAGCTCGGAGAGGTCATGAAGGAATCCGCGCGCGCCGCCTGGTCCTTCGCACGGTCGCACGCCACCTGGCTCGGGATCGAAGAGACCGCGTTCGAACGGGACGTGCACGTGCACGTTCCCGCGGGCGCGATCCCGAAAGAGGGGCCGTCGGCGGGCGTGGCGATCGCGGCGGCGCTCGTGTCCGCGCTCTCGAAGCGGCCCGTTCGCAACGACGTCGCGATGACGGGCGAGATCACGCTCTCCGGGCGCGTACTTCCGATCGGCGGCCTGAAGGAGAAGATCCTCGGTGCCGTGCGCGCGGGCATCACGACGGTGGTCATCCCGAAGGCGAACGAGCCCGACCTCGAAGACCTGACGGAAGAGGTGCGCTCGAAGCTCGAGGCGCACCCGGTCGAGACCCTCGGCGAGGCGCTCGCGGTCACGCTGCGCGACACCGCCTTCGAGGAGGGGCGGCTGCTCTTCGGTACCCGCGACCTGAGCGAAGGAGAGGGCGAGCTGCCGCACTGAGGACCGCGGCCGGGCCGTGCCACGACTTCGCGGCGCCCGCTCAGAAGCGCCCAGGAGCGTGCGCGGGGGCCCGCAAGGTCCCCGCCGACAAATACTCGGACAGTCTCCCGGGACCTATCTCTTTTTCTTCGGTCGCGCGACTTTCCTCACCCTTTCCTGTGGACGGCGGACTGAAGGCGCGAGACCAAGGCCGATCATTCTCTGAGCCAGCTCGTAGATGTCGTCCCGCGCCCCCTGCCGCCGAAGACCTGCCGCAACTACATAAACCCGCAGGGTTTTGGGGTCGAGCGAATAGATCACCCGATATCTCTGTCCGGCGGCTCGCAGGCTCCTGTAACCCAGGAGGCTCTCGTGAAGCGGCTTGCCCTGCTTGTCCGGCTCGACCTCGAGCCGCTTGGAGGTATCGAAGAGTTGTTGCTGGATGCGCCGGTCACCGATCCCGGAAAGCATCTGGAACGCTGTCTCGGTCCAGAGAACCTCGTATCGGGCGGCGGGGCTCACCGATCGAGGCCGAGACGGCGAGCCACCTCATCCAGCGTGCGAACACGCCTCGCCTCGATGTCGCGGAGGCTCTTGCGCAAGGCCCTCACCGCCGCGGGATCCGACATCAGGTCTAAAGTCTCGACGAGCGTTTCGTAGAGCTCCAGAGACATCAAGGCCATCGAGGGCTTCCCCCGGTGGGTAATCCGCACGACGGTGCGGGGGCTTCTCTTGAGCTCCCGGTTCAGCCCCGGAAGCTTCTCCCGCACTTTCATCAGCGCCATCTCGGACATCGCAGGCCCTTCCGTACTTCTAGGCGTACGTATTATCGTACTGACGAGATCGGCGGTCAAGCTGTTTGCGGACCCGAGCCGACCAGATCTCGACCTCGGTGGAAGCCTCGTGAACGCGGCTGATTCGGGAGCGCGGAGGTAACATCAGCCCATGTGTTCCGGCTCTCCTCGGAAGGTCACCGACCGTTTCGTGATCGATGACTTCGAGCCGGCCTACCGGCGCCTCTGGCGTGAGGAGGGATTCCCGGCGCGCGTCGAAAAGGCGCTCAAAGAGCTCGAGGACTGCCGCGCCTGCCCGCGCAACTGTGGCGTCAACCGGCTGGAGAACGAGACGCGGGCATGCAACACCGGCCGCTACGCCATCGTCTCTTCCGCGTTTCCCCACTTCGGCGAGGAGGACTGCATCCGCGGCTGGAACGGCTCCGGCACAATCTTCTTCGGGCTCTGCAACCTGCGCTGCGCCTTCTGCCAGAACTGGGAGATCTCGCAGAAGCTCGACGGGAAGGAGTCCGGCCCTCAAGAGATCGGTGAGCTCATGTTGTCGCTCCAGGAGCGCGGCTGCCACAACGTCAACTTCGTCACCCCCGAGCACGTCGCGCCTCAGGTGATCGAGGCGATCGCGGCGGCGATCCCGATGGGCCTCACCGTTCCGATCGTCTACAACACGAGCGCCTACGACGCGATCGCGTCGCTCCGCCTTCTCGAAGGGATCGTGGACGTCTACATGCCCGACTTCAAGTTCTGGAAACCCGAGTCATCGGTGCGTCTGGCGCGGGCGCGCGACTACCCGGAGCGGGCGCGCGAAGCGATTCTCGAGATGCACCGGCAGGTCGGTCCGCTCCGCTTCGGGACCGACGGGCTGGCAAAGCGCGGCGTCCTCGTGCGGCACCTCGTCATGCCCGGCCAGACCGACGAGGCCGCGGCGATCTTCGAGTGGCTCGCGAAAGAGGTCTCGCCGGACACCTACGTCAACGTCATGGCGCAGTACCGGCCCGAGCACCTGGTCGGGCAGACCGACCCGTCCGGCAAGATTCGGTACGCGGAGGTCAACAGGGCTCCTCGCAGCGACGAGATCGAGGCCGCCTACGCGGCCGCCCGTCACGCCGGGCTCCGGCGTTTCGACGAGCGCCGGCCGCGGCTCGCCGCCCGGGCGAGCTAGAAAAGTGTCCGAGTATCTTTCGTTGAGGGGCCTTGCGGTCCCCGGCACTCGCTAGTTAGTCAGTTAGAGGTTCTCTCTCTCCACTCTTGCGTGCCCGGCGTCGCATCAGCCAGTAGAGCGGGACTCCCGCAGCCATGACCAGGAGCCCGATCGCCGAAGGAAGTGGAGCCTCGAGGATCGCATTGACGACGATCGCGAAGCTCGCGAGCGCGAAGATCGCCGGCGCAATCGGGTAGCCCCAGGCTCGGAACGGGCGGCGGGCCAGCGGACTCTTCCACCGCAGCACGAAGAGAGCGCAGACCGCGATCGCCGAGAAGAGGACGATCGCGAATCCCGTGTACGTCAGAAGCTGCTCGAATGTACCGGAGAGGACGAGGAGACAGCTCCACGCCGTCTGCGCGGCGATCGCGACCGCCGGCGTGCCGAACCTCGGGTGCACGCGGGCGGCGGCCGGCAGGAAGACCCCGTCGCGCGCCATCGCGTAGTAAATCCGCGGGCCGGCGAGCGTCATGGCGCTCAGGCTGCCCAGGATGATCAAGACGGCCAGCGCGGCGAGCCATCCGGCGGCTGCCGGCCCGAGCAGCCGTTCCGCGGCTGCGTCGGCGGCGTTGATCCGGCCGGAAAGCTCTCCGACGGGCACTGCGTAGAGGTAGAGGGCATTCAATCCGAGGTAGATCGCGATCACCGCGGCCGTCCCCCAGGCGAGAGCGCGCGGGACGTTGCGACCCGGTTCCCGAACCTCCTCGGCGACGTAGGCGGCGGCGTTCCAGCCGCTATAGCTGAACATCACGGGGATCAGGGCGAGCAGCCAGCTCGAGGCGGGCGACTTTCCGCCGCCGGAAAGGTTTTCGAGCGACCCTTTCCCCAGGGTAAACCCCAGGGTGATGAACAGAATCAGGCCGAGAACCAGCGCCGCCGCGAGCGTGTTCTGGACCACGCGGCCGGGTCGAACGCCGCGAACGTGGATCGCTCCGAGAGCGACGATGATCGCGAGGGCGATGAGCGACGGACGCGAGACGTTCAGGGAAAGGCGGCCGATGGAAAGAGTGACGAGCGCCGCCGGGTCGGCCGCCGCCGGGAAGAACCTTCCGAGGTACGCGGTGAGCCCGATCGCGCCGGCGGCGATCGCCCCGGAGAATCCGGCGACGAACGAAGTCCAACCCGTCAGGAAAGCCGCCAAACGGCCGTAGCCCTCCCGCAGGTAGACGTATTCGCCGCCCGCCTTCGGTATCAGGGCCGCGAGCTCCGCGTAGGCCATCGCGCCCGAAAAGGCGAGGAGACCCCCGAGTCCCCAGACGGCCAGAATGGCCGCGGGCCGCGGGAGCATCCCGCAGACGATCCCCGGCGTCGTGAAGATCCCGACGCCGATGACGTTCGAAACGACGAGAGCAGCCGCATCGGCAACGCCGAGCCGCCGCTCGAGCTTCGACGACAACTTTCCTCCCAGACGGTTCGGCGACTTCACCGGAAATAGAATCCCACCGAACCTTACATGGCCCTCGCCGCCGGCACCCGGCTCGGTCCGTACGAAATCGTTTCGCCGCTCGGCGCGGGCGGCATGGGAGAGGTCTACCGCGCGCGTGACACGAGGCTCGGGCGCGAGGTCGCGGTCAAGGTACTCCCGTCCGAGGCGTCCGGCGACGAGTCGCGCCGGCTGCGTTTCGAGCAGGAAGCGAGGAGCGCTTCCGCGTTGAATCACCCGAACATCGTCACGGTCTACGACGTTGGATCGGTTGACTCGACGATCTACCTCGCGATGGAGCTCGTCGAGGGAAAGACGCTGCGCGAGATGCTCGCGGACGGCGCGCTCCCCTCGCGCAAAACGCTTGAGATCGCCGTGCAGGTCGCCGAGGGGCTGGCGAAGGCGCACGAGGCGGGTCTCGTCCACCGGGATCTGAAGCCCGAGAACCTGATCGTGTCGAAGGACGGTTTCGTGAAGATCCTCGACTTCGGCCTGGCGAAGTTGACCGAGCCGACCTCGTCCGACGGCCTGTCCGCTTTCCCGACGGTCGCGGGCGCGCCCGGCACCGTGCCGGGGACGGTCATGGGCACAGTCGTCTACATGTCGCCCGAGCAGGCGAGCGGGCGCGACGTCGATTTCCGGTCCGACCAGTTCTCGTTCGGGTCGATCCTTTATGAGCTCGCGACCGGCCAGCGCGCCTTTCAACGGAACACGGGGGCCGAAACGCTGACCGCGATCATCCGGGAAGAGCCGGTGCCATTCGCCCAGGCGAATCCGCGGGTGCCCGCGCCGGTGCGCTGGATCGTCGAGCGTTGCCTCGCGAAGGAGCCGGAGGAGCGCTTCGCCTCGACGAAAGACCTCGCGCGCGACCTCCGCAGCCTGCGCGACCACCTGTCCGAGACGTCGGTGTCGGAGCAAATCGCGGCGGCTCCCGCTCGCAAACGGATTCCTGCCGGTCTCGCCGCCGCCGTGGCGCTCGTCGTCGGCGCGGCCGCCGGGATCTGGGGCCTGCGCCTCGTCGAGGGAACCCGAAGCACGCCGGAACATCGGCTGCAGCGTTTGACCTTCCGTCGCGGCACGATCCTCTCGGCGCGATTCGCGCCGGATGGCCGCTCCGTCATCTACTCCGCAGCCTGGGAAGGAAAGCCGAGCGAAATCTACACGACGCGTCCCGAGAGCCCCGAGTCTCGCTCTCTCGGTTTGTCACCCGCCTCTCTCCTCTCGGTTTCCTCCGCCGGCGATCTGGCGGTCTCGATCGGCTGGCGACCCGTGCTCGGCTGGGAAAGCGCCGGTACGCTCGCGCGGGTGGCCCTCGAGGGCGGTGCTCCGCGTGAGGTCCTCGAAAACGTCGCCGAAGCCGACTGGTCTCCAGATGGAAAGGAGCTCGCCGTCGTCCGCGACGCGGGCCCCATGCGGCGTCTCGAATACCCGATCGGCAAGGTTCTCTACGAGACCGTCGGTTGGATGAGCCATCCCCGCGTCTCCCCCGACGGCAAGTTCGTCGCAGTGCTCGACCACCCGCAGCGCGGCGACAACCTCGGTCGAGTCCTCGTGCTCGACCGCGGGGGAAGGAAGCAGCTCGAGGGGCCGCCGGCCGGAACCGGGCTCGCGTGGGCGGGGGGTGGCCGCGAGGTCTGGTTCACGGGACCGTCGCTCAACGCCGTGACTCTCTCCGGAAAACCGCGAACGGTTCAGGACCACATGGGATCGATCACGATTCACGATGTCGCTCCCGACGGGCGCGTGCTCCTCGCTCGGAACACGTGGCGCCGGGAGATCGTCGGGCTCGCGCCCGGGGAGACAGCCGAGCGCAATCTCACGTGGCTCGACTGGTCGTTTCCGACCGCACTCTCCGACGACGGGCGAACGGTTCTGTTCGACGAACAGAATCTCCCGACGTACCTGGCCTATCTCCGGAAGACCGACGCCACGCCCGCCGTTCTCCTGGGGCAGCACCGTTCGGTCGAACTCTCGCCCGACGGAAAGTGGGCGCTGGTCGCGAACCAGGAGGGCACGGAGCTCACACTCCTGCCGACGGGGGCGGGGCAGGCGCGAAAGCTGCCGAGTCTCGGGATTCTGCCTCAGCAAACCGAGTTCTTCCCCGACGGACGGCGGATTCTCCTCTCGGGCAGCGAGCCCGGGCGTGGACTGCGACTCTACATTTACGAGATCGGCGGCACAAAGGCGCGGGCGATCACTCCAGAAGGCGTGAGCTTGATCAACTCGAACCCGATCTCTCCCGACGGACGGACCGTTTTTGCGTTCGGCCCGGACCGACGGCTCATGATCTATCCGACCGAGCCGGGCGAGCCACGTCCGGTCCCGGGAATGGAAGACGGAGAGATCCCGATCCGCTGGACCGCCGATGGCCGCGCCCTCTGGGTTTTCCGGACGACCGAACTTCCCACGAAGGTGTATCGGCTGGGCGTGACGACCGGCGAGCGGATGCTCTGGAAGGAGCTCACGCCGCCCGATCCGGCCGGGGTCCTCTTGATCGGTCCGATCCTGATGACCCCGGACGGAAAGTCCTACGTGTATTCGTACCGCCGCACTCTCGACGAGCTTTTCCTCGTGGAGGGGTTGAAGTAGGGCAAATCTCGCGGGACGGGCGCCTAACAGCGACGTGATCCGATGGAAGGGACCGTCTCAGCCTTCCATCAGTGTCACGAATTCCCGTGGCGAAACCACCCTTCCTCGACCTCGTGAATCGGCCGCGAGCGGCCGGTCACCCGTGACCAGGACGCTGCCACGAACTTCCGCGAGCAACGCCCACAGATGATCGTCTCCTCGACATCCTGCGGTCGGCGGCTCGCGGAAGCGCGCGTTTGCGGCGAGTTCTGTGAGGAGGAGATCGATCTCCCGCTCCGTCAATCCGTGCCGCTGCCGGATTCGGGGCCGCAGGATGACGGCCCGGTATTCCGCCAGGAACTCCATCGAGAGCAAGAAGGGAAACCGGCCCTGGAGCATGCCGTCGAGGATCCAGGCAGTGGGTGCATCCGATCGGGACGTCAGCAGCCCGCTCACCACCACGTTGGTGTCCACGACGGCAGGCGGGAGGTCTACCGTTTGCGATGTGCCCTGGTTTCTCTCTTCGCGAGCCGCAGCGCCGCGGCCTCACTCAGCCGCGCTCGCTCACGGGCACGCGCCACGAGGGAGGCGGCCTTTCCGAGCGTCTTCACGCCGTAGGCATTCAAGCTCTCGTCGATCAGGCTGCGGATCGACTTATTCGTCCGAAAGGCTGTTTCCTTGAGCGCCCGGTGCCTTTCCGGCGTCAATGTGATCGTCAAACGCGGCATGGTGCGATCTTAGCACCGTTTGGCACCATCTCACCAACTCACCAGACCGGCGATTTGGCCCGGCCGGGAAGGCCAGTGTGAAGGACATCCCCCGGGAGCAAGGAATGTGTCCGAGTAATCGTTCGGCGGGGACCTTGTGGTCTCCCGAACCCTGGCGCGCCTGACCCTTCGTTGCCGGTGGCGATAACATCCCGCCCGTGCGAGACGTCGTCATCCAGCCGAACCTCGAGAGCTGGCGCGCGGCGGCGCGAGGGCTGCTCGCCGATCGAGTGACGCCGGACCAGGTCGTGTGGCGCGAGGCGGCGAAACAGGGCGGACTCTTCGACACCGTCGTGGTCGCGGACGCACCGGCTGCCGCTGCCGATTCCGCTTCCGACTTCCGCGTCCCGCGCGCGTTCGTCGAGCTCGCGGGCGCGGCCGCACGCCATACCGACCCGGAGCGGTGGCGTCTCCTGTACTCCGTCCTCTTTCGCCTCGTGCACGGGAACCCGGACCTGCTTGCCTCCGAGGCGGACGCCGAGGTCACCCGGCTGAAGCGCCTCGCCAAGCACGTCACCGACGCGGATCTGGCCGCACGCACGCCCGGCGCCGGGCAGTTCGTCCCGAAGACGGCCGTCGATCTGGAAGAGCTCCGCCGCGCCGCCTCCTCCTGCCAGGGCTGCGACCTCTACCGCGACGCGACGCAGACGGTCTTCGGAAAAGGGCCGCAGACCGCCCGTGCAATTCTCGTCGGCGAGTGTCCCGGCGATCAGGAGGACATCCAGGGCGCGCCGTTCGTCGGTCCGGCGGGAGAAGTCCTCGATCGCGCGCTCGTCGATGCGGGGCTTCCGCGCAGCGACGTATATGTCACGAACGTCGTCAAGCACTTCAAGTTCGTCCGCACGCCGAAGCGCCGCATTCACCAGACTCCCGGCACGGTCGAGATCGGCGCCTGCCGGCCGTGGCTCGAGGCGGAGCTCGCGGTGATCCGTCCCGAGATGCTCGTCTGCCTGGGCGGGACCGCGGCGAAAGCACTCCTCGGCCCGGACTTCCGCATCATGAAGCAGCACGGGCAGGTCCTTCAGGGCACCGGATGGGCGCCCAAGACGATGGCGACGCTCCACCCTTCCGCGGTCCTGCGAGCGGAAGACACCGCGGGGCAGGAGCGCCTCTACGGCATGCTGGTCACGGACCTGCGTCTGGTCGCGCGCGAGGTGACCGCACGCGAAAGCGTGCGGTCATCCCGAGAGCCGTGAGGCTCGAGGGATCTTCTGAGGCACGCGAAAGCGTGCGGTCATCCCGAGAGCCGTGACGCCTGAGGGATCTTGAGTTAATCTCGGGACAGTCCGGAGACTCCTTTGGAACCCCGATGCCCGCCCGGACCGCGAGGTCGATTCCTGCTCGGCAACCTGCCGGAGTTCGCCCGCGACGTCCTCGGCTTCCTGACCTCCTGCGCGCGGGAATATGGTGACGTCACACGCCTGCGCCTCGGCAAGTACGACGCCTATCTGCTGAACGATCCGAACCTGGTCGACGAGGTCCTGCGGAAGCAGCGCGAGAACTTCGTCAAACACAGTTTTTTCTGGCGTCACGTCACGGCGATCTTCGGCACCGGGCTCCTGACCAGCGAAGGCGAGTTCTGGCTGCGGCAGCGACGACTCGCCGCTCCGGCCTTTCACCCCGACCGGATCGCGACCTACGGCGGCGTGATGGTGTCCTACGCCGATCGCCTCGTCGACGAGTGGCGCGACGGCGAGGTGCGCGATGTCCATCGCGACATGATGCGCGTGACGATGGAGATCGTCTCGAAGACGCTC
>DASWIB010000278.1:0-8463 GCA_036397915.1 Thermoanaerobaculia bacterium | reverse complement strand
CGCCGCCGGATCGACTCGGTCAACCGGCCACCCTCCTCGTAGCCGACGTATCCGGGGGGCGCGCCGATCATGCGGGCGACCGAGTGCTTCTCCATGTACTCGGACATGTCGAGCCGCACCATCGCCTGCTCGTCGTCGAAGAGGAACTCCGCGAGCGCCCGCGCGAGCTCGGTCTTGCCGACGCCGGTCGGTCCGACGAAGAGGAACGACCCGATGGGGCGGCGCGGATCCGACAGTCCCGCGCGCGACCGCCGCACGGCGTCGGAGACCGCGCGCACGGCCTCCTGCTGACCGACCACGCGCTGCGACAGGCGCTCCTCCATGTGGAGGAGCTTCTGCGTCTCGGTCTCGAGCATCCGCGTGACCGGCACACCGGTCCAGCGCGAGACGACCGCGGCGATGTCCTCCTCGGTGACTTCTTCGCGAAGCATCGGCCGGCCCTTCTGGAGGTCGGCGAGACGCGCGTTCTTCGCCGAGAGCTCGCGCTCGAGCTCGGGCAGACGTCCGTAGCGAAGCTCGGCTGCCTTCTGCAGGTTTCCTTCCCGCTCCGCCTCGGTCGTCTCCTGCCGGGCGGTCTCGATCGCCTCCTTGATCTGGCGGATCTTTCCGATCTCTTCCTTCTCGGACGACCACTGCGCCCGCAGGCGGCTCGCCTTTTCCCGCTCCTCCGACAGCGTCCGCTCGATGTCTTCGAGCCGCTTCTTCGCCTCGGCGGTCTTCTCTTTCTCGAGGGCGCGCTTCTCGATCTCGAGCGAGATGATCCGCCGGTCGATCTGGTCGATCTCGGTCGGCACAGAGTCGATCTCCGTGCGCAGCCGTGACGCGGCTTCGTCGACGAGGTCGATCGCCTTGTCCGGCAGGAATCGATCCGTGATGTAGCGATGCGAGAGCCGCGCCGCCGCCACGAGCGCGGCGTCCGTGATCCGCACGCCGTGGTGAACCTCGTATCGCTCCTGGAGGCCGCGAAGGATCGCGATCGTGTCTTCGACCGAGGGCTCGTCCACGTAGACCGGCTGGAAACGCCGCTCCAGTGCCGCGTCCTTTTCGATGTGTTTCTGGTATTCCGAGAGCGTCGTCGCGCCGATCGCGCGGAGCTCGCCCCGGGAGAGCGCCGGCTTCAGCATGTTGGAGGCGTCCATGGCGCCCTCGGCCGCGCCCGCGCCGACCAACGTGTGGAGCTCGTCGATGAAGAGAACGATCGTGCCCTGCGCCTCCTCGATCTCCTTCAGAACGGCCTTCAACCGGTCCTCGAACTCGCCCCGGTACTTGGCGCCCGCGATCATCGCTCCGAGGTCGAGGGAGACGACCCGCTTGTTCTTCAGGCCCTCGGGCACGTCGCCCATGTGAATGCGTCGCGCCAGACCTTCGACGATCGCCGTCTTTCCGACACCGGGCTCACCGATCAGGACGGGGTTGTTCTTCGTGCGGCGGGAGAGCACCTGGATGACGCGGCGGATCTCCTCGTCGCGGCCGATAACCGGATCGATCTTTCCGCGGCGCGCGAGGTCCGTCAGGTCGCGTGTGTATCGCTTGAGCGCCTGATACTTGTCCTCGGGGTTGGGGTCGGTGATGCGCGTCGAGCCGCGAACTTCCTTGAGCGCCTTGAAGAGGGCGTCCTTGGACGCTCCTTTGGATGTCAGCCGCTTCGCCGTCGCGCCCGCCGTGGGCTCTGCCAGCGCAACGAGGAAGTGCTCGGTCGAGACGTACTCGTCGCCGAAGTCCCGCATGTATTCGAACGCGCGGTCGAAGACGCGAGTCAGATCGGGGGAGACGACCGCGTCCGCGGAGGCCCCTGTCACCTTCGGCCGGTTGTCGAGGTCGGCCTCGACTTCGCGGGCGAGCGCGGCGGGATCCAGCCCGAGCTTCTGGAGGATCGGAGCGACCACTCCTTCACTCTGGCGAAGCAGAGCGAGCAGAAGGTGGTCGGTCGACAGCTCCGCATTGCCGCGCGCACGCGCATCGCGCTGGGCCTCGCCGATCGCCTCCTGAGCTTTGATCGTCAGTTGATCGAACCGCATGTCGACCTCCGGAAAGTCAATCTTTCCAGCCGGGTGAGACTATGACATGCGCATATCATTGTCAAGTTCAATAGTCAGATTAGCTGAGTCTGCTTGACGCAGATAAGACTTGAAGGCGAAGCGATTACGGGCGGATCGGATCGAATAAACCCGCTTCCTGGAAGCCTTTAGCTCGAAGAAGACAAGAGTCGCAGGTGCCGCATGGTAGGCCCTCCGGCGAGGGGTCGTAGCAGCTCGAGGTCAAAGAGAAGTCGAGCCCGAGTCGGGCCGCCAGGGCGACGATCTCTCCCTTGGTCATTCGGAGGAGCGGAGCGTGGATTCGGAACCATAGCGTCCCCTGGACTCCTGCCTTCGTGCCCAGGTTCGCCGTCCGTTCGAATGCTTCCAGGAACTCCGGCCGGCAGTCGGGATAACCCGAATAGTCGAGTGCGTTCGCGCCGATGTAGAGATCCGCGGCTCCGGCGGCCTCACCCCAGGCGACGGCATGCGCCAGGAAGAGGGTGTTGCGCGCGGGAACGTACGTGACCGGGATCGGCTCGCGGCCGAGGGCATCGCGGGGAACTTCCAACGAACGGTCGGTCAGCGCGGACGCGTCTCGCGCAGGAAGATCGAGGCGCACGATCCGGTGCGCTGCCGCGCCGTACCGCTCGGCAAGGGCATGCGCCCGCTCGAGCTCGACTCGATGCCTCTGGCCGTAGTCGAAGGAGAGCGCGAAGACTTCTTCCGCGTCTCGCCGAGCGAGCAGAAAACAAGTGGCCGAATCGAGTCCGCCCGAGAGAAGGACGATTGCGCGCTTCATTGCCTCGGGAGAGATCCCTCGCTTCGCCAGGAGTGTGTCCGGGTAGTCTCTTGGCGGGGGACCTTGCGATCCCCCGCACCGATAAGATTGTGGAGTACTTGTCGGCGGGGGACCTTGCGGTCCCCCGCACCCCCTGGGGATGACCGCTTCGCGGTCATCTCCCCGGCACGTCGCCCCACAGCAGCTTGTGGAGCTGGACGCCGAGCCGGATGGGACGTCCCGAGTCGCAGATCCACTCGGCGAGGTCGGCGGCGGAGAGTCTTTCCCAAACGGGAGAAAACGTGACGAGGTGCCGGCCGTCCAGATCACGTTCGCGGACGAACTCGAGCGCCCATTCGAAGTCCCGGCGGTCGGCGAGGACGAACTTGATCTCGTCTCGGGGGCCGAGTCGTTCGAGGTTCTCCGGCAGGTTGGCGGCCGTCATACCGCTCCCCGGCGCCTTTACGTCCACGATCTTCACGACGCGAGGGTCCAGGCGATCGAGCGGAACGTGCCCTCCGGTCTCGAGCAGAACGGTCTTGCCGCGCTCGAGCAGCCGTTCGATCAATGGATAGACGGCTTCCTGCTCGAGCGGCTCGCCTCCGGTCACCTCGACGAGCTCGGTGCCGAGCGCGAGCACGCGTTCGGCAGCCACCGAGACGGGCATCTCCTCGCCGCCGGAGAATGCGTACGCGGTGTCGCACCAGACGCACCGAAGCGAGCAACCCGTCAGCCGGATGAACGCGCACGGGAAGCCCGCGCGCGTGGACTCTCCCTGGATCGACCGGAAGATCTCGGTCACTCGGAGAGTCGGTTCGGGGTTCGAGGTCGAGGGCGTGGCCACCGGGGACTTGGGACCCTGGGCTTTGACTATACCGGGACGAGCTCGCGCTCGCATCCGGGGTCGCTCCACCGCGAAACGAGCGACACGGCCGCCGTGTACGCGAAACCGTTGAAGAAGATGAGCAGAAACGGCACCCCCGCCCAGTACCCTTCGGCGACCGCGAAGACGATCGCCGCGAGGAAGTATGTCGCGAGCAGGATTTCGCCCGCCAGCGAGAAGTTTCCGGATACGTGGTACTTCTTGTTCCTCCAGTCGCCCGCTTCGCCTTCGATCCGGTACTTGGGGGTTCGGGTGAACTCGGTACGTTTGTTCACGAGCGCCTCGAGGATGGCGCGAACGTTATTCAGTGACAGCCCGATCCCCACCGACATCAGGCACGGCATGTACTTGAGCGTCGGCCTCCAGCTCCTGCCGATCTCCCGCTGCGACGAGAGGTAGAACGCGATGAAGGAGAACGTCGCGCCGAAGAAGAGTGGAAAGTCGAAGACGACGAGCTTCTGCCAGCCGATCTCCTCCCGGATGATGATCGCCGGGACGATGAGCAATGCGAGGAGGACCACGAGCAGATACGAGAAGTTGTTCGTGAGGTGGAAGAACGCCTCCACCTTGACCTTCCAGGGATACGCGCTTCGGAAGATCTCGGGAAGGAGCTTGCGTCCGGTCTGGATCGATCCCTTGGTCCAGCGGTGCTGCTGGCTCTTGAAGCCATTCATGTCGACCGGGAGCTCCGCAGGAACCGCGAGGTCCTTCAGGTAGACGAATCGCCAGCCGGCGAGCTGCGCGCGATACGAAGCATCGAGATCCTCCGTCAGCGTGTCCGCGTGCCAGCCCCCGGCTTCCTCGAGGCAGCGCCGCCGCCAGATGCCCGCGGTCCCGTTGAAGTTGAAGAAACGTCCCGATCGGTTGCGCGCGGTGTGCTCGATCACGAAGTGCCCGTCGAGGAAGATCGCCTGAATTCGGGTCAGCAGCGAGAAATCGCGGTTCAGGTGCTCCCAGCGCGCCTGGACCATCCCGACGTTCGGATCCGAGAAGTGGGGAAGGCATCGGCGGAGCATCTCCGGCTGCGGGACGAAGTCGGCGTCGAAGATGAGGAGGAACTCTCCACGCGCCTTTTCGAGACCAGCCTGCAGCGCGCCGGCTTTGAACCCTTTGCGGTGATCTCGGCCCAGGTAGACGATGTCCCATCCTCGAGCGCGATAGCGCTCCGCGAGCGAGCGCGCGACGTCCCGCGTCTCGTCGGTCGAATCGTCGAGCACCTGGATTTCGAGGAGCTCCTTCGGATAGTCGATGGACACCATCGCGTCGAGGAGACGCTCGACGACGTAGACTTCGTTGTAAAGAGGAAGCTGAATGGTGACGAAGGGGAGCCGCTCGAGGTTTCCGGCGGGTCGCGGGTCGTCGCCGCGGTGCCGGAAGTAGAGGCGCACCATGAAGGCTCGATGGACGCCGTACACCGCGAGAAGCGAGAGAACGACGTAATAGGCGATCAAAGTCGCAATCTGGGCGGTGCTGTTCATTCCCGTCCGGGCGAGAAGATACTCGTGCGGCCCTGGCTGCTGTTCGCCGCCGGGGAGGCCCTGTTTCTCGGGATCACCCTCCTCCCCGACGCACGCCGCGGCCTGGCCGCCTACCTCTTCCTCTTCCTCGCCGGATCCCTCCTCTCGCTCGTCGCGGCGCGAAGTGTATCCGCTTCCCGAGGCCGGTTCGTGCTCTTGTGCGCAGCGGCGTTCCGGTTGACTCTGCTGTTTCGGTCGCCCGATCTCTCCGAAGACGTCTTCCGGTATCTCTGGGATGGAAGACTCGCGGCGTCCGGCGTCTCTCCCTATGCGCTCGCACCCGGTGACCCGCGAGCCGAGGGCCTCTTTCCCGAACTGGAGCGCCGCCTGGCGCACCGCGAGTTTCCGACCGTGTATCCGCCGGTGGCTCAGGCGGCCTTCCGCGTCGCCGCATCGGTCCCGGGAAAGGGGGTCGTGCCGTTGAAGGCGCTCTTCGCCTCGGCGGACGTCGCCGTCGTCGCCCTCCTTCTCGCCGGCGGCGGCGCCCGGGCGCGATTCGGAGCGGCACTCTATGCCTTCCATCCTCTGCCCGTGACCGAGACTGCCGGCCAGGGACATCTCGATTCGCTCGGCGTCGCGCTGCTGCTCGCGTCGGTCGTGTATCTTTCCCGCCGGCGCCCGCTCGCGGGCGGCATCGCTTTCGCGATGTCGGTGCTGACGAAGTACGTTCCGCTCGGCGGCGTGCTCCCGCTCGCGCGAAGCGGAAAGCTCCGGTTTCTCGCCGCGGCTCTGACGCTCGGCGCGGCGCTCTGGACGCTCGCGGCGGGCGGGGGAGCTTCACCGGCGGTCGGTCTCGGGGATTACGCGACCCGGTGGGAGTTCAACTCCGTCCTCTATCCGGCGGTTTCGGCGGCGATCGAAGCGGGCCACCTTCCGCAGAAGGCGAAGGCGGCCTACATCCGCTGGAAAGAGAAACGAGAACATCGTCCCTGGATGCAGCGCGCCTTTCCGTATTTCTACACGGCGTTCTTCGCCCGTGCGATGCTCGCGATCCTCCTCGCCTTCGCTCTCGTGCTGATCGCGACACGGGTGCGCGACGACCTCGAGCTCGCCGTCTTCGCGTCGCTCGCGGCGCTTCTCCTCTTCTCGCCGACTCTCCATCCCTGGTACCTGTTGTGGGTGCTGCCGTTCGCGGCCAAGCGAGGCGAACCCGCCTTTCTCTACCTCGCGACGGCCGCGCCTCTCGCCTACGGCCTTCTGTATCCGCTGGCCGGCTGGAGCCCGGTGTCGATTCGCGTCGTGGAGTACGGGCCGTTCGCCGTGCTGCTCGGGGTGGGGTTGTGGCGAAATCGGTCCCCTCACCCCGACCCTCTCGCCGGGGGAGCGGGAGAAAAGGCCTCCATCGCGGAGGGAGATGGTCTGGAGCGGTGATGGATCGCTTTCGATGCCGCGCTCTCCTCGCCTACATCGGGACCGACTTCCACGGCTGGCAGATCCAGCGGAACGCCTCGCGCACCGTGCAGTCGGTGCTCGAGGAGGCGCTCGCCCGCTTCGCCGGTGAGTCGGTGCGCGCCGTCGCCGCCGGCCGGACCGATGCGGGCGTTCACGCCGACGGGCAGGTGGTGCACTTCGATCTCTCCCGGCTGCGGGAACCGCGGGAATTGCGCGATGGGGTCAACACGCTCCTTCCGCGGGACATCCGGCTGATGCATGTCGCCCGGGCGCCAGCCGATTTCCACGCGCGCCGCGACGCGCTCTGGAAGGACTATCTCTATCGCTGGAGCCGAGCGGATGTGATTCCGCCGCGCGACGCTCCGTTCCTCGCGCCGCTCTCCCGCAGGGCCGACGCGGCGCGCATGGCGGCCGCCGCCGAGTGCTTGCCCGGACGGCGGGACTTCGGCGTGTTCGGGGTGCGCCGCCCCGATGATGACTCCGTGCGGACGATACATTCGGTCCGCCTGGACGAACGCGGCGCCGAGGTGCGGGCGCTTTTCCGCGGGGATAGCTTCCTGCGCGGCATGGTGCGAACGATCTGCGGACTCCTCGCCGACATTGGCCGCGGACGGTTCCCGCCCGAGCGGATGCGCGAGATCCTCGTGAGCGGCGATCGCGCGCTGCTCGCCCAGAAGGCGGCGGCGAATGGCCTGACACTCGTCAAGGTGGAGTATCC
Organism: Thermoanaerobaculia bacterium; assembly: GCA_036397915.1. Taxonomy (GTDB): domain Bacteria; phylum Acidobacteriota; class Thermoanaerobaculia; order UBA5066; family Gp7-AA6; genus Gp7-AA6. Next base: position 1,157 of record DASWIB010000278.1, on the reverse strand, counting down.
GAAACAGGCGTACTGACCGCGTAATAGCCAATGGCTGATCGCTACGGCTAAACTGAACCCGTGATCGATATCGAGAGCGTTGCGAAAGCCGGAACGGCCGAGCGAGAACTTCTGGACGAGATCGATCTCGGCCGTCTCCCACGGCACGTCGCCGTCATCATGGACGGCAATGGTCGCTGGGCGAGGCAGCGGGGTTTTCCGCGGGTCGAGGGGCACCGCGCCGGCATTGCGTCCGTGCGCGAGGTCGTCGAAACGTGCGCGCGCCTCGAGCTCGACGCGCTGACGCTCTACGCGTTCTCGGTCGAGAACTGGAAACGCCCGCGGTTCGAGATCGTCACGCTGATGTCGCTCTTGAAGGAATACCTGAACAAGGAGCTCGGGAACCTCCTGAAGAACGACATCCGGTTCCGCGTGGTCGGGCGGATGAACGAGCTCGACGCGTCCGTTCAGAAGGAGCTCTCACGGGGGCTCGCGGCGACCTCGTCATGCCGCGGGATGACCTTCAACATCGCGCTGAACTACGGCGGCCGCACCGAGATCGTCGACGCGTGCCGCTCGCTCGCGCACGACGTCGCCGCCGGCCGCCTGACGCCGGAGCAGATCGACGAGGAGACGCTCGGCTCCCGGCTCGGGACCGCGGGACTTCCCGATCCGGACCTCCTGATCCGCACGTCCGGCGAGATGCGCGTCTCGAACTTTCTCCTCTGGCAAATCGCGTACAGCGAGATCTGGGTGACGCCGACGCTCTGGCCCGACTTCCGCAGGCGCCACCTCTTCGAAGCGATTCTCGCTTTTCAGAAGCGCGAGCGCCGGTACGGCGGCGTGATCGATGCGGGTCGCGTCCCGGAGCCGGGAGAAGCGGCCGGGTGAGCGCGCCCCGCCCGTCATTCCGAGGTTCGAAGGACCGAGAGTACCGAGCGCCTTCTGCCGGAGGCAGAAGCGCGACAAGCGACGGCGTCGAGCCGTCGCTAATCCCTCGTCCTGAGGAGCGCAGCGACGAAGGATTTCTCCGGTAAGGAGGAAGGGATCCCACGCTTCGCTCGGGATGACAGGGAACTCCTCTAGCTCCGGTCGATCGAGCAGCCGAACGCCTTGGTCTCCGCGGGTTTGATCGGCCGTCCGGCGAGAAGCGCATCGAGCGCGTTGCGCAGGTCCGG
>DASWIB010000277.1:0-6072 GCA_036397915.1 Thermoanaerobaculia bacterium | reverse complement strand
TCGGCGGGCCTTGCAGTCCCCCAGCGTTCGGGGGTGGCGGGTCAGACCGCTCCAGTCTCTGTAGCTTATCGTCACAGAGGACATACAGTCACACTTAGAGCTCAATCAATTCAAGGCAAGGGTCTTGTCAATCGAGCTTCGCGTCTTGTGACAGCTTTGTGTGACAATGGGACGCAATTCGTTCGCCAGCCGTTTTTCCGTTTCTCGAGGCGAAGTTCTGTGTTCTCAGGAGCTTGGGAGTCTCGAACCGTCTCTTGTGGCTCTGGCAGTGGCCTTGCCCTCACAGGACGGTGTCACCGTGAAAAACACCGCCTCTCTCGCCCGCGAACGATTTGACGGATGGTCTGTGGAGGGTGCAGGCCCGTGGGGCCTGTCCCCGCGACAACTCCGGTGGGCCGCCCTCTCGGGGGAGCTCTTCGCCGCCCTCCTTCTCTTTGCGTCCGGGAACGTGCCTCCGATCCTCCTCCGCTCGCTTCAGCTCTTCCTTCGCTTCTAGATCCTCACATGGACCGATCGGGAATCTCCGAGCCGCTCGGGGCGGCGCTCACGCGCGCCGTCGAAGACCGCGCCCGCGGCTTCCGGCCTGGCGAGAAGGTATCCTCGGCGCGGAGGGAAGCCGCCCCGACGAACCCGGAGGGGACCTGATGGCGCAGCGTGGGCCGGTGCCGAGTTCGCCCGTGACCGCCGGGTCGCCGGAGGTCTCGCTGACGATTCCCGTCGCTCCGGAAATGGAGATTGTCGCGACTGCCCAGGCGGACGCGCTCGGCGAGTACATGGACATGGCGCGGGACAAGATCGACGAGGTCAAGCTCGCGCTCGTGGAGGCCTGCATCAACGCGTTCGAGCACGCGCACACAGAGGACAACCAGGTCCACATCACGTTCCGGGTCGGCGGACGCGGCGGGGCGGGCGAGTGGCTGGAGATCGAGGTCCGCGATCGCGGCCACGGGTTCGACACGGCGGGCGTCGAGCCGCCCAGCCCCCACAAGACTTTCGAGGAGCGAAGGCGGCGCGGCTGGGGCCTCCACATCATCAAGAGCCTGATGGACGAGGTCCAGATCACGTCGGGAGAGTGGGGCACCCGAATTCTCATGAGGAAGTACAAGTGAACGAAACATGCAGGGTTTCGGTCGAGAGGCGCGGGGACATCGCGATCTTCTGGACGGACGGTTACATCAACAATCAGGGGGGCGAGGAGATCGCGCGCGAGGCCTACGCCGAGCTCGACCGCGGTGCCCGGGCCCTCGTGATGAATCTCGAGAAGACCCGCATCGTCAACTCGATCGGGATCTCGATCCTGATCGAGGTGCTCGAGAAGGTGATGGAGCGTAAAGCGGTGCTCGCCTTCTGCGGCCTGACCCCAACGATCGACAAGACCTTCCGCATCATGGGCCTCGCCCAGTACGCGGCGATCTATCCGACCGAGGGGGAGGCCATCCAGGCTGTCGGCGCTCCCGCCTGACGCCGGAAGGCCGGTTCCATGCACAATCCTCGACCATGACCGACGCCGCGCTGCGAACGGTCGCCCGGACCGACGAGCTCACGAGAGCACTCGCCGCTCTCCGGCGCGAGACCGAAACGCCGCTTCCCGTTCGAATCGCCGGGGCGGCGCGGTCAGTCGCCGGAGCGCGGCGCGCCGCCGTCTTCGTTCGCGAGCCGGCCGGCTGGGTCCCCGCTTTTGACTCCGCCGGCGACGGGCAGGTCTGGGAGCCGCCGTCGCGGTTTCCCGAGCGGCCGGAGGTCTACGAGGGGCGTCTCTGGGTTCCGCTCGAGGCGGAGGGGGAGGTCCACGGGTTCCTGGCGCTCGAGGGCCTCGACGCGGACGATCCGACCGAGCTCGCCGCGTCGCTCGGTCTCATCTTCGGGGCCGTGCTCGCCGCGAGCCGGCTCTCGAAGCTCGTCAAGGACGCCGAGTTCGAGGTGAAGGCGCGGCTCCTGGAGCTCGAGTCCCTCTACGACCTCGGGCTGTCGCTCTCCGGACAGCTCGACGTCTCCGCGCTCGCCGACGAGGTTCTCTACCGGTCGATCTCGCTGACCGACGCACGCAAGGGGACACTCGTCCTCTTCGGCGAAAGGGGAGCGGCGCCCCTGGTCCGGAGCGTCGGGGGCGATCTGCTCCCGCCCGAGGCGATCCACTCGTGGGACCTGACGGAAGGCGAGGTTGCGATCAACAACGAAGCCGCTTACGTCCCGACGGCCGGCGTCCGCCTCTCGGACTGCCAGAAGTGTCTGGCGGTCTCCATTGCCGTGCCGGACCGGCGTCTGGGCGTGCTCGCGGTGGGGGACAAGGAGTCGCGAGACGGCCGTGTGCTCGACTTCACGCCGAACGACGCCCGGCTCCTGTCTCTTTTCGCGAACCAGGCTGCCGCGGCGATCGAGACGACCCGCCTTCACCGCGCGGCGATCGAGAAAGAACGCATCGAGCGCGAGCTCGAGCTCGCCGCCGCGATCCAGCGCCAGATCCTGCCTCGCGAGCTTCCGCACATCCCGGGGCTGGAGCTCGCGGGCGCGACGCTCCCGACCCGCCAGGTCGGCGGCGACTACTTCGATCTGTTTCCGCTCTCCCGCGGAAGACTGGGCTTCGTCGTGGCGGACGTCTCGGGAAAGGGAATCCCGGCGGCGCTCCTCGTCTCCACGGTGCACGCCGCCATTCACCTCCAGATCGACGTCTCCGACACCATCGTTGAGCTCGTGTCGCGGATCGACCGGCACCTCCAGAAGTTCTCGGCGACCCACAAATTCTTGACGCTCTTCTTCGGCGTCGTCGAGCCTGACGCGTCGCTCCTTCGCTACGTCTCTGCCGGGCACAATCCGGCGCTTCTCGCGCGCCGGGCCGGTGGAGTCGAGAGGTTGCACGCAACCGGGGTACCGGTCGGTCTTCTCCCCAACGGGTCATGGAAAGAGGGGACCGCTTCGTTCCTTCCGGGAGACCTGCTCTGCGTCTACTCGGACGGGTTCAACGAGGCGACCAACGCCGACGAAGAGGAGTTCGGCCTCGACCGGCTCGAGACGGGACTCACGAACCGCCTCGCGCTTCCGGCAAGAGACGTCTCCGACGCGCTTTTTCGGGACGTCGCGCTGTTCGCTCAGGGAGTGCCCCAGTACGACGATCAGACTCTGCTGATCGTGAGACGTGAGACGTAAGACGTGAGACGAGGCGCGCGCCGCGCGCTAAACTCGTCGGCGTGTTGGCTTTCGTTTTCGCCGTTCTGATCGCCGCAGCGGGGGGTTCGGGGGAGGGCGCCGCCCTCCTCCTCGACGGCGGGATCGTCTACGTCTCCGCCGACGCCTCGCCACGGAAGGCATCGATCGTCGTCCGCGACGGCAGGATCGCCTTCGTCGGCGACGCGGGGCGCGCGCGGCGTCTCGGCGCCGGGGCGAAGCGCGTGGACCTTGCCGGCGCATTCGTCTTTCCGGGATGGGCGGACGCGCACGGTCACCTGGTCGGACTCGGGAAGTCGCTCGAGATCGCGAACCTCCGGGGAGCGCCGAGCGCCGCCGAGGCGGCGCGCCGGATCGGACAGCTCGCGGCGAAGCTGCCCGCCGGGACCTGGGTCGAGGGACGGGGCTGGGACCAGAACCTGTGGCCGGGCAAGTCGTTTCCCGACGCGCGGGACCTGGACTCCGCCGTCGCCGACCGGCCCGTCGCGGCGCGGCGCGTGGATGGGCACGCGCTCTGGGTCAACTCGCTCGCTCTCGAGAAGGCCGGCATCCGTGCGGCCACGCCAGACCCGGCGGGTGGAAGGATTCTCCGCCGACCCGACGGTTCACCTTCCGGCGTGCTCGTGGACGAAGCGATGAACCTCGCCGAGAATGCGATCCCCGCTCCGACCGACCCCGACCTCGAGCGTCGCTTCCTCGCGGGAGCGCAGGCGTGCGCGCGCGTCGGATTGACGGAAGTCCAGGACGCCTCTCACTACGCCCCCCGCGAGATCGCCGTGCTCGAGCGCCTCGCTGCGCGGAGAGCGCTTCCCATCCGCGTCTACGCGACCGTGTCGCCGGAAGCGAAGGACCTCGAGACGTTCTTCGCGAAGGGGATCCACGTCGGCAGCGGCAACGACTTCCTGACCGTGCGCGCGATCAAGGCCCTGGCCGACGGCGCGCTCGGGAGCCGCGGAGCGGCGCTCCTCGCCGATTACTCGGACGAGCCCGGCAAGCAGGGACTCCTCGTGACGGCGCCGGAGCGACTGGACGAGCTGGCGCGACAGGCCCACGAGCACGGCTGGCAGCTGTGGATCCATGCGATCGGAGATCGCGGGAACCGCGTGGCCCTCGACGCGTTTCTCAAGGCCGGGTCGGGCGGCGCTTCCGCGCGCGATCCGCGTCGTCCCGACCGCCCGCGCATCGAGCACGCGCAGGTAGTCGCGCCGGACGACGTCCCCCGGTTCGCCCGCGAGGGCATCATCGCTTCGATGCAGCCGACGCATGCAACCTCCGACATGCCGTGGGCCGAGTCGCGCCTCGGTCCCGAGAGGATCAAGGGCGCGTACGCCTGGCGGAGCTTGAAGAACTCGGGAGCGCGCCTCGCGGGCGGCAGCGACTTTCCGGTCGAATCGGAGAATCCGCTCCTCGGCTTCTATGCGGCAGTCACCCGACAGGATCTCTCCGGCCATCCCCGGGGGGGCTGGCGCGCCTCCGAGAAGCTCTCGCGCCGCGAAGTCCTTGCCCTCTTCACATCGGACGCGGCGTACGCCGCCTTCGAGGAAGACATGCGGGGAAAGGTCGCGCCCGGATATGCGGGCGATCTGACCATTCTCGCCGCCGACCCGATGGCCGCGCCGGAAGAGGAGATCCCGACGATCCCGGTCGTGATGACGGTCGTGGGCGGCCGCGTGGTGTACTCCCGGGAACGGGGCACGGGGCCCGCTCCGTGAAGCATGCGAACGCGCTCTTGTCGCTCTCCGTGGTCGCGGCGATCGCGTGCAATGGTCCCGCGGCGGATGCCCGAAAAGTGACCGCGCCGCCCTCTGACAGCGACGCCGAGCGCCGCACGCGCATGGTGGAAAGCCAGATCGTGGCGCGAGGGGTCCGTGACCCGCGGGTACTCGCCGCGATGCGCAAGGTCCCGCGTCACCTCTTCGTCGATCCGTCCCAGCGCGCGCAGGCCTACGAGGATCACCCGCTCCCGATCCCGGGTAACCAGACGATCTCCCAGCCCTACATCGTGGCTCTCATGACCGAGCTTCTCGAGCTCACACCCGACTCTCGAGTGCTCGAGATCGGCACCGGCTCCGGATACCAGAGCGCGGTGCTCGCCGAGATTGCGCGGGAGGTCTACACGATCGAGATCGTGCCCGAGCTCGCGCGCTCGGCCGCAGCGCGTCTCAAGGAGCTCCACTACGACAACGTGACGGTTCGCGAGGGGGACGGCTATCGGGGGTGGCCGGAGCACGCGCCGTTCGACGGGATCGTCGTGACCGCCGCGCCGGAGCGCATCCCGCAGCCGCTCATCGATCAGCTCGCGCGCGGCGGGGTGATGGTGATCCCGGTCGGTGGATTCTTCCAGGAGCTCAAACTGTTCCGCAAGTCCGCAGACGGCCGGGTCACCGAGAAGGACATCCTGCCGGTGCGATTCGTCCCGATGACCGGCGAGGTCGAGAAGACGCCCACGGCGCCCGGTAACCAATAGAACGAACGAGGAGTTGTCCGAGTAATCTTAGCGGGGGACCTTGCGGTCCCCCGAACCCCCTGGGTTCCGCTCGACCACGGCGAGACCGGTCAGCGCGACGGTCGCTCCGATCGGTGTGCAGAGGCGCATCGCTCGCGATCCGGCTCGCCGCAGAAACGTCGGACGCAGGCGAGCAGGCGCGCGGAATCGATCGGTTTCGACAGGAAGCCCGCGACGCCGGGGGCGTTGGGAATGTAGGGCAGACCGGAGAGGAGGACGACCGGCGTCTGCCGCGCGGTCGCGTCCCGCGCGCGCTCGGTCAAGAACTGCCAGCCGTCCATCACCGGCATCCGCAAATCAAGGAGGATCAGCCCGGGCGGCGCGGTCGCGGCGAGCCTCTGGAGCGCCTCCTTCCCGTCCCGCGCCGTCTCGACGGCGTAGCCTTCGAGCTCGAGCAGCCCACC
>DASWIB010000276.1:0-2256 GCA_036397915.1 Thermoanaerobaculia bacterium | reverse complement strand
CAAGATCCTCGCGTACGGCGTCGCGGTGGACAACACGTCGGGCGACGCGATCTACGTCCCCGCGCAGCGGGAGCCGTAGAGAAGATTCCGACGGAGGCGAGGAGGCCGCGGTTCGCCGCGGTCTCTTCTTATTCGGGCATCGGCTGCGGCGATTCGGTCCCGCTTGTCCCACTCCTTGTCCCGCCCGAGCCGCCGCGAGGGAGCAGACCAAGCTCCTCCGCCGCGCTAGAATCGCAGAGGTCCGATGTCGACTTCCGCGCCCGCTCCGGCGAAACCCTCCGGCGTTCTCAAGCCCTGGCAGCGGCGGCTCTACCGGATCCTTCTCGTCCCGCTCGGCGTCATGGCCGCGAACGCCATCTTCCTCATCGCGTTCACCCGCGACACCGCCTTCTTCTACGCGATGCTCCTGGCGCACCTGGCTCTCGGCGTCGCGATCGCGATCCCGTTCTTCGTCTTCGCCGTCACCCATGCGAGAAAGATGATCCGCACGTGGAACAAGCGCGCGAAGGCGGCGGGGCTCGCGATCTTCACGCTGGCCGTCGTGTGCGTGTCCTCGGGACTCTTTCTCACGTTCCGCGGAGCGACGATCCCGAACCGACTGGTCTGGGTCGCGCACGTGGCGGCGGTCCCGCTCGCGCTCGTCGCTTTCATCCTCCACCGGCGCGCGCACACCCACAAGCTTCAATTCAAGAGGCTCTACGCGTGGGGCGCCGGGGTCGCGATCTTCCTGGGCGCCATGGCTCTGGCCGCGAAGCTCGAGAAGCCTCCGAAGAGGATCGTGAACATGAACGGCGACACCGTGTTCTTCCCCTCCTCGTCGGAGACGTTCGATCAGGGACTCCTCGACGGCTACAAGCTCGCCGCCAACGAATACTGCCGCGAGTGCCACCCGGACTCGTTCCACCAGTGGGAGCGGTCGGCGCACCGGTTCTCGTCATTCAATAATCCCTTCTACCGGAAGAGCGTCGAGCTCATGGCCGACCAGGTCGGGCGCGAGCGCACGAAGTGGTGCTCCGGCTGCCACGACCCGGTCGTGCTCTTCACCGGCCAGATGGGCGCCGCGACGCAGGCGAAGTTCTCGTACGACTCGTGGGAGGCGCAGCAGGGGCTGACCTGCATGTCCTGCCACTCGATCGCCGAGATCAAGGACGTGAAGGGCAACGGCTCCTATGTGATCGAGGAGTCGAAGCAGTATCCGTTCGCGTTCTCGAAGAACGAGACGCTGCGCGCGATCAACCGGCTCCTGATCCGGATGGAGCCGTCGCTCCACCGGAAGACGTTCTTGAAGCCCTTCCACCGGACGCCGGAGTTCTGCTCGACCTGCCACAAGGTGGCGCTCATCCCCGCTCTGAACGACTACAGCTGGGTCCGCGGACAGAACCACTACGACACCTGGTACGACTCCGGGGTCTCGGGACGCGCGGTGCGCTCCTTCTACGACCCACCGAAGGCAAAGGCCTGCCGCGATTGCCACCTTCCCGCCTTCCGTTCCGCGGAGTTCGGCAACCGCGGAGGCTTCGTTCACGACCACCAGTTCCCCGCCGCGAACACGGCTCTGCCGTTCATCCGAAAAGACGCGCAGACGGTCGCGCGGATCCAGGAGTTTCTGCGCGACAAGGTTCTCACGGTCGATCTCTTCGCGATCCGGCGAGGAGACGAGGTCGCCGTTCTCGGCGAACATCCGCCCGCGGTCGCGCCGGGAGAGGTTCTGGACGTCGAGGTGGTCGTCCGCACCCGTGGGGTCGGACACCCGTTCACGAACGGCACCGCCGACTCGAACGAGACGTGGGTGTCGCTCGAGGCAGCGGCTGGCCGCCAGCCGTTTTTCCGGTCGGGGGTGTTCGATTCCGAGGGGCGTCTCGATCCGGCGGCGGACCGGCTCTGGGCTTACCTCGTCGATCACGAAGGCGGTCACATGGATCGCCGCCAGCCGCAGGACATCCATACGACTCTCTACAGCAACCAGATCGGACCGGGAGCCGCCCGCGTCGTGCACTATCGCGTCCGCGTGCCGGAGCAAGCCCGCGACTCGATCGAGCTCTCCGCCGGCGTCCACTACCGGAAGTTCACCCGCGATTACACGTCTTTCTCGCTCGGGGTGGCTCATCCGTCGCTGCCGGTCACGACCCTGGCCTCCGACACCGTCCGCCTACCGGTCTCGGGATCGGGCCGGGAAACGGGAAACGAGAAACCGAAAACGGGAAGAGGCAACCCGGACAAGCCCTGGCTTCGCTGGAACGACTACGGCATCGGCCT
>DASWIB010000275.1:0-7824 GCA_036397915.1 Thermoanaerobaculia bacterium | reverse complement strand
AAGTCCGGACGTTGGTACCGACGGTCCCGATCTGCGCCCAGGAGCTCGTCGCCGTGCTCCGCTCGATCTTGAATCCCGTCTCGTCGGAGGAGGCGTCTGTCCACGAGAGATTGATCTGGCTCGAGGAAGCCGCCGTCGCGGAGAGGCCCGAGGGCGCCGCCGGGAGAGAGGTTCCCGCCTGCGTCGTGGCCCAGGCGGTGTTCGAGTATGCGGAATCGCCGTAGCCGTTGTAGGCCCGGACCCGGAAGTAGTAGGTCGTCGATGCGGCGAGACCCGTGCTGTAAAAGGTCTTTGCTGTGGTCGTACCGATCTGGGTCCAGGGACCCGCGGAGCTCGTCGCGCGCTCGACTTTGAACCCGGTCTCGTTCGTCGAGTTGTCGGTCCACGAAAGGTTGATCTGGCTCGAGGAGGCGGCCGCCGCGGAAAGGCTCGAGGGCGCCGCCGGGACAGAGGTTCCCGCCCACGTCGTGGCCCAGGCGGTATTCGAGTAAGCGGAATCGCCGTAGCTGTTGTAGGCCCGGACCCGGAAGTAATAGGTCGTCGATGCGGCGAGCCCCGTGCTGTAAAAGGTCCTTGCGGTGGTCGTACCGATCTGGGTCCAGGGACCCGCGGAGCTCGTCGCGCGCTCGACTTTGAAACCAGTCTCGTTTGTCGAGTTGTCGGACCAAGAGAGATTGATCTGGCTCGAGGAGGCAGCCGCCGCCGCGAGGCTGCTCGGTGCTGCTGGGGCTGACGAAGCTGACGAAAAGGTCCTCGCGCTGGCGACGTTCGAGTAGGCGGAATAGGTGGTACCTCCGTTGGCCTTGACCGCCCGCGCCCGGTAGTAGTACGTCGTCCCGGACGCCAGGCCGGAGCTCGTATAGGTCGTCGCGTTCTTGGCTGCCGTCGCGATCAGGGCGAATCCGGACGACGAGTAGAGGCTCCGCTCGATCTGATAGCCGGTCTCGTTGGGGTTGGGGTCGTTCCAGTTGAGCCTGATCTGGCTCGTCGAGATGGCGGTCGCCGTCAGGGAGGGCGGATTGAGAGCGGCCGCTTTCAAGGCCGGAGCAAGAATCAACAGCGTGAGGACCCCGATCGCTCCGGCAAGCCCTCTCTTCGAACCAGTTCGACGTTCCATCGGCTTTTTCTCCTCCGAGAGCCGATTTCCGTCGACCGCGAACCCCCGACGAGGGTTATCGGTCGTCGGAAAGCGGAATCGCCCTTGGAGACTGCAACAACCGGGCCCCCCGAAGCTCGATGTCAAGTCCTTGAGAGCAGGCCTTTTATATCGCTACTCGACTCCTTCTTCACCGCTGAGTTCCAGCGGCTCGCCGAGTATAACCCGGGTGGACCCATTTGTCCAGGAAATCCAACGCGCCGGATTTTTCCTCGACACGCGCTCGGGCGGAACCGGGCCGCCAGCGTTGGGTCTCGATTCCCGAATTCTGCCCCCCGGGAGGACGGCGCTCGGTGCATCGCCACTTCATCCGGATCGGTGAGGGGGGCCCCCTCTGCGTTGCCGGTCGAGCGGAATAATCGGGGTCATCGCTCCCGTTGCGCGTATGAATCCATGCGCGAGCTGGCGACTGCCCTCGGACTCTCGATCGCGTTGGTCGCGGCGGCGCCCGCGCAGGAGCGCGACCTGTTTCCCGACCTCGAGTTCGCCGGCGAAGAGGGAGGCACGGTTCGCCTTTCGCAGCTGAAGGGCAACGTCGTTCTGCTGAACGTCTGGGCGACGTGGTGCGGTCCCTGCAAGCTCGAGCTGCCAATCGTTCAGCGCTTGTACGACCGCTACAGCGACCGGAACTTCGTCGTGCTCGCGATCAACGTGGATGCCGATCGCAAGCGCGTGCAGCCGTTCCTGAAGCACTACAACATCTCATTGCCGGTCTATTCCGCGGCGCCGGAAGACGCCGCGCAGATGACGGCGATGGGAATCCCCTCGACGTTCATCCTCGGGCCCGACCGCACACTGATCGACATGGCAGTCGGTTTCTCGCCCGACGTCGAGGAACGTTGGAAGAAAGTCATCGAGAAGAACCTCAAAGGCCGCAAGTGACCGCGAAGCGGTCATCCCGAGCGAAGCGTGGGATCTCTCCCGGCTAACCGACCCGAGGCCGCCTGAGTGGCACCGGAATTGCCCTTCCGAGCCCCGGAGGTCCTTATGAAGCTCCGTGTTTGCATCTTCGTCCTCATCACAGCGGCGACGACCGCGGCCGTGTCCGCCCAGGTGCGCGAGGGCACCGTCGAAATCTCACCGTTCGCCGGGTATCTCTTCGGCGGCGAATTCGCGCGAGGCACGACATCCGCGTTCGACTTCACGGTCGATGTCGACGACGACGCGACGTACGGCCTGCGGCTTGGGTACAACGTCAGCGAGAATTTCGAGCTGGAAGCACAGTGGTCTCGCACCGAGACCGAGTTCGTCACCGACGACGACGAGCTTTTCGGGGACGATGGAAACGAGCTCGGCAAACTCGATATCGACTACTTCCTGGGCTACATGACGTTCAACTTCGGCCACCGCCGGGCGGTTCCCTACGTCACCGTCGGTGCGGGCGTCGCACGGCTGGATCCGGACATCCCCTTCTCCAACGCGCGTCGGGACACGCGCTTCACGGGCAGTCTCGGCGTCGGCGTGAAGGTATTTGTCAATCCGCATTTCGGGTTCCGTTTCGACGGAAGGGGCTACGCCACATCGCTCGGGGATCGCGATCGCCGTGACCGCTTTTGCAACGACGACGATTTCTTCGACGACTGCGATGACCGGGAGTGGCTGACCAACGGAGAGATCTCCGGAGGGCTGATCTTCGCCTTCTGAGGAGTTCTCCGGGTTTCGACTACGAGTGTGTCGGAGTATCTGTCGGCGGGGGTTCTTGCGTTCCCCCGCACTCCCGGGGACTCCGAAGGATCTCGATGCGGCGGGAGCCGCCCGGCTGCTCCTCGATGGTGACCTCGTACGTCGGGGGGAGCGCCGAGCGGATCGCCCGGCCGGGCCATTCGACCGCGACCGGAGCCCCGGCGACCGCGTCGGGCAGGCCCAGCACCTCGAGCTCACTTTCACGGTCGGCGAGCCGATAGAGATCGAGGTGGCGCATCGAGATCGCGCCTCCCGGACCGGAGTACTCGTGGAGGATGGCGAACGTCGGGGACGCAACGTCCCGAACGACGGCGCCCAGCCCGGTCGCGAGGCCGCGCGCCAGCGTCGTCTTCCCAGAGCCGAGATCGCCCATGAGATAGACGACGTCGGATCCGGAAAGATCGCGCGCCAGTTCCCGTCCGAGATCCTCGGTTTCCTTTTCGCTCTCGGAGATGACCTCCCGCCTCATTTGTTCGCCGCTTCCCGCCTCCCGTCTCCGGACCCTCGCCCGTGCAGATCGCGGCGAACCCGGGGAACCGCATCGGCGACTTCGTGGGAGAGCAGCCCGGCGTCGCCCATCGTCTCCGCGAGCCTTTCTCCCGCCGCTCCGTGCAGCCAGGCGGAGGCGGCGGCGGCCTCGGGAGGCACCAATCCGGCGCCCAGAAGCGCGCCGATCAAGCCGGAGAGGACGTCGCCGGAGCCCGCGGTGGCGAGAAGCGGCGTGCCCGAAGAGTTCACCACGACGCGCCCATCCGGAGTCGCGGTGAGCGACGCTTCTCCTTTGAGCAGCACGCAGCAATTCATGCGATGCGCGAGTTCGCGCGCGGCTGCCAGCCGGTCGGACTGAACCTCCTTCGCCGATCTTCCGAGAAGTCGGCCGGCCTCGCCCGGATGCGGAGTGGCGACCGCCGCGGCGCGGCGCTCCTCGAGGAATCGTGGGCGTCCGGCAAACGCGTTCAAGCCATCGGCGTCGAGCACGATCGGAAGCGGCGCCTCGCGCACGACCGCTTCGATTGCGGCCACGGTGCCTTCCGCGGTGCCGAGCCCCGGGCCCGCGACCGCCGCATCGAACCCGGCGAGGCGTTGCAGGAGCTCGGGTCCCGCGGCCGCTGCCAGAGCGCCGTCCTTCTCCGGAAGACCCTGCGTCATCGCTTCGGGCAGCGCGGTCACGACGATCGTCTCGAGCGAGGCCGGACAGAACACGGTCACGAGCCCGGCGCCCCCGCGCAGAGCTCCGCGCGCCGCGAGAACCGCGGCGCCCGCCTTTCCCCGCGAGCCGGCGACGATCGCCACACTCCCGAAATCCCCCTTGTGCGCCCCGGGCGCGCGCGGCGGGAGGAGGTCACGCACACCCTCGCGCGTCGCCAGGACGAGCGGATGACCACTCGGCTCGAGGAGCGACTTCGGGATCGCGATGTCGTGCACGACGAGCTTTCCGCAGCGCTGCCGCGCGGGCGGCAGCGCGTGACATAGCTTCGGCGCGGCGAAGGCGACGGTCAGGGACGCCTGGACCGAGTCGCCGCGGATCTCCCCGGTGTCGGAGAAGAGTCCCGACGGAACGTCCGCGGCGACCACGGGACACCCGGCGCGATTGATCGCGCCGACCACGCGCGCGGCGGCCCCCTCGAGCGGCCGGTCGAGACCCGTCCCGAAGAGCGCGTCGACGACTCCGTCCGCCTCGTCGAGAGCGCGGGCGAGCGCTTCCATTCCCTCCTCCCGCTCGAGGGACTCGAGCTCCAGCCCCGCCTCCCGTGCCCGGCCGGCGTTCACGGCGGGGTCGCCGCGGTACGAGCCCGGATCCCGCAGGGTGAAGACGCGAACGGAGAGGCGGTCGTGGAGCATTCGCGCGGCCGCCAGCCCGTCGCCGCCGTTGTTCCCCGGTCCGCACGCCACGACCGCCCGACGCCAGCCGGAGAAGTACTCCGCGATCGCTTCCGCGATCCCCCGCGCGGCGTTCTCCATCAGGGTGAGCGACGGGACCCCGGCCCGGATCGCCCCCTCGTCGGCGGCGCGCATCTCGCGGGAGTCGAGGATGGGGATCAGGCGAAGAGCTCCGGCGCGATCTCGGCGAGAGCCGCGGCGGTGGCGCGCGGATAGTCATCACCGGCGGGATCGCGGCCGGCGAGATCGCTCGCGAGCCGGTCGAGGTCCTCGGGCCGATCCACGTCGTACGCCGGGTCGAGGAGCGCGACCGAGAGCCCCCGTCGGCGTGTCCGCTCCAGAGTGGCGCCGAGCGTGACCGACGACGACCACGGGATCTCCTCGAACACGACCTCCGGCTCGGTGCGCGGTGACAGCGCGATCGCGCAGTAGCCTCCGTCGTGCGCGGGGATCACGGCCGCGTCGTTGCCGCGGCGGATCGCGTCGAAGAGCTCCTGGAGTGAGCCGCGCGAGAGCGCCGGGTGATCCGAGCCGACCGCGAGAACGAGTGGCGCCCCGCGGGACCTCTCCGCGCGAAAGGCCGCCGAGAGGCGCGCGCCGAGGTCGCCCGCAGACTGCGCCTCGCGCCGCCATGGTGGTCCGAATATCGCGGTGAGCGCGGGCTCGTCCGGGTCCGGCTCGGCGTAGAGGACCGGCGTCCACCGCGGATCGGCGTAAACGCGCGCCGCGTCTTCGAGAAAGGCGCGGTAGAGCCGCGCGGCCCCCTCCGGCGCGAGGACCGCCGCGAGCCGCGTCTTGACGTTTCCCGGCACGGGCGCGCGGGCGAAGAGGACGAGCGTCGGCCGAGGGTTCGCCACCCGGCGATTATGACCCCGGCGACCCACACACCGGCGGGCCGGTCTCGCTTGAAACTTTGCCCGCCGCCCGCGAAGCCAGTCCGCCGGGGGCTGGGTGTTCGGGGGACCGCAAGGTCCCCCGGCAAAAGTTTACTCGGACTCTCCTGGTCGCTATCCCGTCTTCTTGGACTCCTTCGGGAGCACCGACACGAAGACGTTCTTCTGAAGGTACGAGGTCAGGTTCGACACGCCGTCCCGAAGCGCGACCGCGAGTTTCTGGCCTCCGGGGACGACCAGGAGCTGGACGTCGTAGTAGAAGTCCTTCCTTTGAGCTTCCGTGAAGTCCTTGGATGGGACGCTCACCGCCTGCCGCTGCACCTGAAGGTCCGACTGCTTGCCGAGCGCGTCCAGGACGACGAAGTAGACGAAGAACTGGCCCTCGTAGCGGTCGCCTGAAGGAACGAGGCCGAGCTTCCCCACGGGAACCGCGATGCGGACCGGGAGCAGATAGTTCTCGTTGTCGTACGGGCGCGGTTCTCCCACCGTGAGGCTCACGCCCAGCGGGTTCTCGGCGCGCGGATAGAAGAGGCTCGCGACCACCGCCTCCGCCGTCCGCGTTTCGGTGGACTTCTCGAGCAGGCCCTTCCGCGAGCGAACCCGAAGACCCTTTCGCTTTACCTTGACTTCGACGGAATGCGGCCGGTCCGCAGCGGCGCGCGTGGTCCGGTAGCCGATCGAATAGAAGTTGGAGAAGTCTTTCGACAGCTCTTCGAGGCTGTCCCGCCAGTCGTTCGTGTTGATCGCCGCCATCCCTCCGGTCTGTTCCGCGAGCATCAGGAGAGGGCCCTGTGTGTTCTGCCGCATCGCGAAAGTCGACGGCCGGTTCTCCATGTACCGGTTCTCGGCGGAGACGAGCTCATCGGCGGCGAGGCCCGACGCGTCGAGCGCCCAGATGGTGACGCCGTTGGCGTTCGCGGCCTGCGCGATCGAGGCGTATTTGGTGTTCATATCGAAGTCGAGTGTCTCGAGGGTGCCGCGCCCGCCGGGGAACTTCTTCGAAATCGTGTCGAAGAGCTCGGCGCCCGCCGAGGCAGGCAGGCCTTCGGAAACGTAGACGAGAATCTTCCTTCCCTCGACTCCCGCGAGCCCGTTCAAGGTCGTCTTCAGAGCGTCGACAGCGAACTGGAGATCGTTGCGAAGCGACTGGGCGTGGAAGCGGGCGGTTCGGATCGCTTCGTCCTCGGAGCGTGCTTCGTTGATCTTCGCGATCGCGTCGCGGCGCTCCCCGGCGAGCGTCGTGCCGCCGCCGGTCTCCATCTCGGTCTGTTCGACCGCCGCGAGCACGTCCCCTTTTTCCGTCGTGAAGCGCCGCTTGACCTTCAGCGAGCGGTTGTACGTCACCACCATGGCCTCGGCCTGGGGACCCACGTTCGTCTCGAGGAACGTCTTCAAGCTCTTGAACATCCGGTTGCGGTTCTGCGGCTGGATGTTCAGGTTGTCGATGTAGACGATGTACCGGGTCTTCAGCTGCTGAGGAACCTCGATCGCGGCCTCGGGCGCATCGAGCGGCACCGTCTTTCCGTCCTCGAGGAGCACCTTTCCTCCGGAGACGGCATAGAAGTTGGTGATGGTCTGCGGGACGTTGTCCTGCAAGACTTCGAAGTCGTCCTTCGTGAGCCCGGAAACGCGATTGCCCTTCGAGTCGGTCACGACGACGTCGACGTTCGTCACCGAAACCTCGACCCGTTCAGAGACGGGCGGGAGCGATCGGGACGTGTCCGGTTTCTGCGCCGGCGGCGGCGCCGGGGCGGCGGGCGCTTTCTCCGACGTTCCCCCCGTCTGGCTGCTCGGCGCGCCTGCGGGCGCGGGCGCTGGGCTTCCCGTTTGACCGGCGGGGGGCGGGGCGCTCTGCGCGAAAACGACGGTCGCAGCGAGCGCGGACAGGAGAGCGGCTGTTTTCAAGAGGTTCCTCCTCGAACGGGCAAGTTTGCGCACCCGGCGATTATTCCCCGACTAGGGGGTTCGGGGGACCCTGCGGTCCCCCGACGACAAATACTCAGACACTCTTTTGGTCGGGCGCTCGCGCCGCTCGAAGGAAGAGAAACGGCGGCGTTTCGCCCTCGCTGCCCGGCGCGAGGAGCGGAAACCGTGCTCTCTCACGGCGTTGGCGGTCCACGGCGAAAAAACGGGTGTTGCTTTGCTTACCCGAATTCAACAGAATTCCGCCTCCGGGAAGCGGGGTCAGCTTTGAGACCTGACCCCTTCCCT
>DASWIB010000274.1:0-6127 GCA_036397915.1 Thermoanaerobaculia bacterium | reverse complement strand
ACGATTGACCTTTCGTCAGCTCGAGAACGCGCGCGAAGGCGTCGCCGCGATAGAAGTGGCGGAACGCGCCGCCCGCGAGATCGGGGCGCGTCGAGATGGCCAGCCCGGCCGGATAAGTCGAGATCCCTTCGGTCGTGGCGAGAGCCTCCGCGGTCTCGCCGAGCAGGAGCTCCACGTTCGGATCCGGGGTTCCCGCTTCCTTCAGCCGGTCGCTCGCCCGGAGGAGAAACGCCGCGGCGAGCCGGCGATACGTGTCGGTCCTCGCGAGGATCCGGCCGACGGTGACGAGGTCGCGTGCTCCTTCAGCGCCGTCGGGAAAGACCGCCGTGACTTCCCGGGCGACGTACCCGGTCGCGGCGCCGCCCGGCTCGGGTGGCGTCGGGACCTCGACCTGGAGGAACCGTTCGCCGCCGGCGACGAGCTTCAAGCGGGTTCCTGCGGGAAGATGGCCGACGACGCGGGCGTTCGATCTCGGTTTCTCGCGGAGCAACGCCTCGCGCGGCATGACGAAGAGGTCGGCGCCGGGGCATTCCTCGGCGGCCGGCACCGGAGAGACGCCCTCGGCGGCTTTCGCCGGGGCTACGCCGGCCATCTCTTTCTCCTGTCCCGCCGCGCCGGAGACCAGAGCGAACGAGACGACCACGGCCATCAGAAGCGCGGAGACGGGAGTCCATCCATGGGTGTTCATTTCGAGCCTCTCTTTCCTCAGTTCACCTGGGAACTCTTTGATCGACCAGGAATGTCTCCGAGTAATCCTTTTCGGGGGACCTTGCGGTCCCCGAACCCCCTAGGGGTTCTTGTTCGACGCCTTCCGGGCCGCCGCGGTGCGCGTCCTCGACGGCGCGGGAGGCGCCTCTCCGCGGACCGCTCGCTTCACGACCTCGTCGGTGAACGCCTCGCCGCCCAGAGTCGGCGTCAGGATCACCTGCACGTTCTCGGAGAGCCGGTCCGCGAAGGTCTTGGGGATCAGGAGCGGATTCGCCGACACCAGCTCCGCCTCGCGCTCCAGGTTCTCGAACTGCGCGAGCGAAGTGGTGCGGATCGAGTACGCCTCCGCGTCGGCGATCATCCTGCGTCGCTCCGCCTCGGCGGCGGCCTGAATCCTCGTCACCGTCGCCTCCGCCTGGGCGCGCTTGACGCGAGACTCCTTCTCGGCCTCCGCCTCGAGGCGCTTCTGCCGGATCTCCTTCTCCTTCTGTTCGAGGATGAACTTCATCGCGTCGGCCTCGGCGCGCGCGGCGATCAGTCGGCGCGCGGCGACCGCCTCGGCTTCCTTGACCTGGCGGGCTTTGACCGCTTCCGCTTCGAGGCGGTTGCGCTCGACCTCCTTCGCCTTGAGCTTCAACGTGACGTCCATCCGCTCCGTGTTCTGGACTTCATCGACCATCGCGACGCGCCCGCGCTCGTACTCGGCGGGAAGGAGAAGGTCGCCGATCAGGACTTCCTTCAGGAGGATCCCGCTCTCCGCCAGCCGCGCGCGGGCCTGTCTGCCCGCGACGTTCGCGAGCTCCTCGCGCTTCTCGGAGACGATCCGGCCGACCTCGTATCGGGGCGCGGCCGAGCGGAACGCCGCGGCGAGGACGGGCGCCACGAGCTCGCGCTCCGGGTCGGGAGGGAGCGCGGCCCACTTCGAGAGAAGGCGAGCTCGGTCGACCGACCACCGCGCCTGGATCGCCACCTGCGCGACGACGCCGTCCTTCGTCGAGACGCTGAAGCTTCCCTCCGGGCCCGAGAGCAGGCGATCGGAGACGCGCACCGAATGGATCTGGTACACGGCGCGCGGCCGGAAGTGGGTGCCCGGCGGAAGGACCTCGAGCCCGCCGGTGAACCGATTCACGGCGACGCCGACGGAGCCCGGTGGCACCGGGCGAAGGCTGCGCTCGCAGAATTGATACGCGAGGAAGGCGGCGAGGGCGATCGCGAGGGGGATGAGCGTTCGGCGAAAGGGGAACCCGGAGGGCGGCGACCGGCGGCGCCGCAGCCTCGCGAAAAGGCGTCGAAAGAAGCTCTCGGGCCGAGCGCCCGTGCTCGCGGGTGAGGCCCTCCGCGCAGGGTCTGGCCCCTCCGCCGCGCGGCCTGTGTCGGGGAAGCCATGAAGTTCCATTTCCGTCCTCCTGTTCGGCGCGCGCCCTAATGAGCTCTCCCCTGGAATCTGTTAGTAGCGTGGCCGGGCGTCGGGGACTTCACGGCCCGTGCCCGCGAAATCCTCGGAATTCGAGCGCCCCGTGGGACCAGGTAATCCGATACGGAGATTTATGACGAGATTTGGAGAGTTCGGTCGGGAGGGCGATAATCCCGCCGTGGATCGAGAGCGGCTCTCCTCGGCGGCCTACCGTCTGAAGCACGACCTCGGCAAGGCGGTTCGCTGGAACGCGTCCGGCGCGCGCGAAGCGGATTCGGAGGCGCTGCGCCGCCGACTGGAGACGGACCTGCTCGCGACCCGGATCGGGCCGGAGGGTCGGAAGACCGCCGTCGAGATCTTCGAGGTCTGGCTGTCGGAGGAGGGCTCGCTCTTCCGCTCCACGCCGCGGTGGGCGGCGCGCCTCGACCGACTCTCCGAGACGGTGGAGAGCATCCGGGCGCCGCTCGCGCGCCTCTCCGACCTCGGACGGGACGAACTGGTCGCCCTGGACGAGGCGACGCTCGTCCTTCAGGACGAGACCCGCGCGCTCTGGCAGGACGTGATCGCGGCGACTTCCGGCTCGTCGCCATGAGCCGCCCACCCCGCATCCTCGTCATCGACGACCAGCCGCGGTCGGTCGACCTTCTCGCGCGGCTCGCGCCGGATCTGGCCTTTCTCGAAGCGCGCGATCCGGTCACGGGGCGCCCGCGACCCCACGCCCGTTCGTTCCGCGAGGCGGAGCCGCTTCTCTCGAACTCGCGCCGCCTGCCGGACCTCGTGGTGCTCGACGTGAAGTTCGACCTGCCGGACGAGGATCTGCTCCCCGACTTGAAACCGCTCGGCGACGGGGCGGCAGCCCGCAAGCTGCGCCAGGAAAGGCGCGATCGGCAGGGCCTCTTCATCCTCGAGCGGCTGCGTCATCGCTTCCCGGATCTCGCGGTCGTCCTGACGACGGCCTATACGGACATCCCTTTCGAGGAGGAGGCGCTGCGCCTCCGGGCCGACGCCTTCACCTACGCCGTCGGCGAAGAAGAGACGAGCGGCGAAGACCTGCTCCGGCTCGTCCGCCACGTCCTCGGGGAGCGCGAGGCGCCTCTTTCGACCGGCAGGTTCTTCTGGGGCAGGAGTCCGGCGATGCGAGAGCTGCGCCGCCGCGTCCAGTCTCTCGCGCCGACCCCGCTGCCGCTGCTGGTGACCGGGCCGACGGGCACCGGAAAGAACCTTCTCGTCCGCGAGGTCATCCACCCCGCCTCCGGGCGCAAAGGCGCATTCGTGTCCTTCGACTGTGCGACGGTTCCCGAGACTCTTCTCCAGGCGGCGCTTTTCGGAACGGTCCGTGGCGCGTTCACCGGCGCGATCGCCGACCGGCCCGGAGTCTTCGAAGCGGCGCGCAACGGGACGCTTTTCTTAGACGAGATCGAGAACCTGGCGCCCGACGCGCAGAAGACGCTCCTGACCGCGCTGAACGACGGAAAGATCCGACGTGTGGGCGCGACCGCCGAGGTTACGCATTCCGCGCGGGTCATTGCCGCCTCGAACGCCGACCTCATGGGGCGAACCGCGGAAGGAACGTTCCGGTCGGACCTCCTCATGCGCCTGAATCCCGCGCTGGCTCTCGAGATGCCTCCGCTCTCGGAGCGGCGCGAAGACCTGCCGGAGCTGGCGGACCTCGTCGTCCGCGAGTTCTTCCGCGATCCGGCGAACCGGCGCGAGGTGCTGTCCGCCGTTCGGGCCGCCGGCGGCTCCGAGCCGGACGGAGAGATCGAGATCGCTCGCGGAGAGGAAGCGCTCGCCGCCAGCCGCGCCCGCGTCCTCTTCGCGCTGCCGGGCAAAGCGTGGACCGCGATGACGCGGCATCCGTGGCCCGGCAACGTCCGCCAGTTCGAGATGGTCCTGGTCGACGTGCTCGCGTCTTCGCTCTACGGAGGCTTGCTCCCCGGGATCGACCGGCGCGGGCGCGCGATCTTCTCGATCGAGGCGCGCATGGTTTTCGGCCTGCTCTCCGGCGCGCGGGCTGCCGAAGCGGCGACTGAGCGGCTCGTTCTCCCGCGCCCCCGCGCGTCGTCGGTCGCGGGCTTCCGCAGGGAGCTCGAGCGCGCCGCGTTTCGCGCGCTCTTCCACGACGCGGGAGGGGACTTCGAACGGATGTCGCGTCTCATGACCGGTTCCTCGCGCGAGGCGCGGGCCGCGCGGCTGCGGTTCAACCGTCTCGGTCTCTCGGCCCGCGAAGAGAAATGACCGCGGCAGGGGGCGCGACGCTGCGCGTTCTCTTGCTGGTTCTTCCGACTGCGCTCGGCGGGCGGGACAACAGGGTGGTGGAAGAGGTTCCGACTGCCCTGCCGCGGGAGGCGCGGCTGCAGGAGGAGCTCCCGATCGTCGGCGACTGCCGGGATGATGCGGAGACTCTCGCGGGCGAAGCGGACGCTTTGCTTCTGCAGGCGGGCCCGGGCCCGCCCGCCGCGACGCTCGAGCGCGCCCGTCGTCTCTACCGCCGCGCCCGGCTGCTGTCGCCTTCGGCTCTGTTTTCGCTCCGGGCCGCCGATCTCGCGTGCGCCGCCGGAGACGAGGAAGAGTGCGGCGATCTTCTCTCGCAAGCCGCGGAGGCGGATGAGAACTGGATCTCTCCCGCGGAGCGGCTGCTCCTCGCGCGGCGGGCGGAGGCCCGACGCCGGTGGCGAGAGGCGATCGCGCACTACCAGGCTTTGCGGGCCGCGGCCGCCGCGGATGTTCGGGAGACGGCCTGGGTCGAGGGAAAGATCCGCGGCCTCGAAGTCGAGATCGAGGCGGAGGCGATCTCGGTTCCGGTCGCGGCGCAGCCCTCGCCCGAGGCGCGGCTGGCGCTCGCGGAAGCGCGCCGGGCGCTCTCGGTCGGGGATCTGGCGAAGGTCCGGGAAAGGCTCACGGTCGCGCGGAGGCTCTCTCACGGCTATGTCGAAGCGGCGCTCGCTCTCGCCGCGCTCGAGACGCGGGAAGGCCGCGCGCCGGAAGCGATCCGGGCATACCGGGAGGCGCTTTCTTCCGACCCCGGTCGATTCGAAGCGCTCGTCGGGCTCGCGAACGTCCTCTGGGACGAGCCGGATCGTTCCGCGAAAGAGGAATCGCTCTCGCTCGTCGAGCGGGCGCTCGCGTCGCGGCCCGACGCGGCCTCGCTTCTGAAGACTTCCGCTCTGCGCTGGGCCGAATGGGGCGACGCGGCAAAGGCGCTCGACCGCCTCGATGCGTACCGCCGCCGTGCGAGTCGGGAAGAAAAGCGGGCGACCGAGGACCTGCGCGAGACGCTCGCCCGGCGCGTCGACGCTCAGTTGAGCGGGACGCCCGAAGCGACGGAGGAACCGGAGGTCTCGGAATCTTCCTCGCCGGCGATCGGGCAGTGGAAGGTGGCGCAGGCTTACGTCCGCCGGGGGGATCCGGCGTCTCTCGCGGCGGCGCTCGAGCACCTCGAGGAGGCCGAGCGGCTCGACCCGGCGTTCGGGCGCGCGCCGGAATTGGCCGGAGCGGTCCACGAGAGACGCGGGGAGCTCGCGCCGGCGCGGGCCGCGTACGAACGGGCGATTCTCGCGGATCCGTCGCGCGTCGCGACCTTCGAACGCCTGGCGCTCCTCCTCGAGCGCCAGCCCGACAAGCAGGCCGAGGCGGAAGAGGCGTGGCGGCGCGCCGAGCAGGCGGGCTCTTCCGAAGCGCTGTTTCATCTCGCGGGAACGGCGCTCCGCGCCGGCCGGCGCGGAGAAGCGCTCTCGCTCTACCGGCGGTATCTCGCCGAGTCTCCCGCGGGCGTCCATACCGAGGAGGTCTCGCGCGCGATCGAAGAGCTGGAATTCCGCGGCCGCACGGTCGCCGGCGCGCTGGCCGGCGCGATCGCCGTCCTGCTCGTCGCGGCAGGAGTGGTCGCGTACCGGCGGGTGACGGGCCGCACGTTCGAGCAGTGGATTCGAGCGGAGCCGGCGCGAGCGCGCGATGCGCGGCCGATCGTGGGACGCCTGCGGCACGAAGTCGTGAAGCACGGCG
>DASWIB010000273.1:0-3399 GCA_036397915.1 Thermoanaerobaculia bacterium | reverse complement strand
CGAAGCCCGGTGCGGGCAATCTTCCGGGCATCTCTTTGCGCCTGCTTCGTGAAAACGACGCGCCAGGGCGTCGCGGTTCTCACCAACCCGGCTTATCGGACGTCTTCGAGAGCGGCGTTCGCAAGCCTTTCCGGATCGACTCGCGCATGCCGGGGACCGACAGAAGATAGAGGGTCTCCTCAATCGCGCGCCAGTCCTCTTCGGCGATCAGGACTCCGTTATGCCGGCGTCCCGTGATCGCGATCGGCTCGTGTGTCTCCGCAACCTGATCCAACAAGCGGTACAGGTTCGCTCGGGCCTCTGTCGCCGTCTTGGTCGTCATCTCAAGATCGTACGTGATCACGTACGCTTAGTCAACTTCCTTTCTGCTCACGGAGGGCGAGGACGACCCCGAGAAGCCTCCGATCGTTCCGTTCGCGCCGAAGTAAGCTTCGTGCGGGATGCCGAAAAAGGAGTTCTCCGAAGAAGCGATCCCTCCGTTCGACCAGTCGCCGACCGTCGTCGCCATCGTCGGACAGCTCGACTTCTTCGTCGAAGAGGCCGCGGGGCGCGCGCGCGAAAAACTCGCGGCGGGAGACGTCGAGGTCCTCCGGTTCGACGACGAGGCGTCGCCCGGCGCGGTTGCCGAGGCGCTGCTCAACCGGTCGCTCTTCTCGCCGAAGCGCCTGGTCGAGATCGACGTGTCCCGAGTCGTCGGCACGGACTCTCCGGGGCAGCTCGCCGATCAGGCTCGCGAGGCGTGGTCGCGGGGCTCGCCAGCAGGGCGCCGGGAGGCCTTCCGCCAGGTTCGGCGGCTGCTCTCGGCTCTCGACGTCACGGTGGAAGGCGATCCGGCGGAAGCGGCGTCTGCGGTGGCCCGGAAGATCCGCAGAAAAGACATGGCGGCCGAACTCGCGGAAATCCTCCACGAGATGCCGGAGGAAAGGGGGGGGGGGACCCCCACCGGGGCGACTCTCGCTTCGACGCTCCGGCTCGTTCTCGGGCGGCCGAACGACGGCCTCGTCGCTCTGCTAACCGCGGCGAACCCGCCCGCGGGATCGGAGCTCCTCACCGAAGTCGCGAAAAACGGGCTCCTGCTCGTCGTGCGCGTCGGGGACGACCGCAAGGAGATCGAGCCGGCGCTCCGACGCCTCGCGGCAGCGCGCGCGCGGGAGCGGGAGGTGCGGATCGACCCGGAGGCCATTTCGCGGCTCCTCTTTCGAACCGACGTGAACCCGGCCCTGTTCGCTGCGGAGCTCGAAAAGCTCCTCGACTGGGCGGGTGAAGGCGGCCGGATCCGGGGCGCGGACGTCGGCGATCAGGTCGCCGACGAAGCGTCGGAAGACTTCTACCAGTTTCTCGATTTCGTCGGGCGGCGCGACGCGGGTGAAGCTCTGAAGCGACTCGAACGGCTGTTCTCCGGACGCGAGATCCGGGCCGGCAAGCGTACGTTCGACCCCGACGACGGATGGCCGCAAGTGTTTCTCGGAATGTTGACGAGCGAGATCCGCCGGATGCTGTTGATCCGCTCCCGCCTCGAGGAGAGCGGCGCGCCGGGTTTCGATCCGGCGATGAGATGGGAAGCCTACAAGGCCCGCGTCGCGCCTTACCTGGACGAGCCCGTCCCGCCGTTCGGCCGGTCTCCGTTCGCGGGAAGCGCGGAGGCGTACCCCTTCTACCGTGCGGCGGTCGGCGCGGCGCGGTTCACGTCGAAGGAGCTCGCGCGCGCTCTGTCGAAGGCGGCCGACGTGGACGTGAAGCTGAAGAACTCCGCGCCCGTTCTGGAAACGTTCACCGCGTACGTCGCCGGGCTCATAGCCGGGAACTAATTCTCCCTCTCTCATTCCGAGCGGAGCGAGGAATCTCTCGAATCGTGTAAAGATCCTTCGGCCCTGCGGGCCTCAGGATGACGGGCAGAGTCCACTAAGATACGCGCCGTCTTGCCCGTCACGATCGATCTCTCCGGCAAGACCGCTCTCGTAACGGGCGGCTCACGCGGCATCGGCCGCGCCGCCGCGGAGATTCTCGCGGCTGCGGGGGCGCGTGTCGCCGTGAACTACCGCAGCGATGACGCCGCCGCCGAGGAGTTCGTGCGCAAGACCCGCTCTGCCGGGGGAGAGGCGCTGGCGCTCGCCGGCGACGTCGGAAATCCGGAGGAGGCGTGGCAGCTCGTTCGCGATGTCGTCGCCGCCTGGGGACGTCTCGATATCCTCGTGAACAACGCCGGCATCTGGGAGAAGAACGAAGCCGGATCGCGCGACCTCGACGTCTGGGACCGGACCTTCGCGATCAACATTCGGGGCGCGCACGTCGTCACCGACGCGGCGATCCCGCACCTCGAGAGGGAGCGCGGAGCGATCGTGTTCGTCTCCTCGACCGCCGGCCAGCGTGGCGAGGCGCGGCATTCCGCCTATTCCGCGACGAAAGGAGCGCTCATCTCCTATACGAAGTCGCTCGCGACCGAGCTCGGCCCGCGCGGAGTCCGGGTCAACTGCATCGCCCCGGGTTGGGTCGAGACGGACTTGACCGCCGGCGTGCTCTCGGACCAGCAGAAGCGCGCCGAGATCGAAAGGTCGATTCCACTCGGCCGCGTCGCGCAGCCCGACGACATTGCCGGCGCGATTCTCTTCCTCGTGTCGGACCTCGCTCGACACGTGCAGGGCGAGGTCTTGAACGTCAACGGAGGAAGCGTCCTGGTGGGATAGTCCAGAGTCGAACCGGCTTCCTGGGGGTTTGATGGAAAAACTCGACCGCAGAGATCTTCGTTTCCTGATCGCCTGCGTCGTGGTGATCGTCGTCGGCGCGGCGCTCACGGGGCTGCTCTTCAAGCGGGCCTTTCCGGAGGCATCGATCGAGTTCCGCGTCAATCGCTCGCAGGCGCGCGAGCGCGGCGAGAAGTTCCTCCAGGACCTCGGCCGCGACCTCGCGCGCACCCGTTTCGCCGGGCAGTTCGACGTCGAAGAAGTGCCGAAGGTCTACCTCGAGCGGGAACTCGGACTCGAGCGCGCGGGGAAGTTCTACGGTACCGATGCGAAAGTGTGGCGCTGGAAGATGCGCTGGTTCCGCTCCGGGGTGAAGGAAGAGGAGCGCGTCGAGATTACCCCGCTCGGCGACCTCGCCGGCTTCGAGTCGGTCCGGCGCGAGGACGCTCCGGGCGCGCGGCTCTCGAGAGAGGAGGCGCGGTCGCGGTCGCTCCAGTTTCTCGAGAGGCTGGGCCTTGCCGCGGCGGCGCTGAAGCCGATCGAGGTCTCGCCGGTGACGCGGCCCAAACGGACTGACTGGATCTTCGTCGACGAGAAACCGGGTTTCCGGATGGGGGAAGCGACGGTCCGCTACTCGACGACCGTGTCGGGCGCCGAGGTCACGGGCTACCGCGAGCTCGTTCACGTTCCGGAGTCGTGGTCGCGCGACTATCAACGG
>DASWIB010000272.1:0-19143 GCA_036397915.1 Thermoanaerobaculia bacterium | reverse complement strand
CCCGCCAAACGACGTCGAACTCGACCTTCGTCGATCTATCTCCTTTTTCCGTCGCACGTTAGGCTTCTCTGCAACGAGAAGCCGCTTCGGCAAGCGTAAGAGGAGTACGCATGAAGAGAAGGTTGGCCCTGGGTTCTCTCGCGGGAGCGATGGTTCTTTTCTTCGCCGGCTCCATTTCGGCGGGCGTCATCGCCAACGTGGCGATTCCTTTCGAGCAAGTGATCGACATACCGTGCTTCGGAGAGGACGTCCTGTTGACGGGTTTCCTCCACGTTCTCGTGACCGAAACGGCTGACGCAAAAGACGGCCTGCACACGACCATTCATTTCCAGCCGATGGGCGCCGTCGGCACAGGCTTGACCACCGGCGACGTGTATCGTGCGACGGGGATCACGCGAAACGCGGTCAGCGGTCTCGAGGTGCCGTTCTACGCGACGTTTGTGAACAACTTTCGCATTATCGGACCGGGGAAAGGCAACAACCTCCTCGTCCACGAGGTCTTTCACATGACGGTCAACCCACTCGGGGAGGTCACGGCGTTCGTGGTGCTGGTCGACGCGGAGTGCAAGTAGCGAAGCGGCGGGGTGCCGCCGGCGGGCGCGTCCGATCCCAACCGATTTCTCGGCGAAATCACTCGGCAGCGAACGATCCCGTCCCGCTCACTCCATCGCGAGTCGCCCCAGGTAGCCCTTCTCCCGGACCCGGCGCATCATCCACCCGAAGAAGGCGCCTCCGGCGGCGAGGTAGATCGCGTTCAGAGCGAACGCGGGAACGAGCGGCGCGAAGTCCGCATGCCCGCTCTCGAGCGTGGAGCGCATGCCCTCGAAAATGTGCGTGGACGGCAGGGCCCGAGCAACCACGCGCAGCCACGGAGGCAGGATCGCGAGCGGGTAGAAGACGGCCGAGATCGGCTGGAGCAGGAACGGAGTGCCCCAGATGAGTGCCTCCGCCGCGTGGCCGTACCGCAGGATCACGGCCATCGTGAACATGCCAACCGACCAGCCGAAGAGGAGGAGGCTCGCGAAGTAGGGGAGGAGCGCCGGCCCGAGCGTCAGAAGGTCGAACGCGTAAAGAACCCACGCCAGAACTCCGAGAACCGCTGCCGAAAGGAAAGCCCGGAGGACGCCGAGAAGACACGTCGCGAACACCACCTCGATGATTCGGACCGGAGCAATGAAGACGTTCAGGAGGTTGCGGACCCAGATCTCTTCCGTCAGAGAGAGAGTGATCGCCTGCTGCGACCGATAGAAGACGTCCCAGAAGATGACCGCTCCGAAGAGAAAGAGGACCGCCCGCGGGGCCGCGACCCGCTGGAGATAAACGGTGAGGAATCCCCAGACGAGCAGATCCATCACCGGCCAGAAGAAGAGCTCCATCGAGCGGGCGAGGCTGCGCCGGTAGAGGTAGAGGTATCGGAGCAGCAGCGCGCCGACCCGGTACCACACGGCTACTCTCCGCCGCCGGTGGTTCGGCGCACGTCGCCCGCCCGCGCGATCGTGATGAAGACCTGCTCGAGCGACTCCGCGTCGGCGCGCGCGAGAATCTCGGCGGGCGTTCCCTCCGCCACGAGTGTTCCGTGGGAAAGAAAGATCACCCGATCGCAGACGAGCTCGATCTCCCGCATATTGTGAGAGGTGTAGACGATCGTGACGCCGCGCTCCCGCTGCACCCGCTTCAGAGCCTTCCTCACTTTCTCCGCGATGTCCGGATCCAGGCTCGCCGTCGGCTCGTCCAGGAAGAGGACTTCGGGATCGTTCAAGAACGCTTTGCAGAGGTTCACGCGGGTCACTTGTCCCGACGAGAGCTTCCCGGTAACGCTTCCGGCGACGTCCGGGATCTCAAACAGCTCGAGGAGCTCGGCGATCCGCTGGCGGCGGTCGCGCACGCCGTAGAGCCGCGCGAAGACGTCCAGGTTCTCGCGCACCGAGAGATTGAAGGGGAGCGAGATGTACGCCGAGGAGAAGTTCACGCGCTGGAGGATCTCCCTGCGGTGACGATGGAGGTCCATCCCGAGCAGACGGATTCGGCCCGACGTCGGCGTCGTCAGCCCCAGCAGGAGCTGGATCGTCGTGGTCTTGCCCGCGCCGTTCGGGCCGAGCAGTCCGAGGATTTCCCCGCGGCATGCCGAAAAAGAGACGTCACCGACGGCGGTTACCTCGTCGAAGCGTTTGGTGAGATGTTCGACTTCGAGAACGAGCGGCTGCAGCACCTTCGGCTCCTCTGCCCGACGCTTCCGCCAGCGAGCGACGCGATTGTAGGCGTCGGAGACTCGCTCGCATCCCTGGGGTGCAGGGAACCGCAGGATCTCCCGCCGACGTAGTCGGGTACTCCCCCAGGGGGTGTGGGGGACCGCAGGATCTCCCGCCGACAAATAGTCGGGCACTCCCCCAGGGGGTGTGGGGGACCGCAAGGTCCCCCGCCAACAAATAGTCGGACACTCCCCTAGAATAAAAACGATCCATGCCGAACCGTCCGATCCCCGCCGACGAACGCCTCGGATACGCGACCGTCCTGGTCGAGATCGGCGAGCTGTACGACGCGGAGCTCGAGATCGCCTCGCTGCTCGAGGAGCAGCCGGAAGACCTGACCGCGCTCGACCTTCTCGCGAAGATCAAGCACATGCGCGGGGAGCTGTCGGCAGCGGTCGCCTGCTGGGCGCAGGTACACGCGAAGGCACCGTCGCACGGCGAAGGCCTCATGCGGCTCTCCTCGATCATCCAGCTCGCGCGCGACACCGAGAGAGGAGCGGGGGAGTTCCTCGTGCTCGGCCCGTACCAGCTCTGGCGCAAGCCCGCCGCCCATCTCGAGCTCGAGGAGGTCTTTCGCCTCTTCTTCTCACGCCGGCCGATCGAGGCGATGAACCGCTGCGACGAGCTCTCCGACAAGTACCGGGGACGCGATCCGGAGCTCTTCAAGCTCGCCGTGCTCGCAAAAGGCTGGATCGCGCAGCTCTCGGGCGATCTCGACCGCGCCCGTTCGATCCTGGAGGAGCTCGGCCTGGAGCGCGGTTTCGAGAACGACAGTGATCGGATCCTCGCGCTCGCCCGCCTCTACGAACGCATCGGATCGCCCGAGCTCCTGGAGAGCGCCGTTCAGATCTACCGGCACTTCGAGCGCCACGGGGAGAAGGTGTCGATCCTCGGGCACCTCGCGTCGCTCTTTCGTCGGCTCGGGCGGGAGGAGGAAGCCGACGATTACGAGCGCCTCTTCACCCGGCTCTTCCGGAGGCGAATGCACCGCCCGTCGTTCGGCGATGCGACGCGGGTCGCGGCGCGCCGCTACGTACCCCTCTGGAAGCTCCTGCGCGTTCAGTTTCCCGCGGACGGCGTTCTGCCCGAGGGCTCGTCGCGCGAGAGGGCGATCGGCCTCGCGCTTCGAGGCGAGTGGAGAGAGGCCCGGGAGGTGTTCGCGCGCGGGGGAGACGTTCTCGACGCGAAATACCTGGCTGACCTGTCGGCGCTCGAAGGCTCGCGCGAACACGCGGCCGGCCTCTACCTCCAGAGCCTGGAGACCGATCCGGGGGACCTGGCGGTCGTCGAGTGGCTGCTCGAGCACCATGCGGAAGCGGGCTCGCCCCGAATCGCGGACTATTTCCGGGATCCGGACGCCGCCGAGCGCACGCTGCACCTGCTGCGGACGGCGCTTCGAGGGTCCCCGCGTCGGCCGAGCCTCTGGCGGGAGATGGCCTCCCTCCACCGGATCCTCGGCCGGGACGGCGAGGCGACCCGCTGCCTCGAGCGTGCCGCGGCGCTGGAGGAGGCGGCGGCCCGCGACCGGGAGCCGGTCGGACGGGTGCTCGCGGACGCCGTTTATCGCTTCGTCGGCCGCGCCAAGGGGCTGATTCACGAGATCTGGGCGGCCCGACGGCCGGCGGCGCCGGGGCGAGGGGGTTTCCTCGAAGAGATCCTCGGGAATCTGACTCCGGAGATGATACAGCTCGTCCGGAACACGTTTCTGTCCGTCCGGGAATATGCGCGCGCCCGCTGGCCGCACCAGACGCGGGAGATCCTCGACTTCAGCTACACGTTCAAGGTGACGAAGGAGGACGAGCCTTCCGGCGGCACCTCCGCAGCGCTCCCGTCGGCGCTCGCCTTTCTCTCGGTTTTTCTCGATCGCCCCGTCCCTCAGGACATGGCATCGAGCGGAGTCTTGATCGCGGACTCGCACGACGTGCAGGTCGTCCGACCGG
The DNA here is from genome assembly GCA_036397915.1 of Thermoanaerobaculia bacterium. GTDB lineage: Bacteria > Acidobacteriota > Thermoanaerobaculia > UBA5066 > Gp7-AA6 > Gp7-AA6. The sequence continues at coordinate 14,954 of DASWIB010000272.1, read as the reverse complement.
TCGGGGACCCGGAGTACAAAGTGCGTGGCGCGTACAACCGCAACCTGCGACGCGTGATCCTGCCGGAGGGGAACCGGTCGGACCTCGAAGTGAACTCGCTCGTGCCGGTTCCGGTCTGCCGGGAAATCGTGCGATACGCGGCGACCCTCGACGACGCCGTCGTTCTCGCGTTCGGCGAGGACGTCTGGATCGCCTGAACCGGATCGAGGCGTGAGTCCGTCCCCCGAACCCCCTGGGCACCGGGTTACCGGCGGGAGGCGCCTCCCGCCGGTTTCAGTTTCAGTGCACGCGGATGGATTTCGGAGTCGTGACCTGGCCGGGCTCCTTCGGAATCCGGAGCTCGAGAACGCCGTCCCTCATCTCCGCCTTCGGCTCCACGGCCCGGGACAGCGGCGGTAAGAGGACCGCGCGGCGGAAGCGCCCGATCGGGGACTCGGCCCTCCGCAGCCGGAAATCCGGGCTGCCCGGCGCGCCCCGTGCTCCGCTGATCGTCAGCAGCCTTCCGTGCGTCACGATCTCGACCTGCTCTCTCGTCACCCCGGGCAGATCGACGCTGACCAGAACCTCCGAGTCGTTCTCCCAGACCGACACGGGCGGGCTCCAGGCGAGCTCCGGGCGGCTGTCGACCTCGATTCGGTTCAAGAGCTGGAGCAGTCGATCGAGCTGCTTTTCGACGTGGTGGGTGGGGTCCTTCTCGGCGGGGATCGGCGCGTAGGGAGTCTCCACGGAAGGCGCCTCTCGTCCGGTCACCGCCCGGTAGAGCTGCTCCAGTCGTCCGATGCTCTCGTCGATTGCCGGCATTGCGGCAGTCTGTTCGGCTTCCATCATCGATTTCGTCCTCCTTGTCTCGAATTTCCTCCTTCGGACGCCCTCGACGGACCGGGCATCGTCGGGTTTCTGAAAAGAAGGGCGAGGCCCGGAGGCCCCGCCTTTCGCGCTGCCGATCCTGCCTCCTTTCTTCAGTAGACCGTCACGACCGGCGGCACCGGGAGCTGCGCGTACGGGAACGTCTGCGCGATGCGGGCGGTCAGAAGCGGATCGGTCCACACGGGACGGCGAAACGCTTCGAGGACGTCGGGACTCGTGTGAGTGAGTCCCGCCATCAGCGGGTTGACGCCGAACGCTCCCGCGGTCCACTGCGGATAGCCGGTGGGCGCGAGACCGGGGAAATAGCCGGGCGTGATCGGAACCTGCCCGAAGACGTTCGGAGCGCCGAACGGAGTCGTGGGATTCTGGCCGATACCGATCTGCCCGAACGGATTCTGCGCGAACGCCGAATGGGTGAGGCCGGCTCCATACTCGAACCCCGGATTCTGGCCTGTGGCGATTCCGCCCGGTACTCCCGTCGACGCGCCGGAAAGCCCGTGGACCGACAGGCGCACCTGGTTCAAAGCCTCGATGCACTGGTTGATCCGGTCGTTCAGCAACTGAAGCTTCCGGATATCGACTTTCGCAGTTTCCATCGTGTCTGCCTCCTTGCCTGAGGGTTGCGAAACTCTTGTGACCGTATTGCCACTGCAACGACCCTATCGGCGCCCGGGGGGGCCGGCAATCCGGCGAATCCCGGCATTTGCCGGGGGGAAATCCCTGAGCCGTTCGGAAGAGAAGGCGCCGGGGGGCCCCCCGGGGCCAGGTTAGAAGCTCGACCCGCGAGAATCGCCTCCGGAGTACGGGGGACCTTGCGGTCCCCCGAACCCCCTAGGCCTGGATCACGCCGTGCCGGATCGCATATCGAACGAGCCCGGCGGTTTCGTGGATCTCGAGCTTCCTCATGATCCGCGTCCGGTGCGACTCGGCGGTCTTCGCGCTGACACCGAGGATGTGCGCGATCTGCTTCGTGGTCTTGCCTTCGGCGACGAGCTGGAGAACCTCGCGCTCACGCGGCGTCAACGGATCTTCCGGGAGCGACTTGCGGCCGAGATAGGCATCCACCACGACCCTCGACACGGCGGGCGAGAGATAGATCTCGCCGCGGCAGACCTCCTGGATCGCACGGACGAGATGGGACGCCGCCTGCGACTTGAGCACGTACCCCCGGAAGCCGGCCTGGAGAGCTGCAAGAACGTACTGGTCCTCGGCATACATCGTCAGCGCGATCGTATGGACCTTCGGGCAGCTCTCCCGAATCGCACGGGTGGCGTCGATCCCGTTCAGCCGCGGCATCGCGAGATCGAGAATCGCGACATCGGGAGCGAGCTCTCGGGCCATCCGCGTCGCCTCGTGCCCGTCGGAGGCCTCCGCGACGACGTCGAACTTCTCCCGTTCGAGCAGGGCCTTCAGACCCTGTCGCACGACGACGTGGTCCTCGGCAATCAGCACACGGCAGGTCATCCGCCACTCCGGATCGGGACCGTCACGAGAACCTCCGTCCCGGCTCCCGGCAGCGAGCGGAGCTTCAGCCTTCCCCCGAAGGCATCCAGTCGCTCCCGGATTCCGAGCAGGCCGAGGCCGCGCCGACCGGAGGATCCGGGCGCGAAGGGGTCTCCCTGCAGCCCGATCCCGTTGTCGCGAATCGAGCAACAGAGCGCTTTCGCATCTCGAGAGAGACGGATCGATGCGCGCTTCGCCCGCGCGTGACGGGTGATGTTCGTGAGCGCTTCCTGCACGATTCGGTAGACGGCGGTCTCGACGAGCGGATCGAGCCGGCCTTTCGTCGACCCCTCGACGGTGAAGGAGACTCCGGTCCGTGCGGCGAAGCCCTCCCCGAGAAAATCGAGAGCCGGCTCGAGCCCCAGGTCGTCCAGAATCGTCGGCCGCAGCTCGTGCGAGAGCCGGCGAAGCCGCTCTTCCAGTTCGTCGAGCAGAAGCCGGACAGAGTCGAAACGCCCTCGGGCGGCCTCCGGAAGCTCCCTGCCGATCTCCGCGAGCGCCAGGTGAATCGAAGCCGTCATCTGACCGGCTTCGTCGTGAAGCTCGCGGGCGATCCGGCGAGACTCCTCCTCGCGCACTTGGAGTGACCGGGCCGCGAGCACCCGCAGCTCGTCGCGGCTGGCGAGCATCTGTCGATAGAGCGAGAGGTAGCGCTGCTCGCTCTCCTTCAGCTTTGTTTCAACGCGCGCCCGTTTGCGGACGTCCCGCAAAGACCAGACGAGCGCAATCCGGCGATCGACGCCCGGCACCCTCGCCCCCGTCAAGGCCGCGTCGAAGGGGTCGCCGGCGGCCGGCAGAAGACGGATTCTCAGCTCCTCGATGGCCGGCCGGCCCGAGCGGCGAAGGGCGATGAGTCGCGAACGGAATCCCTCTCGATCTTCCGCGTAGATGAAGCGGACGAGGGGCCGTCCAGCGAGGGCGGCCTGCCGAACCCGGAGGAGAGCGCCCGCGACGCGGTTCGCCTCCTCGATCCTTCCCTCGCCATTGGTGGCGAGATAACCATCCGGCGCGAACTCGAAGAGAGCGCAATAACGGTCGAGCCGGGGAGAGGACACTGCCCGCTTGTGCGCATACCGAAAGTCCGGGCCCACCCGAAGAGCACCGAGCAGCCGCCTTTTGGAATCGAAGGCCCGGCGGAAGGCACCCTGCCCCATCCTTCCACCTCCTTTCCAACCCGAAAGCCGCGGCGGCCCACGGCCCGCCCGCCGGAAATCGAGTGATTCTCCCGCTCAATTCCTTTCTTATCTCGCTGGGCCGAGGAAAGCAAGCCAACCGGTTCCGGGGAATCCCTCTTCGAGCCCGGAGCAAAGTACCTTTTGGCGGGGGACCTTGCGGTCCCCCGAACCCCTGGAACCTCGAACCCGCCCTACGGCACCAGCGCGATGACCCGTAAAGGCCCGCCGGATCCCCCCGCGATTTTCATCGGAAGCGCGACGACCCACGCGCCGCGCTCTGGCACGCTTTCGAGATCGTCGAGGTTCTCGAAGCCGGGCACGTTCGCTTCCGCGGAAAGGCGATGCACCGGGAAGTCCTTCGAGGGACCGTGATCGATCGAAGCGGTGTCCACTCCGAGCGCGCCGACCCGCCGCTCGCGCACGAGGAACCGGACCGCGTCGGCGCCATACGACGGAAAGTGGAGGTTCGAGGCGTCGCCGGGCGTGTCGTCGCCGAGATAGCGCTTTCGGTCCGGCCACCGCCGGCTCCAGCCGGTGCGAAGAAGGACGATCGCGCCGCCCGGGATCGTGCCGTACTTCTTCTCCCAGGCGCGCACGTCGGCGAGCGAGAGCCGGTAGTCCGGGTCTGCGGCGGCCGATTCGCCGACGTCGATGACCACGGCCGGCGCCACGAGTTGCCGCACGGGGATCTGGTCCGCCGTCTTCTGCCCGCGTCCGAAGTGAATCGGCGCGTCCATGTGCGTCCCGCCGTGCTCCGGCGCGCAGAAGGAGTTGGCGGAATAGAACCAACCGCCCTCCGTCATGCCGGAGGCGAGCGTGGTGAGCTCGAACCGCGTCGGCGACGTCGGCCAGTAGATCGTGTCGGAGTCGAAGGGATGCGTCAGGTCCACGACTTTCGCGGTGCGGAGGTCGGGGCTCGACGCCCGGACGCGCGGCGGCGCGGTTCGGGGCTTTGCCTGCGAGGGCGTTCCGCCGAGAACCAGCGATGAGAGTGGAACGGCAAGCGTCGCGAAGGCGATGAGAAAGACCGGCTTCGAGAGACTCATGACTTCACCTCGGATCTGCGCTATTCCTCTGGCGGTCCGCCCGCCCGCGCCAGCTGCTCGGCCTTGATCGATCCGGCTTTGAAGCTTCGCGCGGACGTGAGCATCTTCGAGATCGTCGCTTCGAACGCCGGCGTGCCCGTCCCCTTCTGGAAGCGGAGCGGGTTGACGCGCGCGACGACGAAAGCCTTCAAGTATGGGCTCTGAAACCCCCGCTCCTTCAAGGCCGCGACCGCCTCATTCACTGCGCGGTCGAGCTCGAGGATCTTCTCGGCTCGCTCCTTCCGCTTTTCGAGTGCTTTCGGCAAGGTCGAATCGGAAAACTCGTCCACCTTCTTCAGGACCGGGTGATACACCCCCCCCGAAAACCGTCCGTTCTCTTCGTAGCAGAATCCCAGGGTCAGGAACGCCGGCTCCTCGAACTCGAGCGCGTAGTCCTTTTCGGCCGCGGAGGAGTTCTTCTCTGCGAGGTCTCGCGCCATTCGGACGGTCTCGAGCGCCTTCTCGCGGAGGTTGTGTGCCTTCTCGGTGTTGAGCGCGAGAATCTTGTACGCAAGCTCCGGGTCGGGCAGCACGAGCGCCGTCACCGACTTCGCGCCGAGCGCCTTCAGCGCGGAGAGCCGGTGATATCCGTTCGGGGTCCAGTAAGACCCGTCCGGCGTCCGCACCGCGATGATCGGATCGAGGAAACGGTCGAGCCGGTCGATCACCGCCGCGAGCCGCTTGACGTGCGCCGGAGAGACGTCCCGCTGGAACGGGGTCGGCGCGACCCTCTCGATCGGGAGGCCGGCGAGCACCTGCCACCGGGCACCCACGGGATCGCGAAAGGCACCGAGGACCGCCCCGCCGTCGGACTCGATCTCCCGTTCGAGCTTCGCGACCTCGGCGGGCGCCTCTCGGGAGGCGAGGTCCTTCGCCGCGAGCCCCCGCGAAGCGGGTTCCGCGCTCTTCTTCTTTCTCCGCGGCGGCATTGGAACGCTCCGGCCGACCTATATTGTCATGCGATGGTTTCTCGCCGAACGCTCACGAGGCGCCGCCGATGACCCTCTGGCCGATCACTCTCCGTGACGTGCTCGAGGCGCGGCGCCGCCTCCGGCCGTACCTGGCTCCGACGCCGCTCCGTCAGTACGCGGCCCTGGACGAAGCTGTCGGCGATGGGACCCACGTCTGGGTCAAGCACGAGAATCACAACCCGACGAACTCGTTCAAGGTGCGCAACGCGATGTCGGTTCTGACGGCGCTTCCCGAAGAGGCGCGGAAGCGCGGGGTCCTCGGCGCGACGCGCGGTAACCACGGTCAGGGCATCGCCTGGGCGGGCGCGCTCCTCGGCGCGCCGGTGGTCGTTTGCGTGCCGCTCGGAAACAACCCGGAGAAGAACGAGGCGATGCGGGGGCTCGGCGCCGAGCTCGTCGAGGAGGGGCGCGACTACGACGAGTCCGTGGAGGTCGCGCAGCGAATCGTGGCGCAGCGGGGACTGACGATGGTGCACTCCACCAACGATCCTCTCGTGATCGCCGGCGCGGCGACCCTGACGCTCGAGATTCTCGAGGAACGGCCGGGGATCGAGGCCATGGTCATCGCGGTCGGCGGCGGTTCGCAGGCCGTGGGAGCGCTGACCGTGATCCGCTCGATGGCGCCTCACGTGCGAGTGTTTGGAGTACAGGCGGAGCGCGCGGCGGCGATCCACGATTCGTGGCACGCGGGGCGCGTCGTCACGCGCGATTCGGCCGATACCTTCGCGGACGGCCTGGCGACGCGGCAACCCTACGAGCTGACGTTCCCGGCGCTTCGGGAAGGGCTGTCCGGCTTCGTGACCGTCACGGAAGCGGAGATCGCCGAGGCCGTCCGCATCCTGCTCAAGACGACCCACAACCTCGCGGAAGGCGCCGGCGCGGCCGGTCTCGCCGGGCTGCGCCGGCTCTCGGAGGAGCTCGGCGGCAAGGAGGTTGCAGTGATCATCTCGGGTGGGAACATGGACGCCGCAACGCTCGAAAGGGTCGTCTCCCGCCAGCTGTAGAAGCCGGGGTCCAGTCAACCAGTCCGGGTCCGGAGTCGTACTACGAGCGAGACGGAGGGCACCGGAGATGAGGATGAGGATGTCCCGCGGCTGGTACTGGGTCGAGGGGCACTGGCGCTAATCCGTCGGGCTCGGAGTTACCAGCTGATCAGTCCGTCCTTCGCCTGCCGCTCGAAGAACTTCTCGACGAGCTCGGGCGTGACCTCTCCGTAGTACCAGGTCCCGGCCGAGAGTGCCTCGGCCTCGACGCGGCGTCCGATCTCCGCCGCGTTCCGCTTTCCGTCGATCCAGTTCATCGCCGCGAACTGCATGAGCGAAGTCAGCGTCTTGTCGTCCGGCGGCGGCTCGGCAGCGCGGGTTCGGCGCTTCGGCGGCGCCTCGGCCGCCGCTTCCCGAGCCTCCCGCTTGGCCCGGTCCTCTTCGGCTCGCTTCTCGCGCACCTTCTCCTGCAGGTCGAGCCACTCGGCGAGCGTCGCCGTTGCGCGCTTGGGAATCCGTTTCGCCAGCCGCTGCTCGGCGGCGCCGGGCGTGTCCGTGGGCTTGCGGCCCTCAGAGAACTCGGTGAAGTTCGCGACGAGGAGTGCCTGCAGCTCCCGCGCGGCCTGCTCGAGCGCCGCGATCCGCAGACGCAGCACTTCGTCCGGCACCGGAGCGAGGGCGCTCACGGACCGGACCGACTCGGACTCCTTCTCGAGAGAGACGGCGATCAGGTTCGCCGCGGCGCGATAGTCCTCGTTACGAGGCGGCCGGGAGGATGCGATCCGCGCGAGACCGGTAGCGAAATCGCGGCCGAGGCGGGCGAGCGCGCGGCCGGCGACGTACGAGGCGGCCTGCGCCGCCTCCGCGCTTCCGGCGTTCGCGAGCCACCACGCAGTCGCGGCCACGACAAAGGCGTTCCTCTTCAGCTGCGTCGAGTCGATCTGCCAGAGGTCGTCGGCGGAGGAGTGGATGTACTCGTCCGGCCAGTTGGTCATCGTGGTCCCGGGAACGCCGACCCACGAGTCGTTGAAGACCATGTGGTCCGTGTTCGAAAAGTAGGGAACCGCGCGCGCGTGGTAGGGCTCGCGGCCGCCGAGGTGTGAGAAAACCGGCTTCGAGAAGGGCACGCCGTGCCGGATCGACTGTGCTTGAAACGCCGGCAGGTAGGCGGTGTTTCCCGCGACGACCATCTCGAGGATGCTCTCCTGCACTTCGGCGAGGAAGGATGGTCGCACCCACGGCGTGCGCGTCATGTGCTGCACGCGGCCGCCGAGCGACTGCCGCGCCCCGACCATGTCCTGGTTCAGGTTCGCCAGGACCTTCTTCTCTTCCCCGGGGTGATCCGCGAAGTACCGGTACTCCGAGTGGATTTCGTCGGCCCACCAGAAGCGGATCCCCCGCCGCGGCCGCTGGAGCTTCCCGTCGGAGATCAAGCGCGCGAGCGTCCGGCCGATCTCGAGAACGTTCGCGACGCCCGACTGGTCGTCGTTTGCGGAAAACTTCTCTTCCTGGAGGTGCGCCGTAAGGACGACCTCGGGAAGCGCGGGATCGGTCCCGCGCAGGCGCGCCTCGACCATCGCGGTCTTCCTCTCCGGCGCGACGACCGAGTCGACGACGACGCGCGCTCGGAGCTTCTTCGGGGCCGCGGTGCCCTCCGCAAAGATCCGCCGCGCGCCTTCTCCGCGCAGCCGATCGGAGAGCGCCTTCCCCTCCCTTGCCGAGAGGACGAAAGCGAACGTCGTCTTCTCCCCCTTCGGACCGTCTTTCTCCGGCACCCGCTGCCAGGCGATCTGGTCGGGGAAGTCGGCGAGAGCGTTCAGCCGCGTCGAGGACCACGCGAGGATCCCGAGAGCCCCGCGCTTCCAGACCGCCTGACCCATCACCGCCGCCGGACTTCCGTAGGCGAGGACGATCTTTCCGCGCACGTCCCTGCCCCGGTAGTCCGCCGCGCGGTCGCCCCCGCCGACGTCCTCGATCTCCGCCGTCGCGTTTGCCGGACGCGAATAGTCGGCAATCGAAGTCGCGACCTCCGCGTAGGAGCCGAGCTTCGTCTCCTTCGCGTCCGCGCCTTCGCCCTCGACGAGCCACGCCTCGCCGCTCCGACACGTCCACGGGATCGAGCCCGCCTTCTGGTCGATCCACTTCACGTCCTCGAGTCCCGCCTCCTTCGCACGTTCCATCACGTACCGGGCAACGGCGAAGAAGCCCTCGGACGCGGACGGCTTGTGCCACTGCGTCGTGATGCGGATCGTCTCGAACGCGCGGTCGCCCGAGAGCTCGTTGACCAGCAGATGTTCCGTCCTCTCGTCGACGAAGGGGGACCGCTGCGCGATTGCGAGGCGGGCGGCGAGAAAGAGAAGCGATGCCGCGAACGAAGCGCGACTCATGCGAAGCCTCCTTCCGAGGTTGCGAAGCGAAGCGAGATTTCCGGCCGGCGCGGGGACCGCGAGGTCGACCGCCGGGAAATACCGGATGCCTTCCTCCTCTTAGTCTAGCGTCACGATCACCAGCGTGCGGTCGTCGTCGGGAGGCGCGCCGCCGGTGTGGGCCTCGACTTCTCCGAGGATTGCGGCTTGCAGCGCTTCGGGCGATCCGGACTCACGCGAGAGGATCGCTTCGAACCGCTCGAACCCGAACGGATCACCGGCGGGGCTCACGCACTCGACCAGGCCGTCCGTCAGGAGCACCAGGCGGTCCTCGCGAGCAAACTCCCACGCGCCGGTCGGAAACTCCGAGCGCGCCGACGCTCCGAGCGGGAATGACGGCAGAGAGAGGCTCTCGACCTTCCCGTTCGAGATGCGATAGGGCGCCAGCTGGCCAGCGTTCGTGAGCTCCCCCCGGCGCGTGCTCGAGTCGTAGACGAAGAGGGCGAGCGTCATGTAACTGCGGGAGTCGGTCGAGCGGTGAATGAGCTCGTTCAAGCGGGCGAACAGCGGGGATCCGGTGAGCCCGGTCTCGATCAGGGTCCCGAGCGCCGCCTTCGCCATCGCGACGAGAAGGCCGGTCGGCAGGCCGTGTCCCGAGACGTCGCCCACCGCGATCGCGGCGCGGCCGTCCGGCACCGCGAAGTAGTCGTAGTAGTCGCCGCCGATCTCCGCGACCGACTGGACGTGCGCGAGCACGCGCGCGCCGCCGAGCTCGGCGGAGGCGGGCGGCAGGAGTCTCTGCTGGATCGTCCGCGCGAGCGCGATCTCGCCCTCGAGCCGTTCTTTCCGCGCAGTCTCGACCAGGAGCCGCTGGATCGAGTCGGCCATTCCGTCGAAAGAGCGTGCGAGGTCTCCGATCTGATCACGCGACTTCGTGTTCACGCGGACCGAGAAGTCCCCGCGCGCGATGCCCTCCGCGGCGCGGCTCATGCGGTTGACGTTGCGGGTGATGGTCGCGACCAGAGCGAAGGCCACCGCGAGCGCGATCAGGTACACGAACAAAAGAGCCCCGCCGAGCACCGCGATCACGACGATCACGATCCCGCGCCGCTCCCCGGGCACCCAGTTGGAAGAGAGCTCTTCGAAGAGGAGGCGTGGCGAAGTACGGCCGACCGACGCGACGATGCCGTCGGACTGGCCCGCCTTCGGACTGTAGATCGCGACCGGCCGCGCCAGGTAGACGCCATAGATGCTTTCCCACTCGAGGAACGTGTCGCCGGGCTTGGGCCGGGACCGGGGACGGACGAACGACTCCGGGTCGATGTCGGGATCGCGCTTCCGTCCTTTGTCGCCGACCTGGATCTGGTATCCGCCTCCGCGGCGGCTCTCGGTCGCCGGCTCGGCCGCCACGGCGTACCCGGTCCGGTCGGCGAGCCGCTGGAGTACGCCGGGCTCCTCGAGCGGCAGGAGGAGGATTCGACCGTTCCCCTGCGGCACCTGCCCCGCCGCGAGCCAGACGCGGTCTTCGACGAGAACGAACTTCGGAGAATCCGACCGCGACGCCCAGGCGGCCTCGGCTCCCGCCGGCAGCCAGGGGAGCGGCGAGCGGGCGACGACTCCGTTTCGGACGTCAACCGGATGAACGCCGGGCGTGCGCTCGGTCGTCTCATCCGCAATCGCCTGGACCTCGCGTCGCAGCCGGCCGCCGACGAATTGGAGCGCGAGAAGATAACCGGTCGTTACCAGGAGCAGAGCGAGTAACGGAATTGGAACAATACCGATCAGGAAGTAGGAGAAGGCGAGGCGCAGTGTGAGCCGGCGGACGATGAGGCGGAAGCCCCCGCGCACGGCCCGGAACGCGAGAAGAGTCCCGGCAGTGGTCGCGACGATCCAGGCGAGAACGCCGACGAAGCCCAGCCGGTCTGCCGCGCCGTCGATCGCGAGCAGCACGACCGCGATGGCAAAGGCCGCGAGCCACTTCTTCGTCGATCTCGTCAGGGTCACAACGGCCGAAGAATACCGTTGCCGCCGTCGGCTCCCGTCTCCCGGATACAATTGCGACGAGTGAGGTTCTTCCGACATTCCGCGCTTCTTCTTCCGTCCGCGTTCCTCCTCGGCGTTCTGCTCTTCCTCTTGACGCACGGCCGGCAGGATCCGGGCTTCGCGACGTATCCCTTCTTCGAGCAGTGGGGGCGTGCCGGAAGTTCGACTCCCGAGTTCCGGTTCCTCGAGCAGTCGCTCGTGTTCTTCCTGCCGCTCTACCTCGTGGCGCTCCTCTTCGTCCTGCTCCTGGCGGTTGCGGAGAACGCGCTCTACGGCCCCCGGCGCCCGATCGCCCGGTCCGTCTTCGATCGGGCCTTCCGGAAGGTGTTCCCCGTCCTGTACCTCGCCACCGTCGCCGTGCTCGTGCTCGCCGGAGACCGGCTTGCCCGTGCCTACGCGCCCGGGGCGCTCGTCACCCCGGTTCTGGTCGCACTGACGCCCTTCCTGGGAGCTCTTTTTGCGCTCGTGCCCGCCCTCGTTCTCGCGGCGCCCGCGGCGGTGCTGATGCGCATGGGGGAGGCGTGAGCGCCCGCGGCCGCTCCATCGTCGTCCTCGACTTCGGTGGCCAGTACACGCAGCTGATCGCGCGGCGGGTCCGCGAAGCCCGCGTCTTCTCCGTCGTCCTCCCACCCGACGAGACGGAAGAAGGCATCCGGCGGTGGGACCCGGCCGGGATCATCCTCTCGGGCGGACCTCAAAGCGTCTACGAAAAGGGAGCGCCGGTGCCGCGGACGGACCCGCGCGCGCTCGGAGTCCCCGTTCTGGGCCTCTGCTACGGCATGCAGTGGATGGCGCACGCGCTCGGCGGAGAGGTGAAAAGCGCGAACGGACGCGGCGAGTTCGGGCGTGCGACCGCGCACCTCGCGACGGACTCCGAGCTCTTCGCCGGGCTCGAGTCGGAGGAGACCGTCTGGATGAGCCACGGCGACTCCGTGGTCAAGGCCCCGCCGGGCTTCCGCGTGACCGGTTCGACGTCTTCGACTCCGGTCGCGGCGATCGAAGACCCGGAGCGGCGCCTCTACGGGATCCAGTTCCATCCCGAAGTGCGCCACACCGAGCACGGGTCGATGATCCTCGAGAACTTCCTCTTCCGCGCGTGCCGAGTCCGGCCGGAGTGGACGATCGAGTCCTTCCGCCACGAGAAGGTCGAGGCGATCCGGCGCCAGGCGCCTGCGGGCAGCGTCGTCTGCGCGCTCTCGGGCGGCGTGGATTCCGCGGTCACCGCCCTCCTCCTGCGCGAAGCGCTCGGCGACCGCGTTCACCCGATCCTGGTCGACCACGGCCTGATGCGCGCCCACGAGAGGCAGCACGTCGAAGAGGCCTTCGCGCGTCTCGGGATCGCGATCCGATCCGTGGATGCCTCCGACCTGTTCCTGTCGCGGCTGGAGGGTGTCGAAGATCCCGAGGAGAAGCGCCGGATCATCGGGCGCACCTTCATCGAGGTATTCGAGCGGGAGGCGCGGGATATCCCGGATGCGCGCTACCTCGCGCAGGGCACCCTCTATCCGGACGTGATCGAGTCCGTCTCGATCAAGGGACCGTCGGCGGTCATCAAGACGCATCACAACGTGGGCGGGCTTCCGGAGAAGCTCGGGCTCGAGTTGATCGAGCCGGTGCGCGAGCTCTTCAAGGACGAGGTACGGCGGCTCGGCGCGGAGCTCGGCCTGCCGCAGGAGTTTCTCTCACGGCATCCCTTTCCGGGTCCGGGCCTCGCGGTACGGATTCCGGGTGCGGTTACGCGGGAGAAGGTCGCGCTCCTCCAGAAGGCGGACGAGATCGTTCTCGAGGAGATCCGCGCGGCCGGCCTGTACGAGGCGATCTCGCAGGCGTTCGCGGTGCTGCTGCCGGTGCGGTCGGTCGGCGTGATGGGCGACAGCCGGACGCACGATTACGTGCTCGCGGTGCGGGCCGTGCAGACGACGGACTTCATGACCGCCGACTGGTTCCGGATGCCGCACGAAGTGCTCGATGCGATCGCGAGCCGCGTCGTGGGAACTGTGCGGGGGATCAACCGCGTCGTCTACGACATCACCTCGAAGCCCCCCGCGACGATCGAGTGGGAGTAGGAAAAGCGCCGCCCCGAAAGTCCCCGGTCGGCGAGCCGCAAGGCCGGCACATGACTCCCGGGGAGTTCCGGCGGCACGGCCGGGCGGTCGTGGACTGGATCGCCGACTACATGGAAAGAGTCGACAGCTTTCCGGTCCTCTCCCGAGTCGCGCCGGGCGAGGTCCGCGCCGCGCTCCCGCCCGAGCCGCCACCGCGCGGCGAATCGTTCGACGCGATGCTCGCCGACGTCGAACGGATCATTCTTCCCGGCATCACGCACTGGCAGTCGCCGAACTTCTTCGCGTACTTCCCCTCGAACAACTCGGCCCCCGCGATCCTGGGCGAGCTTCTGTCGGCAGGCCTCGGCGTGCAGGGAATGCTCTGGGCGACGAGCCCCGCGTGCACGGAGTTGGAGACGCACGTCCTCGACTGGCTCGTCGGGATGCTCGGGCTCCCGGAGAAGTTTCGGTCGGACTCGACCGGCGGCGGCGTGATCCAGGATACGGCGTCGAGCGCGACGCTCTGCGCGCTTCTCGCCGGCCGGGAGCGCTCGACCGGCTTCCGTGCGAACGAGTCGGGCGCGGACGGGCGTCTCGTGGCGTACGCCTCGTCCCACGCTCACTCGTCCGTCGAGAAGGCGGTGAAGATCGCCGGGCTCGGTCGCGAGAACCTGCGGCTGATCGATGGCGACGAGCGCTTCGCGATGCGGCCGGACGCGCTCGCGCGCGCAATCACGGAGGATCGCCGCACCGGAAGGGTCCCGTGCTTCGTGTGCGCGACGGTGGGGACGACGTCATCGAACGCGATCGATCCGGTTCTCGAGATCGGCCGCATCTGCCGCGAAGAGGGGACCTGGCTCCACGTGGATGCGGCGATGTCGGGCACCGCGGCCCTGTGTCCCGAATTCCGGTGGATCCACGACGGCGTCGAGCTCGCCGACAGCTACTGCTTCAACCCGCACAAGTGGATGTTCACGAACTTCGACTGCGATGCATTCTGGGTCGCGGATCGAGCCGCCTTGATCCGCGCGCTTTCGGTATTGCCAGAGTACCTGCGTAACAAGGCGACCGAATCCGGCGCGGTCTTCGACTACCGCGACTGGCACGTCCCGCTGGGACGGCGCTTCCGTGCGCTCAAGCTGTGGTTCGTGATTCGGCACTACGGCGTGGAAGGGCTGCGCCACCACGTACGCCGTCACGTGGAGCTCGCGCAGCGTTTCAAGTTGTGGGTCGAGGAGTCCGACCGGTTCGAGCTCGCCGCGCCGGCGCCCCTGAACCTCGTCTGTTTCCGGCACGTCGGCGGCGACGAGATCAACCGGCAGCTTCTCGAGGCGTTGAACGCGAGCGGCCGCCTCTACCTGACCCACACCGCGCTCGGCGGCAAGTACACGCTGCGAATGTCGATCGGGCAGAGCCAAACCCTCGAGCGCCACGTCGCTGCGGCCTGGCAGGCGATCGAGGAGACGGCGGTGGAGCTCGAACCGACCGTCTGAGGGCCAAGGAGAGTCTCTGAGTATTTGTCGGCGGGGGACCTTGTGGTCCCCACACCCCCTAGGCTTCCAGACAGTCCGCGATCGCCTCCAGACCCCTTTCGAGAGCTTCCGTGGCTCCGCCGAAGGAGATCCGGAAATGCGACCGCGAGTCGAAGAATGCGCCGGGCACCACGGCGACGCCCCTCTTGCGCAACAGCCTCTCGGCGACTGGCCCGGCGTCGCGTCCGTCGGTCAACCGCGGGAACGCTGTCGTCGCTGCCGGCGGGACGCCCGGGATCGCCTTGGTGGTACTCTCCCACTATGGCGAAAAGGGCAAAAAGGCAGAGACCCCCGATGGAGGGATCTCCCGAAAGATCCGTGTTCGTAACCGTGGATGCCAAGGGCCGGGCGACCCTTCCGGAGGACGTCCGTCGCACGCTCGGC